>DATKZN010000250.1:0-2593 GCA_035527955.1 Gammaproteobacteria bacterium
CTGTAGATAAGACCGGTCCCCTGGGTGCCGGTCAGAAACTCGGTCCGAAACCCGATCAGGCCGCGCGACGGCATGATGTAGTCGAGGCGCACCCGCTCCTTGCCGTCCGGCACCATGTTGGTCAGGTCGCCGCCGCGTTCCCCGAGTTTCTCCATGATGGTGCCCTGGTGAGTGTCTTCGATGTCAACGGTCACCTGCTCGTAGGGTTCCTGGAGTTCGCCGTCCACCTCTTTCAGGATGACTTCCGGGCGGGAGACGCCCAGTTCAAACCCCTCCCGGCGCATGGTCTCGATAAGGATGGCCAGATGCAGTTCGCCGCGGCCGGAAACGCGGAACTTGTCCGGGTCCCCGGTATCCTCGACACGCAGCGCCACGTTGTGGATCAGTTCGCGCTGCAGGCGTTCGTGGATATTGCGCGAGGTGACGTACTTGCCGTCCTTGCCGGCAAAGGGCGAATTGTTGACCTGGAAGGTCATGCTTACGGTAGGTTCGTCCACGGACAGCGGCATCAGCGCCTCGACGGCTGCCGGGTCGCACAGGGTGTCCGAGATACCGAGCTTGTCGATGCCGGTAAACGCGATGATGTCACCGGCCTGGGCTTCGGGGACCTCGATGCGTTCCAGGCCCAGGAAACCGAACACCTGGCCGATGCGGGCGTTGCGCCGCTTGCCGTGGCGGTCGACCAGCGTTACCTGCATGTTGGTTTTGATCTTGCCGCGACTGATGCGGCCGATGCCGATAACGCCGACGTAGCTGCTGTAGTCCAGCGAGGAGACCTGCATCTGGAACGGTCCCTCGAGGTCGACCAGCGGCGGTGTCACCATCGAAATAATGGTCTCGAACAGTGGCGTCATGTCCTTGCCGGGGTGGGCCGGGTCTGTGCCGGCATAGCCCTGCAGCGCGGAGGCGTAGATCACGGGAAAGTCCAGCTGCTCCTCGGTTGCGCCGAGCCGGTCGAACAGGTCGAAAGTCTGGTCGAGCACCCAGTGGGGGCGGGCGCCGGGACGGTCAATCTTGTTGATCACCACGATCGACTTCAGTCCCAGGTTGAAGGCCTTCTGGGTGACGAAGCGGGTCTGCGGCATCGGGCCGTCCACGGCATCCACCAGCAGCAGCACCGAGTCCACCATGGAGAGCACACGTTCCACCTCGCCACCGAAGTCGGCATGGCCGGGGGTGTCGACGATATTGATGCGGTAGTCGCCCCAGCGAATGGCGGTGTTCTTCGACAGGATGGTGATACCGCGTTCCTTCTCCAGGTCGCTGGAATCCATGATCCGTTCGGGTGCGGCGGCGCGTTCGCCGAGCGTGCCGGACTGGCTCAGGAGTTTGTCTACCAGGGTCGTCTTGCCATGATCGACGTGCGCGATAATGGCGATATTTCGCAAGTTACTGATCATATAGAATATTCGTGGCCGCGGTCGCGGCAGGGATTTGCAGGAACAGGGATTATACTGGGAAACCTGTCCGGGGCCACTGTTTCCATGCGACTGAATTGTTACGGGGTGTATTCAAGGGAGATCTTGCCGCATGTTAAGTGAAGCAGAATTCGAACACTTCAGGCAGCGACTGCTGCAATTCCGGCGGGAACTGCATTCGCTGCTGCAGACCGGTGAGGATGCGGCCCGGGTGGTCGAACTCGACCAGACCAGTGTCGGCCGGCTGTCGCGCATGGACGCACTGCAGGGGCAGGCCATGTCACAGGAACAGATACGACGCCGGCAACTGGAACTGCAGCGAATCGCCGCTGCCCTGCGTCGCCTGGACAAGGGCGAGTTCGGCGATTGTCAGGATTGCGGCGAACCCATTGATGTGCGCCGTCTGGAGATGGACCCCGCGGCGATCCTGTGCATTCGCTGTGCCACCGCAAGGGAGCAGGGTTGACCCTTGGTATTGCTGTCATGAAATTGTAACCTTGTCGTTACCTGCAGCATGTAATAATTTGCCAATTTGCAGTATCGTGTGCGCAGAATATGGTCGGCCTCCAGATAAATATTCAACAATTATTGCAGCAGGGACATGTCGTCGAAGCCGGTAACCTGTGCCTGAAAGCCTGCCGTACACAGCCGGATAACCCCGCCGTCTGGGCGGCGCTGGCAAGTGTGCAGATCGCGGCCGGTGATTTTGCCGCGGTTGCCAACAGCTACCGGCGCGTCCTCGACCTGCAGCCGGATAATTGCACGGCATACTTCAACCTGGCGATCGCCTGCAGCAGGCTGAACCGGCCAGGTGAGGCCATGGATTGCCTGCAAAAGGTGATCGAGCTCGATCCGCATCGCACGGACGCCATCGTGGTGCTGGCCGAATATCACAAGAGTGCCAGGAACTACCCGGAGGCGATCCGGCTGCTGACGACGGGTGCCGCAGACAATCCCGATGATGTCAGGGTCAACTGGCTGTTGGGTCTGTGCCTGCAGGACACGGGTGAACTCGAACCGGCTGCCGCTTATTTCAGCAGGGCCTGCCACCTGATGCGCAGCTGTGGACAAATACCGCAGGGTTTTTATCCGACCCGCGACCCGCAGCCGGGCGATACTTTCAACTTCACCAGCGCGCACAAGCTGCAGCACGACATCGAACAGTTCGAGTACCT
>DATKZN010000251.1:0-4026 GCA_035527955.1 Gammaproteobacteria bacterium
TTGGGTAGCGGGAATTTATTCAGACAACAATCTTATTTCTATCCCCTCAGCCAGGCCTACCGGCAACTGCTCATGCGTCGCCCAAGGCGCCTGCAATTGGTGCTCTAGCGCCGACATCTCTGCAGGTGTCCCGGCGAGTGAAGGAATCCTTCTTTATGAGTCATATGAATCTTCTACTGAAGATCATTTACATTCCTACCGACCCGTCACCTAAAGACGAGGGATTTGCTGATTCCCCGGCGGGGACTCAAAACAAAGCTGAGCGAATTTCATGGTGACCTGCATGGAACGACTGCAGGGTGGTTAACCACCTATCGGGAAGACTCCTGCGCCTGTTCAGTTTGCAGGCCCGGCTGGATCGGTCGCGGCATTGTCGACAACCTGCAACAGCTCGATGAGATAGATACTTGGCTCGAAACCGCGCAAGCCGCGTTTCCTTACACCGCCAGTGCTCGCCACGTTCGACGGTACATACAGCTCGAATTCTGCCCCTTCCCGCATTTCGAGCAGTACTTCCTGCCAGCCGGGCATGACCTGCTTCATGCTGAACGTCATTGGCGCTCCGTCGGAATATGTTTCAGTCGTTACCTCGCCATCAGGCCTGATCCCCACGTAGGAAACCACGACCTGGTCAGCGAGCGTTGGCGACTTGCCGCTGCCAAACCTGACAACCCGGTACTGGACGCCATTCGGAAGCGTGGTGACATCCGCGTTGGCCGCATTGTCCTCGAAAAATTTCCTTGCATCCTGCCGTGTGTATTGCCGTTCTCCCGCACTGAAAATAGTACGGGCACGACCGGGTGGATTTCCGGATAACACCCGGCCAGGCTCGGACTCGCTGCTAGCGGTATCTTCGGTAGCTGCTGGTTGCGCTGTTTCAGCTGCAGCATATGCCGGTGTTGCATCCATTAAGGCGCCGCTGTCAGCAGCGTGTGGTTGCAGCTCTTCTTCCAGCGGCAGGTCGTCCATAGTAGTCGTTCCACTCAAGCCTCTGTTAACGGCGGTCATCACTGTCTTGATATCCCTGCTCATGTCGGAGAGCATGACGGCATTCTTCTGTCCATGCCAGAGCTGGACTCCCCCTGCGACAGCACCGAGCAACAAGGCAAAAACCGCAGCCGTAATCGTCCAGTTCAGGCGATAATTCTGCTTGTGAACCCGACTCTGCATAACCTGGAAATTCTTGAGCACATGCTGGCGTTCATTTTCCAGCTTGATGCCCAGTATCCTGACCTGGTTATCCATGGATTCAAGGCGGTTGCCGGCATCTGAGAGTGAATCTTCCAACTGTCGCAGCTGCTCGACCGACTGGACCTGCAGGTTCCTGATCTGGATATCTGTCTTCTGCAGCCGGGATGTCGTATCGGTCAACGCGTCTTCAAGTGCCTGGACCTGGTCACGTGCCTGGTCGCGCTCGGTTTCTATTTCCGCAAGTCGCTTTCCCAGATCGAGGATTTTGGCGCTGTCTGCCTCCCTGGCGGTCGCCAGTCGGCTGTTGCTCGATTCAAGCTCGGCCAGCTTCCGGCTGTCCTCATCCCTGGCAATCTCCAGGCTGTGGCGAACCTGATCCAGCTCAACGATCTGGCGATTTTCTTCATCGCGGACACGTTCAAGATCCGTGCGATACTGCTGCACCTGCTCGGCGAGGGCCCGGTTTTGACTGCTGATGGCGGATAGCTCGTGTTCAAGAACGTCCGAACCGGTCGTCTGGCGGCTGTGAGCTGCAGATGGCTGTTTCAGCCTTGAGAGTAGTCTTTCCCAGTACTGTCTGAGTGTGCGCACTGCAATCAACCTCTTATTATTAGCATCCGCAGCCATACCGTCCGATCGCAGGCCGCGTAATATTATTTATATTGTTTACAGCTTATTAAAACACACAATTAAGTATTTTTATCAGTATTGACACCAACAGACTCCGGGGCTGGCCGGGTGGTGCTTGACGCAGCCCTCATGCCTGAATAATGTTCATTTATTATCTATGTTAATCACATTATTAATTGATATATAACAAATATCAACTCACTTTCCCCGGGTTGTATGCCCCGGACGTTGCGTGAAGCCGTATGGCAATAGCGTAGCAGCCGGTTCGCGCCCCGGGTGTTGTGGCGGACACAGGGCATGTTTGATTGTAGGGTGCGCTGTGCGCACCATTGACGGTGCGTGCAACGCACCCTACATTAAATCCTATTTAATCACGACGGTTACCCGCGGTCGTCATCCATTGTTCACGGATAGCACCGTAGCACGCCTGCTGGTGTGTGAATGGTTGAATGAATTCGACCCTACAGGGCTGATTCAATGGCGATGAAACACCGTTGGTCGAATGAATTCGACTCTACTTTAGGGCCGAATTCATTCGGCCAGCAACCTTGCCATCAGAAGGAATGCGACTCGTCTAAATGGAGGCTGCAGATCCGAGCAGGCGGCAGCTAATGCGTCAGGGCTTGCGCCCCTTCATGACCGGGTAGTTGGCCATAAGCCAGCCACCGAAGCCGCGCTCGATGTGAAAGACATTTTCGAAACCGTTATCGAGCAAAGTCTGCTCGGCCAGCCGGGTGCGCCGGCCGACGATACAGTAGATAACCACGCCATTCGGGTTGCGCAGCTCATCCAGGTGCTGATCCAGCGTGTCTTGCGGGATGTTGATGGCGCCGGGGATATGGCCTTTTCGATACTCCTGCACGTCCCGTACGTCCACGACCAGGTAGGCCTCCGGCGTGTCCTGCCGGGCTTTCAGATCCAGCGCGGTAATGGCCGGTGTCTGAAAATCGGCCCCCGGTGCGAGGGCCGGCAACAGGTAAAGGGAGAGCAGTACGGCACACCGCACCCTCCCCTTGCGCCAGGCTGCGAACAGACCCTCGGGTGCACATCGAGACGTCAGCCGCCCGAGCTGTGTTGCAGTCCGGACCATTCAGGATCGTGGCACTCGTTGATCGCCCATACCCGCCGGCACGTTTGCCGCTACTCGCCGCCGATGGTGGGCGCGTTGCCGCCGCGCAGCTTTTCGATTTCTTCGTAGACCTTTTCCGGCGACTGGGTACCCGTCTCGGACTTGATCTTGTACCAGTCGATCTCCTTCTGCATGTGGTAAGAGAGCCTGTCGCTGTAGACCTCGACCGGAATATCTTTCTCTCGCAAGCCCACCACGTACTCGTTCAGCCGTTCCTTGATCATGCGTCGCCTGGTCATGCGCCGCGTGCGTTCCTCATCGGGGTCAGCATAGATTGCATCTTCCATGTCCTGCACCTGCACCAGATGCCACCCGTTCGGAGTTTCAACCGGTCCGCCCAGCTCGCCGGGGGCCAGTGAAAAGGCCAGTTTGTCCAGCTCGGGGAAGCCCGTGCCTTCCGTCACCCAGCCGATCTCGCCCAGCGTCTTGCCAGACGCAGGGATAATGGAATGGTCCTGCGCCGCCTGATACATGGTAATCGTTCCGCTCTCGATCATTTGCTTGATCGCCTCGGCGTCCTCCCTGGTCTTTAGCACCACGATCTGCAGCTTGCGGCGCGCCGGAATCATGATGGTGTCGCGATGCTCGGCATAGTAATTCCGTACTTCCTCATCACCCGGTGCGAACGCCTCGACCAGCTTGCCCCTGTGCAGATTGATCAGGTGTACCTTTTTGTACTCGTTGAAGGCATTGAGGTAGGCCGGATCCTGCTCCAGGCCTGTGGCCCGTGCCTTGCTGGTCATAATCCGGTAGTCGATCAATTCGTCAAGCGTGCTGATGCGCCGCTCCACCGACGCTGAACTGCCGCCCGCACTTAAAGGCACCTTGACCTGCCCCCAGCGAAGCGGCTGGCCATCGATCTCCGCTACTACCTCGGCATCATCACGTACCACATCATCCTCGGGATCCAGCTCGGTAACATTGATGACGACCGGCACACCGTCCCGCAGCAGGGAGCGCATGTCGGTACCGCCCAGCCCGAGCTTCTGGTCACGCAGCTTGGACGCGATGGCCAGCCGGGTCTCATCGGTGAACTCGGTGCCCGCGGCAATGTTGTCCTTGAAATACGTCTCGAC
>DATKZN010000252.1:0-19362 GCA_035527955.1 Gammaproteobacteria bacterium
TCGGCATAGATGCTCGCCAGTGGTGTGCAGGCCGCATCACCGGCCACCTTGCGGCCGGCCTTGACCAGCTCCTGCAGATCATAGGTCGCATCGTCATAGTTATCGATGCAGGTATAGCCTGCACCGCGCAGCACGGCGCACAGCGTGCGGTTGTCGGACAGGGTCGGGAAATACAGCACGTCGGTCTCGCGATTGATCGGTTCCTCACTCGCCAGGCTGTCGATTTTCCGCATCTCGAAGGTGCCTTCCTGCCCTGCGACATGCAACTTGCCGTGCAAACCCTGCTCGAGCTGCTTCACATAGGTATTTACGCGGTTTTCGAGATGCGCCAGTTCCTTGATGACGGCGTCGGACTGGATCAGCAGGAATGGCCGCTGTTTCATGATCTCGGAGATATAGTGCGCGGTGACACTGTCCGGACCGCAGCTGAAGGTCGAGACCTGAACCACCGGCAGCAGCCTGTCTCCGGCATCTGTCTCGATACGTCGAAACACGTCGCGCAGACGCTCATGATGCAAACGCCGGTGCAGGCTGCGATGTGACACCGCGTTCAGGAGACTCACGATGAAATGGGGATTGCGCCAGTAAATGTGGCTGAAATCCTCGTCCAGATCCATGTCCAGCACATAGGACGGTATGACAGTCATACGCCTGTCGCGCAGCAGGCGCCGGATATGGCTGTCATAGATGCCGGGATTGAGAATGTACTCACGCCCGACCACCAGCGCCACCTGGCGGCCTTCTGCAAGGGCTTCCTCGGCCAGATCGGCGGCGAGGTCGGCGGCGTCCTGCCGCAGCCGCCGGTGGTCCGCGAGGGCCTGTTCCACGACCGTGTACAACGCGTCTGCCGTGGGTGTGATGCCGTAGAAACGGAACAGCGCTTCGAGACGGCCATGCAACTGGGCACTGATATATCCGGCGTCGAGCTGGTCGAGATTGAGATGGAAGATATGGAACCGCGCTGCCGGGCAGCCCATTCCCGCGAGATTCATGGCAACCGCTACGCCACCCTGGTTGGTGGTGCAGGCAAGACCGCGACTCTTCCCGCCGGTCGGCAGGGTCTCGATCTGCGGAACGAGGATCATGCCGTGCGCCTCGCAAGCCAGGCGCTGATACTGGCCCAAGGCACCGATCTGCGGCGCACAGGTGTCGATATTCAGGTTGGGTTGGGCATCGGTCAGATCCTTTTCGCGTACCGTGTCGACATGGACCGTAATCCCAAGCTGTACAAAAATCCGCGCCAGAAAATAGGCCCACTCCGAGACAACGAAGCTGCGCGGGATGACCAGCCGGCGCGGATCCTCGCTCCTGGGATGCTGGTTGTTGATGAAGTCCCAGATCTCCTTGTAGGCGTCACGCGGCGGCTTGATCGGTGTCTGGTGTTTTTCCTTTCTGCCCAGCAGTTCATTGATCGCGGTGCATCCGCCCAGGGTAAAGGAGATCTTCTCACCATCTGTCCCGCGACATTTGAGCGAGCAGCGGTTGCAGCGTGCCGCATGATCGCCACAGGCAGCTCCCTTGCAGACAATGACATGCTTCTCGAACCGGGTATCGATGAAATCATCGAGGTGTATCCAGGCGAAGCCCGGTAGCGAACCCTGCTGCAGGGTGCGGATCAGGCCAATACAGGCGCGATGCCCCGGATTGGGCGGCACCAGGGCATACGCCGGCCGGCCCAGGTATGTTTGCAGACGGTGAGTCACGGCCAGCGGGAGCGGTTCCGAAAGCATGGTCTGGCCATGCAGGAGAACCACCGCATTGCCGGGCAACTCCAGCTGGGTCCACAGGGACCGCGCCATGTTCTCCACAATGGCCCAGTTCGCCGAGGCCAGAATCTGGTCACGGGGCACCCCCTGGGCCTGGAGCTTGCTGGCGTTCTCCATCAGGAACACGGCGCAGGTGGCATTGATGGCGAAGGAACGGGGAGCCAGGTACGCCTGCTCACAGGCCTCGGCGATGCTGCCACTTTCGAACATGGAACCGAGCGTATCCATCAGGCTGCCGGTGCCAGCCGAACATTTCAGGTTCATGGCATTATCGAACAGTTCGGCCTGTTCCAGGGCGACGGTAGAGATCTTGGTGTCCTCGCCACCAATGTCGATCAGGATACAGAACTGTTCATTGACGTCGGTGTAGCCCTGCTCCCTGAGCCGGCGGACGTGACGCCGGGCATGCTCGATGGAACCCCGCGCATGGGCGTAGTTTTCCACCAGCACCGTGATCCGCTCGCCCAGCACCGGATAGATGCGAGTCAATGCCTGCTGTACCTGGTAGCGTGCGGAACCCGTGATGCCGATGCTGCGTATCTCGAGCTGCTCCACGCCGCTGGTACGCAGGTCCCTGAATAGCTGCTTCACGGTCTCGATGGTGTCACCGGCATTGCTATAGGCCGTCATGAACAGGCTCTCGCCACTCACGGCATCGGCCAGCACGGCCTTGGCCATGGTGGAACCCACATCCAGACCGAGGATGACCGGATGCTGGGCCAGCCGCTGTGGCGTGTACGGCGGAAGCGGTTCATCCGCCAGGCGCAGATAACGACCATTTGCCTCGTAGCGCGATTTCAGTTCGGCGAAGGACGGATATTCCTCCGGCTCGCTGTGGGCGATCAGACGCCGGTCGGGCTGGGCGAGATGCTCGGCGCCGATGCGCTGCACCATGCTGCGCAGTGATTCCAGTACCTGCGTGTTCTCTGTATCGAAAGCGATCGCCTGCACGCCGTTGGCGCGCAGCAAGTCCACGGCGCAATCCCTGGCGTACTGCCAGCGAAAGATGCGCCCGGTCAGACAGACCTTCTCGTAACCCCCGGGTAATTTCCTGCAGGCCTTCAGCACCTCCGATTTCAGGGTCGTGGCCAGGGCGATATCCAGGGGGATACCCTGATTCTTGTCTGATATGGTGGCCGAAGAGGCGAACACCCCGCAGCGGTCGGCACGTACGCTGACACGCTCGCGCTGTTCTCGTCCGGCCTCGCCCAGGTAGGCAGAGAGTAGTGGATCGACCTCTTCACGGCGCAGCGCCAGTTTCTGCAATACCCGGTCGAGGTTGATACCGGAACCGGCACCGCAGCGCGGATTGAGCAGCAGCAGGTCGTCTTTCAGCTCGCCGCTACGGTCGATACCGACGAGCAGGTAACCCGACGCGGACAGGTCAATGATCGCCAGCGTGCCAACGGCGCTGTTCTCGGGCAGCGCGATGAGATTCCGCGCCGCCATCCAGAACAGGGCTGCCGGGAGTACCACCTTGCCGAAGCCAAGACTGTCGCGAACAGTTCCGGCCAGCTTGCCGGTGATAAAGACACGCGCATCCACCCCGCTACCGAAACGCTCGCCGATACGGTAGGCGGAAAAAAGTTCCCGCAGGTCCCTGTTGCTGGGGAGCACGTCGTCGAACAGCACCGACCCGTTCATGTCACAGGCAAACATCCTGAGGTGTCTGACCCCGGCATCGATGAACAGATCGGCAGTTCCGTGCTGCTGATTCCAGACGGGGTTTGCCTGTGCGTCGTTGCGTACCGTGTCGTCCATTTCAGTCCAGGTCAGTCGTGATCGTATGACGGCTCATTGCAGGCAGGTCAACGAAGGTCGGAGGCCCCTATGCAGCCGGGATCGACGCGACGATTCATCCAGCACATCAGTTCGCAACCTGCCCCGGCATGCGCATTTCATGCGATCCAGGGATACTGTGGCTATGTTACACGCAATGCCCGGCCGGCTTTAGGTGAATGTCCGACTGACGCGTACCGTATTCTCAATACCGGGTCGGACGGATGCCCCGCTGCAATCAGTGTAGTGCTGCCATGCACGGAAATGCTGCGGGTCCGGTTCATCGATCCGCATGGTAGCTGGTTTCTCAAACAGCCCTTAACGCGATGACGTGCGAGTCAGGCGTAAATAACGGTCATAACAGGCAGAGTACGACTCTACGCGTGCACAGACGGAACTGCGACGATCGGCTTGTTTAACCGATAAACACAATTCCTCATATGAAAATTATTCAATCATGATACGAATCAGACAACATTGACCCGTATCATGTACGAGCACAATCGCATCGTTTGCCCTGGGCTGGACGCATGGCCGTACAGGAGAACGTCCGTGAACACGCAGCCGCCGGTGGTTATATCCATTCCACCGTGGATTACCGGTCAGCTGGCCCGCCGGGAAGCAACGGTTTGAGTCCTGTCACCACACGGGCCAAGCCGTAACCGTGGCATACAAGCCGAGTCACTGACCGGCACGCTTCAACCCCGCTCCAGCAACTCGCGCATGCCGGCGAAGTCCTGCTTCTGCTCGTCAGTGACCACCGGGTAGCGCAAATCCAGTTGCTTCATGGTCTCCACGATGGTTTCGGCGACGCACAGGCGCAGGAACGGCTTGTTGTCGGCCGGGATTGCATACCACGGTGCCCAGGGCCGCGAGGTGGCGTTGAGCGCCGACTCGTAGGCCTGCATGTAGCGGTCCCAGTGCTTGCGCTCGGCGACATCGCCGCCGGAAAACTTCCAGTTTTTTTCAGGCTCGTCCAGCCGCGACAGGAAACGCTTGCGCTGTTCGTCACGCGAAACGTTGAGCCAGAACTTGATGATCACGGTACCGTTCCTGGCCAGGTGCTTTTCGTGATCACGGATCGACTCGTAGCGCTCGTCCCAGAGCCGGTCATGATCGATCGTCCCCGGCAGTTTCTGGCCCTGCAGGTACTCGGGATGCACCTGCACCACCAGCACTTCCTCGTAATAGCTGCGATTGAATACGCCGATGCGTCCGCGCTGCGGCAGGCGCGTCGCCGAACGCCAGAGAAAATCGTGATCCAGTTCTTCCGCCGAGGGTTGCTTGAACGAGTACACCTGGAACCCTGCCGGGTCGACGCCGCTGAGCGCAGCGCGAATGGTACTGTCCTTGCCGGCGGCATCCATGGCCTGGAATACCAGCAGCACGGAGTGACGGTCCGCGGCATACAGGCGCCGCTGCAACTCTCCCATCTCGTCGATCAGCCGGTCCAGCTTTTTCCTGCAGGCTTTCTTGTCCGGCGCATCCGACGTCTCGGTGAGCGCGCGCGATACCGCGAAGCTGGCATCGAACGGCACCAGCCAGGGACTCTCAATATGGACTTGCGGGGCGACACTCATCGCTATATACCCTTGTGTGATCCGGCATGACAACTGTTGGACATGCCCGACAGTTGTGCTAATCGATGTCTAGGCCAGCCGGAGCTTTATCTGGTCCACCAGCTCGGCACAGGCGTCTGCACATGCCGTGCACTCGATATGTTTCTCGTGCTTCCTGCATTCCTTTTCGCAGTCCAGGCACACCTGTTCGCAGACCCCGGCATAGGCCTCCAGGTAGCCTGAATTTGACGCCAGCAGGTAGGAAAAGGCACCGCATATAGCCTGCATTTCGTGCACCTTCGCGGCGCAGTCGGCCAGCGACGTATCGCCCTCCTGGAACGAGACCAGGCAGTGGGCGATGCAGCGCTGGCCCTTGTCGAGACAGTTATTGGCAGCCGCCAGCAACTCGGGCTGCTGCGCACTGTGCTTGCCGTGGTCATGCCCCGGCATGGCAGCTGCAGCGGTTCCTGCATACGCCACCGCTGCTGCCGCACCCAGCCCCAGCAGCAGTTCCCTGCGGGTCAGACCGGCGTTTTGCGGATGAAAGGTATTTTTCGAAGTTGGTTCTGACATGGCACATACCCCCGGTTCTCAGGGAGACAGAGTGTATCCCTGCTCTATGCGAAGACAGCTTGCAGTTAAAAATAGCATCAATCCGGGTTCTGCAAAACAACAATGGAAAAGATCGCGGACGCGGTCCGCTCCTACACGTATTATCTGCACTCTAGGGAATACTTATTTCCCTGTGCCCTCTGCGCTCTCCGTGGCAATAGTCACTTTGCGTGCTCTGCGTCTCTGCGCGAGTCGCCGTTCACACGGTCGGAAAATACATTACCAGCAACTGCAGCACGCCCGCCGCGAACAGGCCGGCAATCAGGTCGTCCAGCATGATGCCGAAGCCACCGCGCACGTACCGGTCGAACCAGCGGATCGGCCAGGGCTTGAGCACATCGAAGAAGCGGAACAGCACAAAGCCGATGGCAATCCACGTCCAGCCGGCCGGGGCCAGGGTCATGGTCACCAGGTAACCGACGATCTCGTCCCAGACGATGCCGGGGTGGTCATGCACGCCCAGGCGCGTGGCAGTGTGCGCGCAAATCGCGATGCCGGCCAGGAACAGCGCTGCCGTCAGCGCCAGGTAAGCCGGCCAGGCCAGCGTCTGCACCAGCAGGAACACCGGAATCGCCACCAGGGTGCCGGCGGTACCCGGTGCCTTCGGCACCAGGCCGCTGCCGAAACCCAGCGCCAGCAGATCTACCGGGTGCCGCAACAGGCGCGGTGATAGCGGCTCACTCATCGACGAAGTGCAGATAACCGCGACTGACCGGCTGGTAATCGCGCCCATCCCGGTAGTGGCAGCGGATGCCGGGCACCTGCTCGATCACGCCGATGGCCGTGCAGCCGCAGGCCAGTCCGCCGAGGCGCTGCTCCACCTCCGCACACTGCGGCGGGGGCACGGTAAAGCACAGCTCGTAATCGTCGCCGGCACTGAGCGGCAGCTCGTAATAGGACGGGCGCGCGCCCGGGCCCGGTTGTTCGATGGCCTCGAGAAAGGCCTGTGAATGCGGCAAGGCATCGATGTCGATGCGAGCCCCCAGGTCATCGCCCTCCAGCAGGTGTCCCAGGTCGGCCAGCAGGCCGTCGGACACATCGATTACGGCACTGGCATGCTTGCGCAGCGCCAGGCCGGCCTCGATGCGCGGCTGCGGATAATCGAGGCGCTTGCGCAGGCCCTCATTCGCGGCGGTGCGCAGTTGCAGGGCCAGGCCGGCATCGCCCAGCGTCCCGGTGACGTAGATCCGGTCGCCGGGTTGCGCGCCGGTCCGGCGCAGCGCCTTGCCGTTGCGGATGAAGCCGTGGGTCTGCACGGTCACCGTCAGCGGGCCATGCGTGGTATCACCGCCGACCAGCTGCACGTGGTAATGGTCCGCGAGCGCGAAGAAGCCGCGTGCGAAATCGGCAAGCCAGACGGGATGGTATTCCGGCAACGTCAGCGCCAGCGTCGCCCAGGCCGGCTCGGCACCCATCGCGGCGAGGTCGCTCAGGTTTACAGCCAGCGCCTTGTGGCCGATGGCGGCCGCCGGCGTGTCAGCGCTGAAATGGACACCGGCGACCAGTGTGTCCATGCACACGACCAGCTCGGCCCCGGCGGGCACCAGCAGCAGTGCAGCATCATCGCCTACCCCCAGCAGCACGTCCTCGCGCGCCACCGGCTGGCGCGTGAAATGCTGGCTGATGATGTCGAACTCGTCGCCGGACATGCGCTAGGCCGCATTCCTCACCGGGACAGGCATCGCCCGATGAGACACTGTGGGGTGCAGGTCTTGCATATCTTCCACCTCTTGAGTCACCGGGGTGACGTTCCGTCGCCCGGCGAGAAGCGGGCTAGGCCCGGGACGCGTGCCGGTCGTATTCGACGGTCCTGAGCGCGTGCGCCGCCTTGTCCAGCACCCCGTTGACGAAGGCGTGACCCTGCTCGGCGCCGAACTTCTTGGTCAGCTGCACGGCCTCGTTGATCACCACCCGGTAGGGGATCTCCAGTCGGTGGACCAGCTCGTAGAGGGCGATACGCAGGATGGCGCGCTCGACCGGGTCCAGCTGCGGCAGCGGGCGATCGATAAATTTTGTTATATTATTGTCAATACTTTCAATGTTCTTGGTAACATTGTTGAACAGATCTATGAAATAGTCCTTGTCGGTTTTCGAGAAATCCTCGGACTCCAGGAACTGGTTGCGGATGTCGTGCAGGGCGGTGCCGGACAGGTCCCATTGATAGAGCGCCTGCATGGCGTAGCGGCGTGCGCGGGCACGGGCATGGGGCGACACGGTCACGGGCTGCAACGGCACTAGCTTTCCAGGGTACGCAGCAGGTTGATCATCTCGATCGTCGACATGGCCGCCTCCGCGCCCTTGTTGCCGGCCTTTGTGCCGGCTCGCTCGATGGCCTGCTCGATGGTGTCGACGGTCAGCACCCCGAAGGCAATCGGGATATCGTATTTCAGCGACACCGTCGACAGGCCCTTGGTGCATTCGCCGGCGACATACTCGAAATGCGGGGTGCCGCCGCGAATGACCGCGCCCAGCGCAATGATGGCGTCGAAGCGCTTGCCGGCGGCCAGACGCTGCGCGGCAATCGGCATTTCGTAGGCGCCCGGTACACGCACGATCTGCAGGTCGCGCTCGTCGGCACCGTGCCGCTTGAGGGTATCCAGTGCACCCTGCAAGAGGCTCTCCACCACGAAACCGTTGAAGCGCGACACCAGCAGCGCAATGCGCGCATCGCGCAGCAGGAGCTCACCCTCTTTCACCGTTATGTCACCCATGTTATTGTCCCTGTTGATATACCGAATCCGCTCACTTGACGTAGTCCACCACTTCCAGGCCAAAGCCGGCGATGCCGTGCAGCATCTTCGGCGCACTCAGCACGCGCATCTTCTGCACGCCGACGTCGGCGATGATCTGCGCGCCGACGCCGTAGGTGCGTAATTCGTCCGGCTCGTTAACGCCGCCCTGGGCAGCTTCCTGCGGCATATGATAGCCGCGGATCTGTTCCGCCAGGGCCTCCGGCCCCTCTTTCTGGCGCAGGATGACCACCACGCCCTTGCCTTCCTGCGCGACCCGCTGCAGGGCCTGGCGCAGCGTCAGGTGATGGCCCTCGGTCAACGCATCCACCAGGTCGCCGAGCGTATTTTGCATGTGTACGCGCACCAGCGTGGGCTCGTCCGCGCGGATCTCGCCCATCACCAGCGCGAGATGCACCGAATCGTCGATGGAATCGTGGTAGGCATAGGCGCGGAATACGCCGTGCTCGGTGGCCAGGTCGCTCACCGCTACCCGCTCCACCGTCTTCTCGTTTTCGATGCGGTAACGGATCAGGTCTTCGATGGTTCCCATCTTCAGCCCGTGCCGCTGCGCATAGAGCTCCAGGTCGGGTCGGCGCGCCATACTGCCGTCCTCCTTGAGGATTTCGACGATCACCGCGGCTGGCTCCAGGCCGGCGAGGCGCGCCAGGTCGCAGCCGGCCTCGGTATGGCCGGCGCGGGTCAACACACCCCCGGGCTTGGCCATGAGCGGGAAAATATGCCCGGGCATGACGATGTCGGCGGGGCGCGCATCCCTGGCGGTGGCCGCGAGGATGGTGCGGGCACGGTCCTGCGCCGAGATGCCGGTGGTCACCCCCTGGGCCGCCTCGATGGACAGCGTGAAGTTGGTCGAATGCAGCGAATCGTTGCGCTGCACCATCAGCGGCAACGCCAGCTGCTCGCAGCGCTCGCGCGTCAGCGTCAGGCAGATCAGCCCGCGCCCGTGACTGGCCATGAAATTGATGTCCTCGGCACGCACCATCCCGGCGGCCATGACCAGGTCGCCCTCGTTCTCACGGTCCTCGTCGTCCATCAGCACGACCATGCGCCCGGCGCGGATATCCGCGATGATTTCTTCGACGCTGTTAAAGGACATGTTTGCAGCTTGCTGTTTTTCGGTGCTTAGTGACATGACGCCATTATCCATGAAACGCGTGCTTGCGGCACGCTTCGTGCGCAGACGCGGGCTAGTCGTGCTTGCCGGCGAAACCGTGCGCCTCGAGCAGGGCGCGGGTCAGCCCTTCACCCGGACCCGGCCTGGCCGCGGCATCGCCCAGCAACAGGCGTTCCAGGTAGCGGGCGATCAGATCGACCTCGAGATTGACCCGGCGGCCGGTGTGGAAATCGCGCAGCGTCGTCTCGGCCAGGGTATGCGGGACGATATTCAGCTCGAAGCTGGCGCCATCGACCGCATTCACTGTCAGGCTCACGCCATCGACACAGATCGAACCCTTCACGGCGATATAGCGCGCCAGCGCGTCCGGCGCCTGGATGCTGAAGCGTACCGAGCGGCTGTCCTCGCGCCGTGCCGTAACGCTGCCGATACCGTCGACATGGCCGCTGACCAGGTGGCCGCCCAGGCGTGTCGCCAGCGTCAGGGCCTTTTCCAGGTTGACGGCATCGTTGACCGCCAGCTGCCCGAGCGTGGTGAGCCCGAGGGTCTCGCCGGAGACGTCGGCATGAAACACCTGTGCATCCTTCTGCACCACGGTCAGGCATACCCCGCTGACCGCGATGCTGTCGCCGAGCCCGACATCGGCCAGCGGCAGCTTGCCGGTATCGATCGCGATGCGCAGGTCACCTCCACGCTGTTCCAGCGCCGCAACCCGACCGACCGCCTCTATGATGCCTGTAAACATAATCTGAATTTAAATCCTTGCATAGATTCGCAGGGTGCGCTCTGCGCATCATTCCCGGTGCGTAATACGCACCCTACACCGGAACCCTCGCTACAGAGACAATATTCGCAGGGTGCGCTCTGCGCACCGTTTCCGGTGCGTAAAACGCACCCTACGCTTGATCTGTCACGTCACTGTTGCCGTGATGCGCCAGTCTTCACCGACGGCACGGATATCGGTAATCGACAGCCCGATACGCTGGTCCATACGCTCCAGTCCCGGCAGCGTGAACAGGCCGCGCGCGGCGTCACCCATCAGGTGCGGCGCCAGGTAAATCACCAGCTCGTCGACCAGGCCGTCTTGCAGCAGCGCACCGGACACAGCCGGACCGGCCTCGACATGCACTTCGTTGCAGTCCTGCTCACCCAGGAAACTCATGACCGCATCCAGGTTGAGCCGCTTGTCACTACGCATGGGCAACACGGCAACCGTGACCGTGTCGCTGGTCAGGGCAGCAATACGGCGCGCATCACTCTCCGTGGTCAGCACGCATGTATTCCCGGGCAGCCCCAGCAAGCGGGCGGAGGGTGGCGTTTGCAGGCGGCTGTCGAGCACGACGCGCAGCGGCTGGCGCGGCTCGCCCTGCACGTCTGCGAGCCTGACATTCAGTGCCGGATCGTCCGCCAGCACCGTGCCGATACCGGTCAGGATCGCCGAGCTGCGTGCGCGCAGGCGCTGCACATCGGCGCGCGCGCCCTCGCCGGTGATCCAGCGGCTCTCGCCGCTGGCCATGGCAGTGCGCCCGTCCAGGCTCATGGCCAACTTGACTCGCACCCACGGCAGGCCCGTGCGCATGCGCTTGACGAAGCCGCAGTTGAGTTGCTCTGCCTCGGCCGTCAAGATCCCGGCCTGCACCTCGATACCGGCCTGCGCCAGCGCCGTCAGGCCCATACCCGCCACGCGCGGATTCGGGTCCTGCATGGCAGCGACCACGCGCGCCACGCCGGCCTCGATCAGTGCCTCGCTGCACGGTGGCGTACGGCCGTGATGGCAGCAGGGCTCCAGCGTGACGTAGACAGTAGCACCGCGCGCGGCGTCACCGGCCTGCGCCAGGGCATGGATTTCGGCATGCGGCTCGCCGGCCCGCTCATGCCAGCCCTCGCCCACCACGCGCCCGTCCTGCACCAGTACGCAACCCACGCGCGGATTCGGGTCGGTGCCATACAGGCCACGCCACGCCAGCCGCAGGGCATGCGCCATGTGCAGGTGATCGGTGGCAGCAGACATCTTTCAGGTCGGGCCGGCGGTCATGACGATAAATAGCGGCAGCTGGCCACCGGCTCAGTCTTCCGGCAGCAGTGAAATCTGGTCCTTGCGTTCTTCCAGGGTCGGCTCGCTTTCCAGGCGCTCGATCTCCTCGCGAAAGGCATTCACATCCTCGAAGCTGCGATACACCGAGGCAAAACGCACATAGGCCACCTGGTCGAGCTGGCGCAGCTCGTTCATCACCCACTCGCCCAGCATGCGCGACGGGATCTCGCGCTCACCGCTGGCGCGCAGGCGGTGCTGCAGGCGGCTGATCGCGGCGGCCACGTTGTCGGTATCGACCGGGCGCTTTTCCAGCGCACGCATCATGCCACCGACCATCTTCTTCTCATCGAACGGCTCGCGCGCGCCGTTGCCCTTGATGATGCGCGGCATCACCAGCTCGGCGAACTCGAAGGTCGTGAAACGTTCGCCGCAGGCCAGGCATTCGCGCCGGCGCCGTACCTGGGCGCCCTCGCCCGCCAGCCGCGAGTCGATCACCTTGGTCTCCTGCTTACCGCAAAACGGGCAGTACATAACGCGTCCGGCTACCGGTCAGTTCATCTCGTAGACGGGGAAGCGCTTGCACAGCGCCAGCACCTTGTCGCGCACGCGCTTGATCACGGCCGGGTTGTCGATATCGTCCAGCACGTCGCACATCCAGCCGGCCAGCTCACGCGCCTGTGCCTCGCCCATGCCGCGCGTGGTCATGGCCGGGGTGCCGACGCGGATACCGCTGGTGACGAACGGCGACTGCGGGTCGTTCGGCACGGCGTTCTTGTTGACGGTGATGTGGGCCGCGCCCAGCGCCGCGTCTGCCGCCTTGCCGGTCAGCCCCTTGTCGACCAGGTCGACCAGGAACAGGTGATCGTCGGTGCCGCCGGACACCACCTTGTAGCCGCGTTCCATCATCACGCTCGCCATGGCACGCGCATTGTCCAGCACCTGTTGCTGGTAAACGATGAAGGCCGGCTCCATCGCCTCCTTCAGCGCCACGGCCTTGGCCGCGATGACGTGCATCAGCGGCCCGCCCTGCGTGCCGGGGAACACCAGGGAGTTGAGCTTTTTCTCGATTGCCTCGTTGGCGCGCGCCAGTATGAGGCCGCCACGCGGCCCGCGCAGGGTCTTGTGGGTCGTGGTGGTAGTGATGTCGGCGATATTGACCGGGCTCGGGTAGATGCCGGCCGCGATCAGACCGGCGACATGCGCCATGTCCACGAACAGCCAGGCACCGACGCTGTCGGCGATGTCGCGAAAGCGCTGCCAGTCGACAGTGAGTGAATAGGCGGAAAAGCCCGCCACCACCATCTTCGGCTTGTGCTGTTTCGCCAGCGCCTCGACCTGGTCGTAGTCGATCGCGCCGGTTTCCGTATCCAGGCCGTACTGCACGGCATTGAACAGCTTGCCGGAAAAATTCACCTTCGAACCGTGGGTCAGGTGGCCACCGGCATCGAGGCTCATACCGAGAATGGTATCGCCCGGCTGCAGCAGCGCCAGGTACACCGCGGCATTGGCCTGCGACCCGGAGTGCGGCTGGACGTTGGCGTAATCGGCCTTGAACAGTGCTTTCGCGCGGTCGATGGCCAGCTGCTCGGCGATGTCCACAAACTCGCAGCCACCGTAGTAGCGCTTGCCCGGATAACCCTCGGCGTACTTGTTGGTCAGCACAGAACCCTGCGCCTCCAGCACGCGCGGACTGGCATAGTTCTCGGAGGCAATCAGCTCGATGTGGTCTTCCTGGCGTTGACGCTCTCCCTCGATGGCTGCCCAGAGTTCGTCGTCATAACCTGCAATGCGCATATCTTTATCAAACATATCGGATAACTTTATGAAGTTGGTGAGAATTAACCGGATCCCGGCTGGCAGTGAATAATAGCCGATTCTGCGTGGCCGTGCTAACGAATCCGTGCGATGGCCTCGCGCCCGCGCGTTTGTTGCGGATGCGGGTCAACTGGCGAGGAGCGCCTCCAGCACCGCGCTCCAGGCCCGGGCCAGGTTGCTGCGATTGTAGCCGCCACCGCCCATCACCAGCAGGCGGCCCTGGCAGTGCCGGTCGGCCAGCACGCACAGCCGCGTCGCCGCATGGCGGTGCGCGGCCGGGGTCAGGCGCAGGTCAGTGATCGGATCGCCGTCGATACTGTCCGCGCCGCACTGGAACAGGATGAACTCCGGGGCATGCGCTTCGAGGTATCGCTCCACGCGCTGCCATGCCTCGAAAAACGCCTCGTCGCCAGCGCCCGGCGGCAACGGGATGTTGAGCTTGCAGCCCTCCGCCAGGCCCGTACCGGTTTCGTCAGCCGCACCGGTGCCCGGATAGAGATAGCGCCCGTCTTCATGCAGATCTGCGAACAGCAGGTCGGGATCATCCTCGAAACCGTAGAACACGCCGTCACCGTGATGCGCATCGATATCGACATAGGCGACACGCTGCACGCCGTGCACGCGACGCAGGGTTTCGATGGCGATGCCGCAGTCGTTGTAGACGCAGAAACCGGCGGCGCCGTCACGCCGCGCATGGTGCAGGCCGGCAATGGGCACGAAGGCACGCGTACAGCGGCCCTCTAGCAGTCGTTCGACGGCATCGAGCACGCTGCCGACAATAAAGCAGGCGGCCTCGTGGATGCCGGGGAAGGCCGGGGTGTCGCCCTGGTCGAGCCAGCCCTTGCCCGTCGACGACTGCCGGATCACCCGTTCGACGTAGTCGCGGTCATGGAAACGCTCGAGCGCTTCGCGCGGGGCGGACACGGGCGCGCAGGGCGTGATCTTCGCCGCCAGGCCCTGTACCTGCGCATGGCGCCAGAAGGCGTCGAGCCGGTCCGGCCCGAACGGATGGCTATCGCCGAAACCGTATCGGGCCAGGTCCTGGCCCAGGTAGACACATGTTGTTGCCATAGGAAGGTCCCCGTGCTGACCTGCATGGTAGCGCGCCGCCGGCACGGCGCGCACCAGCCGCCTGCGATACGCGCAAACCGGAAACGACCCGCTGAAAATGCCGATTGACTCGTCATAATTGAGAGCGCGATATCCAGGGAAGCACGCATGGCCGCTCTCGCACATGGCCCAGGCCAGCCTCTCGACCCGGGCTATGCCCGTAAAAATGGCCTCACCTTCTCCCTGTAGTCGTCGCCATGCCGGGTTATCCCGACGGAGTGGATGCACCGAATCTCATCTCAGTTAGCATTTAATATCAATCAGATACAAGCCTTTCCTCATCAGCTGTTTACACTCTGGCAGGCGGGATGCCCAAGCTGCAAGGCAGCCGCAGTTGACTTTTTCACGCCCAGACCTGAAGGTCGGGCGCTGAGTTCCTCAGCGCCCGCGGCACATGACCGGACCACTCCAGACCCTGCTCACCCTGTGCCTGCTAGGCATCGCCGCCCTGCCGCAGGCGGCGGCCGGTGGCAACGCTTTCACCAGCCCCGAACAGATCGACGGCGTCAGCAAGGTCGACGCCGATGGCCTGATCGAACTGGTCACCCGTACGCCCGGACTGATCCTGATCGACTCGCGCATCAGCGCGGATCGCAAGGAAGGCTTCATCGAGGGTTCGATCAGCCTGCCGGACAACGAGACCGATTGCACGACGCTGGCCGCACGCATTCCGGCCCTCCATACCCCGGCGCTGTTCTATTGCAATGGCATCCGCTGCAGACGCTCGGCACACGCCGCGCAGATCGCACGCGACTGCGGTTATTCGCGCGTCTACTGGTTCCGCACCGGCATTGAAGAATGGCGCAGGCAACAGTATCCGCTGGTCCGGTAGCACCGCGTAACGCAATGCACACTGCCGGGGAACTGGCGGCTTGCCCGGCCGCGGGCGACGCCTATAATGTGCGCCTTGAATCACGCACCCGGAGTGCCCTGATCGATGGCGCAGTACGTCTTCACCATGAACCAGGTGGGCAAGGTAGTCCCGCCCAAACGCAAGATCCTCGACAACATCTCGCTGTCTTTCTTTCCCGGCGCCAAGATCGGCGTACTGGGCCTGAACGGTTCCGGCAAATCCACCCTGCTGCGCATCATGGCCGGTGTGGATACCGAGATCGAGGGCGAGGCACGTCCGCAACCCGGCATCCGCATCGGCTTCCTGGAGCAGGAGCCGCCGCTCAATCCAAACAAGGACGTACGCGGCAATCTTGAGGAAGCACTTGCGAACGTCACCGAGGCTCAGCAGCAGCTCGATGCGGTGTATGCCGCCTACGCGGAACCCGATGCCGACTTCGATGCGCTGGCCGCCGAACAGGCACGGCTGGAAAACATCCTGCAGGCGAGTGACGGCCACAATATCGAACGCAAGCTGGAGATCGCCGCCGATGCGCTGCGCCTGCCGCCCTGGGAGGCAGACGTCAGCAAGCTCTCCGGCGGCGAACGGCGCCGCGTGGCGCTGTGCAAGCTGCTGCTGTCCAACCCCGACATGCTGCTGCTGGACGAACCCACCAACCACCTCGACGCCGAGAGCGTGGCCTGGCTGGAACGCTACCTGGCCGAGTTTCCCGGCACGGTGGTGGCCGTGACCCATGACCGCTACTTCCTCGACAATGTTGCCGGCTGGATCCTGGAACTCGACCGCGGCCACGGCATTCCCTGGGAGGGCAACTATTCGTCGTGGCTGGAACAGAAGGAACAGCGCCTGGAGACCGAGGAGAAGCAGGCCTCCGCGCGCCAGAAGGCCATGAAGGCCGAACTGGAATGGGTGCGTGCAGGCAGCAAGGGCCGCCACGCCAAAAGCAAGGCACGACTGGCCCGCTTCGAGGAACTCGCCTCGCAGGAATCGCAGCAGCGCAACGAAACCAAGCAACTGTTCATTCCGCCCGGACCGCGCCTGGGCGACCTGGTGATCGAGGCCATGCACATCAGCAAGCGTTTCGGCGACACCCTGCTGTACGAGGACCTCAGCTTCAACCTGCCGCGCGGCGGCATCGTCGGCGTGATTGGCCCGAACGGCGCCGGCAAGACCACGCTGTTCCGCATGCTGACCGGCAGCGAGTCGCCCGACAGCGGCGAACTGCGCATCGGTGAAACGGTGCAGATCGCCTGTGTTGACCAGAGCCGCGATAGCCTGGACGGCAAAAAGACCGTCTGGCAGGAGATTTCCGACGGCCAGGACATCATCACCGTGGGGCGGACCGAACTCAATTCGCGCACCTACGTGTCGCGATTCAACTTCACCGGCAACGACCAGCAGAAGATCGTCGGCACGCTGTCCGGCGGTGAACGCAACCGTGTACACCTGGCCAAGCTGCTGAAGAGTGGCGGCAACGTGCTGCTGCTCGATGAGCCAACCAACGACCTTGACGTGGAAACCCTGCGGGCACTGGAAGAAGCCTTGCTCGACTTCCCCGGTTGTGTTGTAGTCATATCCCACGACCGCTGGTTCCTCGACCGCATCGCGACGCACATCCTGGCATTCGAAGGCGACAGCCAGACTGTGTGGTTCGAGGGCAACTACGCTGATTACGAAGCGGACAGAAAGCGTCGTCTCGGGACCGATGCCGACCAGCCGCACCGCATCAAATACAAACGACTGGACAGCTGACCCATGCCGACCATCGCCGCGGAAGATACCGGGAAACTGAGAGCCTTCGAACAGCGCATGCAGCAGGAAGGCGTCGCCGCCTTCGCCGCCGGCCCCGCCCCCTGGGAACACTGGGACGATATCGGCACCCTTGGCACCTATCAGGTATGGATGGACACTGTGCGACACACCCCACCGCCGGAACAAGCGCCACGCAAACCGCTGACGACCCGCCTGCTGACCGGACTGGCCCAGCTGGCGGTGCTGGCGCTGCTGGTCGGCACGACCGGGGTTTACCTCTCCATTGTCACACCGGATCAACAGGTCGCGAGCAGCGGCATCCAGCCGCCACCCATCATGCTGGCTGGCCGCCAGTCGCTGCAGCCGATGACCACCGCCCAGCCGGTTATCCGCACCCACCCCGAGACCCTGGCGCAGGACGGGCCGGCGACAGCGGCCGCGACAGCCGCGGACGCTGTGGACGGCATGCCACTTGCTACCGCCGCGGTTTCGTTGCAGCCGGAGCCGCAACCCGCTCCGCCCGCCGCCGCCCCGACCGATGCCGGGGACAATGTCCTGACCATGACGCTCGATGAATTGCCCGGGACGGCGGCCGGGACGGTGGCAGGTGCCGCTGCCGCGTCGATGCCAGCCATCAACAGCGCAGACCCGGCAATCATGGCGCCGCATCCCGCCGCGGACGAACCGCCGCAGCAAGTCGCCCTGCGCACGGCAGCCATCGAGTCCCTGCCCGGCAACCCATCCAGGAAATCCGCACCGGCGCAGGCTGCACGCGACCTGCAGGGCACCTGGGTCGTCAATCTCGCCTCCTACAACTTCGAGTCCATGGCCAAACGCAAGCTGGACAAGTTCCGTGACAAGGGCGTGAACGCGGAGCTCGTGCACGTCACGGTCAAGGGCAAGCCCATGATCCGCATCCGCACCACCGGCTACAAGAATTCCCGCGAGGCCCTGGACTGGGTCGCGCTGCTGGAAGAACGGCTGGATCTGGAAGGTGCGTGGATTGCGAAATACCAGCCGGACGAAAAGTAATCCGGACAGGCCGGGTGCAGGCGTCATTGCAGGTACGGTGGTGTGCAGTGCCGTCTTGACGCAACGCACGTCAGCACTCCCCGTCGAGTTATCACCTTCCGTCCTGCGCCAGTCGTTGCATTAAGCAACGCGACGACGCAATCACCAGCTGACTGGCTCCAGACCACGTGATTGACCAGCCATGCTTGCAACGACGAACGAAGCTCCGGACCAACCGTCAGCAGACGTGCAGCTGATACCGTCACCGGTTTTGTTACTGCTGAACCTTGCTTCGAAGAACAACTTACCTGCCGCTCGCAAGAAATGACAGGCAACCCACGGTCACGTGAAGGCACCCTGGACAGGTTGCCTTGTTACTTACGTTCTGGATGAAAACCCAAAAGCTGTAGTACAGGCACCCGTCTGTTTTATGTACTTATTTTTCAAAATCATCCGCCGGCGCCAGAAGATCAAAGCGAATTTTTATAGCATCCTTACCATCTACCAATATCATCTTGAGCTGCGCTTCAACTTTAGCATCTACTCCGTTTATCACGAGCTTCCTGGCGAGATCTGCAGGAACATACCCGATGCATTTCCTTGCCCCAAAGAACCAGCCTGTCGATTCACCCATGACCCTGATAGCACTGAAATCATGTTTGTTCTCCGGTTCGCGTTGCAGATAGATCCTTCGCTTGCTGCGTTTTACGAATTTCCTTGCGTAACGGTGACAGTGGTTGTCCTCTGCAACCTCCACACCATGCGCAAAGATTTTCATACCCGCAGGGACAGGTGACCGGAATTTCGTCAATTTTTACATTCGATTTTCTATGAAACGACTACAGCGCATTCTTCACGTAGATCATAATCACGCATAGCAGTTCGGAAAACGAAAGATGGTATACGCCGGCAGGAACAGTTGACGGGATGTCGAACTCTGCCCGGGAACGCCCGGAGTTGCCTTGACACATCAATGTCCGGATTCCCATACATTAATTAGCCGTGTTCGTTACAAAGCCATGGCTCTCCTCTCGTGACGAGTAGTCCGCGCTATACGGATTTTCCGTATGGAATCTGCCCATTAGACCTGTTACGACCATAACTACCGGTTCCAGATAATAAAAAGGCGGCCCGAAGGCCGCCGTAAGGAACTGGAGATGACTATGAAAAAACTGCCTTGCACAAGACGTATCTACTAGCTGCCAG
>DATKZN010000253.1:0-4443 GCA_035527955.1 Gammaproteobacteria bacterium
TTACCGCCATCCTGCACCAGTTCACCTGGGAATCGTTCCTGGTCGACCCGCTGATATTTATCCTCTGGGGCTTCGTGGCGCTGACACTGCTGCTGTGGGGCCGGGGCGTGTATTGCGGCTGGCTGTGTCCCTTCGGCGCCCTGCAGGAACTCATCCATCAGCTTGCCCAGCGCCTGAAAATCCCGGCGCTCGAATTCCCGGATGTGGTGCACGAGCGGCTGACGGCAGTGAAATATGTCATTTTCATTGGCCTGTTCGGCCTGTCCCTGCAGTCCATCGGCTACGCGGCCAGGGCCGCCGAGGTGGAACCGTTCAAGACAGCGATCGTGCTGCACTTCAACCGGGAGGGCATTTTTCTTGCCTATGCCATTGGCCTGCTGGTGATCGGGATCTTCTATCGCAAGTTTTTTTGCAAATACCTGTGTCCGCTGGGCGCCGCCCTGGCGATACCGGCCCCGCTGCGCATCTTTCAATGGCTGCGCCGACGCAAGGAATGCGGCCGGCCGTGCCAGATCTGCGCCAGACAGTGCGAGGTGCAGGCCATACGCCCGACCGGCGAGATCAATCCCAACGAGTGTCACTACTGCCTGGATTGCCAGGTGACCTACTGGGACGATCACCAGTGCCCGCCGCTGTCGGAGAAACGCATCCGGCGGGAGAAGAGCAAGGCGGCACTGGACAGGATCAGGGCCGCGGAAACGGCTGTAAATTCAACTGAAAACTAATGCATGGTTAACCCTTGATGTAAATCAAGGATTTCAGGGCATGTAATGGTGACCATGCAATCCGGCTAGAGGTCTAACTGAGGAGATCACGATGAAATCATCAACAGTTTCACGGGGAGTGCGCCTGGCAGTCGCTGGTGCGCTCTCATTAATGGCGGTCGGCGCCAATGCCGCCGACAAATCCGAACACCCGGGTACGACACCGGGAGAAATGCGCTACAAGGGCGCGCCTGTTCCCATGCAGGAAGGCTCGATCGATGTCCTGACGCCCGGTGCCCCGGTGCTGACCGAGGCCGAGTTCGCCAAGGCCAAGCAGATCTACTTCGAACGCTGTGCCGGCTGTCACGGTGTGCTGCGCAAGGGCGCGACCGGCAAGCCGCTGACGCCGGACATCACCCAGCCCAAGGGCCTGGATTACCTGAAGGTATTCATCAACTACGGCTCCCCGGCCGGCATGCCTAACTGGGGCACATCGGGTGACCTCACAGAGGACGAAGTCGCCCTCATGGCCAAGTACCTGATGAACGAGCCGCCGATACCACCGGAATTCGGCATGAAAGAGATGCAGGCGACCTGGAAGGTGCTGGTAGCGCCGGAGAAGCGCCCCAAAAAGAAGGAAAACAACTATAACCTCGAAAACATTTTCTCCGTGACCCTGCGTGATGCCGGCCAGATCGCACTCATCGATGGCGACACCAAGAAGATCATCAATATCGTCGATACCGGATACGCCGTACACATCTCGCGCTACTCCACCTCGGGCCGCTACCTGTTCGTGATCGGGCGCGACGCCAAGATCAACATGATCGACCTGTGGATGAAGAAGCCCGACAACGTCGCGGAAATCAAGATCGGCCTGGAAGCGCGTTCCGTCGAGACCTCGAAATACAAGGGTTACGAGGACAAGTACGCCATTGCCGGTTCCTACTGGCCGCCCCAGTACGTGATCATGGACGGCGCAACGCTGGAACCGCTGAAGATCGTCTCCACCCGCGGCATGACCGTAGATACCCAGGAATATCACCCGGAACCGCGCGTGGCCGCCATCGTGGCCTCGCATGAACACCCGGAGTTCATTGTCAACGTGAAGGAAACCGGCAAGGTCCTGATGGTCAACTACGAGGATATCGAAAACCTCAAGGTAACCACCATCGGTGCTGCGCGCTTCCTGCATGACGGCGGCTGGGATTCCACTCACCGTTATTTCATGACGGCGGCCAACCAGTCGGACAAGATCGCGGTCATCGATTCCAAGGAAGACAAGCTGACGGCACTGATCGATGTCACCAAGATCCCGCACCCGGGTCGCGGTGCCAACCTGAACGATCCCAAGTACGGACCGGTCTGGGTGACCAGTGCGCTGGGTAACGAGAACGTCACCGTAATCGGCACCGACCCGGTGAAGCACAAGGACAATGCCTGGAAGGTCGTGCGCACCCTGAAGGGCCAGGGTGGCGGATCGCTGTTCGTCAAGTCGCACCCCAAGTCCAGCAACCTGTGGGTCGATACCACGCTGAATCCCGACACCAAGATCAGCCAGAGCGTCGCCGTGTATGACGTCAACAACCTCGACAAGGGCTTTGAGGTATTGCCGATTGCCGAATGGGCCGACATCAAGGGTGAAGGACCCAAACGCGTTGTCCAGCCGGAATACAATGAAGCCGGCGACGAGGTCTGGTTCTCGGTCTGGAGCGGCAAGGAGGAGGAATCCGCCATCGTGATCGTGGACGACAAGACCCGCAAGCTGAAGCACGTGATCAAGGACAAGCGCCTGATCACGCCGACCGGCAAGTTCAACGTCCGCAATACCATGCACGACATCTACTAAACCCGGTGGTGCCGGGCATGGGGCAGCGACACGCCCCATGCCCCAACCCCTGCTCCCGGGGAGACTGACAACCATGCCTCAACACGCCAGTATCTATCTCGTCGGTGCCGGTCCCGGTGATCCCGACCTGCTGACCGTCAAGGCCCTGCGCCTGATACAGCAGGCCGACACCGTCATCTACGACCGGCTGATATCCGGTGAAATCCAGCGCCTGATTCCGCAACACGCCGACCGCATCTACGTCGGGAAGGCAACCTGCCACCACACCCTCAGCCAGGCGGAAATCAACACCCTGCTCATCGAACAGGCCGATGCCCGCAAGACCATCGTCCGCCTCAAGGGCGGTGATCCCTATATCTTCGGCCGCGGCGGCGAAGAAGCGCTGGCACTGGTACGGGCCGGCATCGACTTCGAGGTCGTACCCGGCATTACCGCCGGCCAGGCCTGCGCGGCCTACGCCGGTATCCCGCTGACCCACCGCGGACTGGCCAGTGGCGTGCGCTTCATTACCGGTCATCGCCGTGACGATCATGAACTCGTGATCGACAGCCGCACCCTGGCCGACCGTGACCAGACCCTGGTCATCTACATGGGCCTGGCCAACCTGGACCTGATCGTGGCCAAACTGCTGGCCGCCGGGCGCGACAGCAACACACCGGCAGCCATCATCGAACGCGGCACCACACCGCGGCAACGCAACTTCATCACGACCATCGGCCAGCTGGAGACAACCGCGGCCAACGGCAATATCGAATCCCCCGCCCTGCTGGTCATCGGCGACGTAGTCGCACTGGCCGACGAACTCGGCGCTGCACAGTCGGATTCTGGCGAAGCCGAACTTCAATATGCGTAGATGGACCTGCCTGCTGCTAGTGGCCCTGCCCTGCCTGTCGGCAGCTGCCGCACCCCTGTCGGCAGATCGTGCGCAGGAACTGCAAAACCTGCTGCACCAGGACTGCGGCTCCTGTCATGGCATGCGCCTGACCGGCGGACTGGGGCCGGCATTGACTGCGCAGGCGCTCGCCGGCAAACCGCGCGAGCTGCTCCTCGCCACCATCCGCGACGGCCGCGCCGGCACACCCATGCCGCCATGGAAGGACCTGCTCGGCGAGGACGACATCGCCTGGCTGGTGGACACGCTGACGGAAGCGGGACAAACACCATGAGGGCGCTGCTGCTGATCTGTGCCTGCCTGCTCAGCCTGCCGCTGCTGGCGGAGTTGCGTGGCACCGGCGACCTCGGCGTGGTCATCGAGCGTGCCACAGGCCAGTTGCTGGTGGTCGAACACAGCACCGACACCCGGCTGGCGGAGATCGACGGCCTCGGCGACCTGTCGCATGCCTCCGTCGTGTTCTCGCGCGACGAGCGCTTCGCCTACGTGTTCGGCCGCGACGGCGGCCTCACGCGGGTCGACCTGCTGGCCGGCCGCATCGACAAGCGCATCCTGCAAGCCGGCAACAGCATCGGTGGCGCGATCTCGCAGGACGGCCGTCTGGTCGCCGTGTCGAATTACGAACCGGGCGGCGTGCGCGTCTTCGATGCCGCCACGCTCGAGCCGGTTGCCGACATCCCTGCCGAATACGCCCCTGGCAAATTTTCCAAGGTCATCGGCCTGGTCGACGCCCCCGGCAACCGTTTCGTGTTCAGCCTGTACGACGCCGACCAGATCTGGATCGCCGACATGGCCGAGCCGCGCAAGCCGCAGCTGACCCGTTTCGAAAACATCGGACGCGCGCCCTACGACGCACTGATCACCCCGGATGGCCGCTACTACATCGCCGGCCTGTTCGGCGACGACAGCATGGCCCTGCTCGACCTGTGGCATCCGGAACGCGGCGTACGCCGCATCCTTGAGGGCTACGCGGCACATGATGAAAAGTTACCTGTCTA
>DATKZN010000254.1:0-3484 GCA_035527955.1 Gammaproteobacteria bacterium
TCTCGACTTCCTCGCGGCGCGCGGGGGTCATGCCGATGCGCTCTACATCCTGGGCGACCTGTTCGAGGCATGGATCGGCGATGACGATGATTCGGAGCTGAACCGGGCCGTGTGCCGCGAACTGGCGCGCTGCGCTGCGGCGGGCACCGCCGTTTACGTCATGCACGGCAACCGCGACTTCCTGCTCGGCGAGCGCTTCGCGAAGCAGTCGCACTGCACGCTGCTCGACGATCCCGCCTGCATCGATCTGTACGGCACCCCCACCCTGCTCATGCATGGTGATCTGCTGTGCACGGATGACACCGAATACCAGGCCTTCCGGACCCAGGCGCGCAGCGCGGAATGGCAGGAAGAACTGCTGGCAAAAACACTGCAGGAGCGCCGCGCGATTGCGAGCGAAATGCGCCGGGTCAGCCGCGAGAAGACCGGCGGCAAGCCGGAAGCCATCATGGATGTCAACGCGACAGCGGTCATCGAGCGCATGACATCCCGCGGCACGACCCGCTTGATTCACGGTCACACGCACCGCCCGTACGTGCACGAACTGGTCATCGACGGCAGGCCCGCGCAGCGCATCGTGCTGGGCGACTGGTACGAACAGGGCAGCGTGCTCGAATGCACGCCGAACGGATGCGAGCTGCAGTCACTCGACCCGCAGCGGGCTTCCTAGTCGGTGGCGAGACGGATGTGCTGATAGCCCTCCGGCAACGCAAACAGCCCCGGCTCGACCTGTGCACCGGCGCGGAAGTTCACCAGTGAACGCTGGTAACCGGCGCCATCCCACTCCTGGATTGGCAGTCCGTGACGCAGATGCCGGTCCGGCGCATATACGTAGCGGGACAGAAAACACGGCGTCTGCATCTCGGCCGGGACAGTGTGCAGGCTGCCCAGCTGGCGATTGCCGAGCACCCTGGCGTAGTCTGCGAGACCGGCCACGGCATCGTCCAGCAGACCGGGCACGGCAGCGACGCGGTAGCAGGTCGTGTCGTTGGCCGTGAAGCGGACCAGCAACGGCTGCTTCCCGGCGACAGCCGGCATCGCCGCATCCTCCTCGATCACCTCGTCGAACCGTATCGTATCCGGCACTCGCGGCTCGCGGGGCTGGTATTCGATCACCAGGATATTTCGCTCCTCGTGGTTGACGCTGTACAAGGTGCGTGTAGCACGATCCAGCAGCACAAAGTCACCGCCGTCGTCATCGTCGTCGATACGCACGAACCCCGCGCTCACGATGATCCGGACCGGGTAGATATCGGTGCCCGCCTCCTTCTCCTGGTACCAAAGCATGCTGGCCGTGCGTGGCCCAGCAGGCTCCTGCGCGGATAGCGGGCCCATCACGGCAATCAGCATGCCGGCAAGACAGCCCGCCGCCGCGTTCAGGATGTGTCGTCTGATATTCACGTCGCCTCTCCGCCCATCGTTTCCAGCATATCGATCTCCATGGCGTCGAACCCGGCCTGTTGCCGCGCCGTGGTGTTAATTGGTTTCCTGACCGGGCCCAGACGGTATTCGCGCCACAGGTGCCCGAAGGTCAGTACCGGGTCCAGTGCGCGCTGGCGGCACAGATACCGGTACCAGTGCGTACCGATTCTGACATGCCCGATCTCGTCGGCCAGGATCCGCTCCAGGATCCGCACACTGCGTGTATCGCCCACCTGCTCGAGACGCGCGATCATCCCGGGCGTGACGTCCAGTCCGCGCGCCTCCAGCACCCGCGGCACCAGCGCCATGCGTACCAGCACGTCATGCGCGGTTTTCTCCGCCATCTCCCACAGGCCGTCGTGCGCGGGAAAATCGCCGTAGTCGTGGCCCAGCTCCTGCAGGCGGGCGCAGAGCATATCAAAATGCAGTGCCTCCTCGCCGGCGACCTGGCTCCAGTCCAGGTAGAAACGTTCGGGTAGACCGCGGAACCGGCACACCGCGTCCCAGGCCAGATTGATGGCATTGAACTCGATATGGGCCAGCGCATGCAGGAAGGCCGCACGTCCCGCCGGCGAGCCCAGCTTGCGCGGCGCCAGGCGGGCATGGTGTACCAGCACCGGCCGTGCCGGCCGTCCCGGTCGCAACGCGGTTGCCGGGACATCGACGGCCGGCGGTACACCGCCGCCGTCAGCCCACAGGCTGGCCGCACGCAGGGTCATGGCAACCTTGTCGACCGGTCGTTCGGCCGCCAGGCAGTCACGTGCCAGTATCATCAGATTTTCCATCTCGGGAATCAGTCGGGCATTCTCAGGCCAATGACAATATCCATCACGTTGGTTCCGGTCGGACCGGTTAGCAGTACGTCGCCGGCCGCCGCCAGGCAGGTGCCGGCATCCGCCCGCCGTAATGCGTTTGCCGCGTCCTGGCCGGCGCTTGCCGCCCGGCTGGTACTCAAGCCATCGACGATGGCGCCAGCCGCCGAGGTGGAACCGTCATTACCATCGGTGCCGGCGGCCAGCAACAGTATAGCCTGCTGCCCCTGCAGCACGAGCGCGGCGGCCAGGGCCAGCTGCTGGTTGCGGCCGCCCTGGCCCGGCTGATCCGGCAATACCACCGTGGTCTCGCCACCCCAGAGATAAATACCCGGTGCCGCGCTGAGCAGCTGCTGTGCGATGTGCTGCGCGGCAGACTCGGCCGGACCGGCGAGCGCCTCGGGCATGACCCGCGCCGGGTAACCCATGTCAGCGGCGCAGGCCGCAGCGGCCGTCAAAGCGTCCGCGAGACTGGCAACCACGTGATGCGGAAGGGTCTCCTCACAGCACGGCATTTTGCCGGCCGGCGGCAGCACCAGCCAGTCCGGCAGCGCGGGCAGCTCACGCGCCGCTAGCGCATCGGGATACAGCGGCCCTGAACCGATGATGGCCGGATCATCGCCCGGCACGTCCGAGATCAGCAGCACGCTGGCCGGTCGCTTGCCCAGCCAGGCCGCCAAGCGGCCGCCCTTGATGGCGGACAGTGCCTGCCGCACCCGGTTCACGGCGCGAATATCCAGACCGCTCCCGATCAGCCAGCGGTTGGCGCGGCGCAGCAGGTCGAGGCTGACCCCGTCGGGCAGCACCTCGACCAGGCTGGAGGCCCCGCCCGACAGCAGGAACAGGACCGGCAGATCCGCCGGCAACCCGGCGAGGAAGCGGAGCAGCCGGGTACCTGCCGCGAGGCTGTATTCGTCGGGCAGTGGATGCCCGCCCTGCAGGCAGGTGATGCGGTCATCCCGCTCGAGTGAGGCGTCGAAATGACCGGGCTTGGTGATCAGCAAGGCACTGAACAGCTGCACCCCCGGCGCCTCACGTGCGCCGGCGAGCATCGCGGCCCCCGCCTTGCCGATGGCGACCACCGCGATCCTGCCGGCTGGCGGCCGATTGCCGAGGAAGCGCCGCACGACTGCGCGACCATCGACAGCTGCCAGTGCCGCGTGAAAGATCGTCTCTAGGTGTTGTCGCGCCAGGGCCGGCTCGGTGTGTAACATGTCAGCCGTGACGGTTGCGCGCCTGGGACGGCGCCG
>DATKZN010000255.1:0-6735 GCA_035527955.1 Gammaproteobacteria bacterium
CCGACCCTGCGCAGGGCCGACCACTACGAGGCAATCTTCGTGCAGGCGCGCGCTGAATACCGGCGGCGCGACCAGGCGATCGAAACGCACACCGAGATCAGCGTTTCACCCGAAGACGATGTCGAGATACGCCGCGTCACGCTCACCAACCAGTCGTCGCGTACCCGTCATATCGAGGTAACAAGTTACGCGGAGGTCGTGCTGGCGCCGCTGAATGCCGACCTGGCCCACCGCTCATTCAGCAACCTGTTTGTGCAAACCGAAATACTGCCCGACCGGCAGGCGATCCTCTGCACCCGGCGTCGCCGCATACCGGGGGAGCAGGTGCCATGGATGTTTCACCTGTTGGCAGCGCCCGGCACGGTTGCCGACAAACCGTCTTACGAGACCGACCGCGCCAAATTCATCGGACGGAATCGAACGGTGGCCAACCCGGCGGTGCTGGACAGCAGTGACAGCCCGTTGGCGTTGTCGAACACGGAAGGTTCGGTGCTCGATCCCATCGTGGCGATTCGCCGCACCATCACCTTGACACCTGACGAATCGGCGACCGTACAGATTATTTCCGGTGTCGCGAACACGCGCGAGGCTGCGTTGGCTTTACTTGACAAGTATTGTGACCGGCACTTCGTTGAACGTGCCTTTGAAATGGCATGGTTCCAGAGCCAGGAAGTGCTGCGCCACCTCAACGCAACCGAGGCCGACGCGCAGGTCTATGGCCGCCTGGCCAGCTCGGTCATTTACGGAAATGCCTTGCGCCGCGCCGCGCCCACCGTCATATCCCGCAACCGGCTCGGCCAGTCCGGGCTGTGGAGCTTTGCCGTCTCTGGCGATCTGCCGATCGTCCTGGTACGCATCGGTGTCCTGAACCGCATCGACCTGGTAAAGCAGGCGCTGCAAGCCCATGCCTACTGGCGGATGAAGGGTTTGACTGCCGACCTGGTAATCGTGAACGAGGATTTTTCGGGTTACCGGGCCGTGCTGCAGGACCAGATCATGGGACTCATCAATACGGGTCCCGAAGCGCAGGCTATGGACAGACCTGGCGGTGTCTTCGTGCGGCGCGCCGAAGAACTGACCGAGGAGGACCGGGTCCTGTTCCAGACGGTCGCCCGTGTCGTGCTCACCGATACTGCCGAGACGCTGGCTGAGCAGGTGATGCGTCGTGTGCCGGCAGAGCGCCTGCCAAGCCGTCTGGTACCGGTGCAGCAACCTTCAGATGAAATCATCCACCCGCTGTCGGTGCGCGAACGCATATTCTGCAACGGCCCGGGCGGCTTCACGCCCGACGGGCACGAATACGTCGTTACCCTCGAGCCCGGTCAGAGTACGCCGGCGCCGTGGGTCAATGTCATCGCCAGCCCGCACATTGGCACGGTCGTCAGCGAGAGCGGGAGCGCCTATACCTGGGTGGAAAACGCGCACGAGTTCAGGCTGACCACCTGGCACAACGACCCGCTCAGTGACAGCAGCGGAGAGGCGCTGTACATCCGCGACGAGGAAACGGGGGCATTCTGGTCGCCGACGCCGTTGCCCGCCTGCGGTCAGTCCGGGTATGTGTGCCGGCACGGTTTTGGCTACAGCGTGTTCGAACATTACGAAGCCGGTATTTCCTCGGAACTGTATACCTACGTCGCCATGGACGCGCCGGTGAAATTCGTGGTGGTGAAGCTGCGCAACCATTCTCGGCGCCCGCGCCGCCTGTCGTTGACGGGGTATTGGGAACTGGTGCTGGGTGAGTGGCGGCATGCCAATCTGATGCACATTGTTACCGAAACGGATCCGCACAGCGGGGCGCTGTTTGCGCGCAACGCCTACGGCCGCGAATGCGCCAATCGGGTAGTCTTTGCCCATGTTAGCAATGAAGGCCCCAGCGAACGGGAACGTACGGCGACCGGAAACCGTGCCGAGTTCATTGGCCGCAACGGCTCGCTGGCCAGCCCGGCGGCGATGCGCCGCGAGCGATTGTCAGGCAGGGCGGGTGCGGGCCTCGATCCGTGCGCCGCGCTCCAGACCTGGATCGAACTGGCCGAAGGGCAGGAGCGTGAGGTCGTGTTCATATTCGGCGCGGCCCGCAATACCGACGAGGCGCAGCATTTCATCCAGCGATTCGGCGGTCCGGCCGGCGCACGGCAGGCACTCGAGGACGTTTGGGGACACTGGAACCACACCCTGGGCGCGGTGCACGTGGAGACGCCGGATCCGGCGCTGGACGTTCTGGCAAACGGCTGGCTGGTCTACCAGACACTGTCCTGCAGGCTCTGGGGACGCAGTGGCTACTATCAATCCGGCGGCGCCTACGGTTTCCGCGATCAGTTGCAGGACACCCTGGCACTGATCCATGCGACACCCTGGCTCGCGCGCGAGCAGTTGCTCCGTTGCGCCGGGCGCCAGTTCCTGCAGGGTGACGTGCAACACTGGTGGCATCCGCCCAATGGACAAGGCGTGCGCACCCATTTCTCCGATGACTACCTGTGGCTGGCGTATGCAACCTGTCGTTATGTGCAGGCGACCGGGGATACGGGCGTACTTGACGAGTCGGTACATTTCCTGGAGGGCCGCGAGCTGAACCCGGAAGAGGAGGCGTACTACGACCAGCCGCAGCGTTCGGCGGAGGCGGCGAGCCTCTATGAACATTGCGTGCGCGCAATCAAACACGGTTTACGCTTCGGCGAACATCAATTACCGCTGATGGGCTGCGGCGACTGGAACGACGGCATGAATCTCGTCGGCCGTGACGGCAAGGGCGAGAGCGTCTGGCTGGCGTGGTTCCTGTACGATAACCTGCAGCTGTTTGCAGGCCTGGCGCATGGCCATGACGACGCGGCATTTGCCGAAATCTGCACCGGGCAGGCCGCACTGCTGCGCAGCAACATCGAGGCCCATGCCTGGGACGGTGGCTGGTATCGACGGGCCTGGTTCGATGATGGCACGCCCCTGGGTTCCTCGAACAATGACGAGTGCCAGATCGATTCGATCAGTCAGAGCTGGGCAGTCATTTCGGGCGGCGGCGATCCCGTGCGAGCCCGCCAGGCAATGGTGGCGGTCGACGAACGCCTGGTGCGGCGCGATGCGCAGCTGATCCAGCTGCTCACACCACCCTTCGATACATCCGACCTCGAGCCCGGTTATATCAAGGGCTATGTGCCTGGTGTCCGCGAGAACGGTGGCCAGTATAGCCATGCCGCGATCTGGACCACGATGGCGTTTGCCATGCTGGGAGACAGGGAGCGGGCATGGGAACTGTTCGCCATGCTCAATCCTGTCAATCACGGCAGTCAGCCGGACACCATCGAACGCTATAAGGTCGAACCGTACGTCATGTGTGCGGATGTCTACGCTGCGCCGCCACACACGGGCCGGGGTGGCTGGACCTGGTACACCGGGGCGGCGGGGTGGATGTACCGGCTGACCCTGGAAACGTTACTGGGCGTGCAACTGGAAGTGGACCATCTGCGCATTGCACCCTGTATCCCGGCCCACTGGGAGTCGTACAAAATCCACTACCGCTATCGCGAGACGGTCTACCGGATCACCGTCAGGCGTGTTGGAGAAACGCCGGAGCACGTGAGTCGCGTGACGCTGGACGGCGCTGTAGTAGATGGTGTCGCCGTGGACGGTGCAGGGCGGTCGCAGGGTATAATTCCCCTCGTGGACGATCGCCGGGATCACTACGTCGAGGTGGAGTTGAGTTGAAGGTATTCCCGATCGCCACCGAATCCCGGCCATCATCAGGCGCTGCGACAAAACAGTCTGCCGAACCTTGAAAAAGAGGCTCTTCCCCAAATCGAGTGGGTAGATAACCGTTGTAGGGTCGAATTCACTTGTGCCCGGCGCTTTATCGGGTATTCGACCAACAGCCGTTATTGCCATTGGAGACAAGGAGGTCACCCTGTCCTGTGACGCATTGCGCAGGGCGCGTCATTCCCTGTACCATCAAGTCTATTGCATCACCACGGTTACCTGCGGTCGTCATCCTTTATTTACGGATATCACCGCAGCACGCCTGCTCGGATGAAACACCGCTGGTCGAATGAATTCGACCTACAGCAGGGCCGAATTCATTCGGCCAACAACCTTGCCATCAGAAGGAATGCGTCTCGTCTAAATTGATGTGTTACCCACTAAATCAGGGGAAGATTCAATAAAGAAACTTTGTGCGCGGTATGCCACCGGTATCCCGCAAACAATGCTGCTTCCTGTGATTTCCGGCATGATTTTTAGCTAGCCCGCATTTCTCACCGGGATAGGCACCACCCGATGAGACACTGTTTGTTGCTGAATGGGTATCACTTTCATGATTTCAATTCATTATGTCCGTCAACAGCCGCCCGGTGAGAAATACGGGCTAGTGATATCCAGCCATATCAGTTCAATTGATTTGCTTTCACGGTGTAAAGAGAGGATGCTTCGTGAAGCAACAGGTCTGTAACCCTGCAAGTCTCTCTGCCGCACAACATTGACCAAGCCGTCATTGTTGCCCGTCATTCCCGCTTCTCGCGGCCTCCGATTTGCCACCGTCGCTATGTACGACTTGCTGCAGACAGGGACCAGCACATTGTGCAATACGCTTCATTTATCCAGGAAAAACCCATGACACAATTTATAAACAATGCACAGGAATCCGAAACATCCAGTCAGTACGCCGGTATTCGACTGGCGGAACTCATCGACCAGGGCTGGAACCGGAACAAATCCGCGAAGCTGGCAATGCACGAAGGTATCAGCCTGACCGACGAACACTGGGACGTGATTGCTTACCTGCGCAAGCAGTATCTCGAACACGGCCTGCCGAGATTTGCCAGGACAACGGCCCGGGCCCTTAACAAACAATTTGCCGCCCAGGGCGGGAACAGATATCTCTATAGCCTGTTTGCCGGCGGCCCGGTTACCCAGGGCAGCCGCCTTGCCAACCTGCGCACACCCGCAAACTCCACCGATGTTTCGTTCGGCACGAGCTATTGAACAGCATCGCGACGCAGCCAGCACAGGACAAGGCCGCCACCGGCGACCGGACCCGGGGCACACGGCAAGATATCGACCGTCAAGCCATGGAACGGGGCGAGAATGAAGGCATGATCGTTCCTCAGGGCGTGACTTTTATCATAGACAACGGAAGGAATCCCGATGCCATCACAACACGGTAACGGCGGTCAGGGCGGCCCCTGGGGCAGCGGGGGCACCCCCCCCGATCTCGGGGACCTGATCCGGCAAGGGAAGGAGCAGTTCGGGCACATGCTGCCGGGCGGCGGCGGGCGCGGCATGATCGCCTTGGCGCTGCTTGCGCTGGTCGGCCTGGGCGCATGGACGGCCTATTACACCGTGCCGAGCGACTCGGTCGCAGTCGTGCAACGCTTCGGCAAGTATCTCAAGGACGTTCAGCCGGGACTGCATTTCAAGCTGCCACTGGGCATCGATGTGGCGACCATCGTTCCCGTCAAGCGGCAGCTGAAGCAGGAATTCGGCTTCATGACCCCGGGCGCCAGCGATCCGTACCAGGGGGGGGCGCGCGACGGCAAGCGGGAAACCGAGATGGTGACCGGTGACCTGAATGCCGCGCTGGTTGAATGGGTGGTGCAATACCGCATCTCGGATCCCGTGAAATTCCTGTTCGAGGTCCGCGAGCCGAGTGAAACCCTGCGCTACGTATCGGAATCCGTGATGCGGGAAGTCGTCGGCGATCGCACCGTTGACGAGGTGATCACCATCGGCCGCCAGGAAATCGAAACAGAGGCACTGGCCAAGATGCAGTCGCTCTCCACCAAATACGCCATGGGGATCAGCATCGACCAGGTGCAGTTGAAGAACATCAACCCGCCCCAGCCGGTGCAGGAATCGTTCAACGAGGTCAACCAGGCTCAGCAGGAAAAGGAGAAGCTGATCAACGAGGCGCGACGCGATTACAACAAGGTGATACCGCTGGCCGAGGGCGAGAAGGACCAGCGCATCCGGGAAGCCGACGGCTACCGTCTCAAGCGCATAAACGAAGCGGAGGGTGACGTCGCCCGGTTCAATGCCCTGCTGGCGGAATACAGCAAGGCCCCGGAAGTGACCCGGCGCCGGATCTATATCGAGACCCTGCAGGATGTCATGCCGGGCATACGCTCCAAGATCATTGTCGATGAAGAGACACGCAGTATTCTGCCGTTGCTCAATCTCGACACCCGGACGGCGGTTCAGCCATGAACAGACAACTAGTCACACTGGCGGTGCTGGGTATCGTCACCTATGTCCTGATGAGTTCGATCTACACGGTGAGCGAGGTCGAGCAAATGATCATCACGCAGTTCGGCAAACCGGTCGGCGCGCCGGTGACTGCCGCCGGCCTGAAGGTCAAGGTACCCTTTATCCAGGTGGTCAATCCGATCGACAAGCGGGTGCTCGAGTGGGACGGCAACCCGTCGGATATGCCGACCAAGGACAAGCTCTACATATCGGTCGACCTGTTCGCCCGCTGGCGGATCACCGATCCGCTCCAGTACTTCCTGCGGCTGCGCGACGAGCGCTCGGCGCAGTCCCGTCTCGACGACATCCTCGGCTCCGAGACCCGCAATGCCGTCGCCAAGCACGAGCTGATCGAGATCATTCGCACCACGAAGGATCGCGTGCCGCTGCGCGATGCGGTGCTGACCGAGACCGAGATCGAACTGGACATGGGCTCGCTGGTTCCGATCCAGAAGGGTCGCAAACTCGTCGAGCAGGAGATCTTCAACGCGGCCGCGGAGAAGGTGCGCG
>DATKZN010000256.1:0-6392 GCA_035527955.1 Gammaproteobacteria bacterium
CACCGGCAATCGTGAGGGGCAGCGGGTCCAGATCAAGTCGCGCGTCATGGCACAGGACAGCAAGAGCGGTGCGCGGCTTGGACAGATCAACACCCAGGGCGAATGGGACACCTTGCTGCTGGTCATCCTGGACGAAGACTACGAGGCCAGCGAGATCTACGAAGCCTCGCGTGAGGAACTCGGCGATGCCATCGCCGGCTCTGAAAACAGCAATCGCGCCAGGCGCGGCGCGCTGTCGATCGCAAAGTTCAAGAATATCGGCTGGCTGGTCTGGGCCCGTGAAACCGGGCCGGAACCGCTGCGCTGAACGCGCCTGTATTGTCTTAACCGGTGTTGGCAGCGTAACTGCTGATTGCACGGCGGCCCTGTTTGAGGTTTTCCAGATCGCGGCCTTGCGCATCGCGCGCATCACGGCACAGCGCAATTACACCGTCGTTGATCGCACTGATACGTCCGATGACTTCACTCAGCGCCGACGCTTCGTCACGGCGTACCTGTCCCGCAAACAGTGCCTCGACACACTGCTGAAATCTATCCCGGAGTCGCGCAACCTCATCCCAGTCACTGGCCGCGGCCCGGGCCTGCATACGATTTGCGAGTTCGAGCAACCCGGCAAGCTGTTGCCGCACGGTGGCATTCATGACCGCCAGCCCGCTCAGGTACCTACCATCGATTTGACCATTTCCCCGCCACTGATGGTTTCCTGGGGTATGGCATCCCAGCCCTGCTTGATTTCTCGCAACAGGCTTGCAACCTCATCCAGCGCCGCCTCTTCGTTATTGACGTGTGCGTCCATCAGGCGGCGGAACATGTAGTCATACAGGTTGTCCAGACTGGCGGCCAGTTCCCCGCCGGCGTCCATATCGAGGCTGCTGCGAAGGCCGAGCACAATGGAACCGGCACTGGTGATATTGCTGCCCTTTTCTTCAATCTGCTTGCGCCGCATTGCACCCTTGGCCTTGGCAATCTTGTCCAGCGCCCCGTCGAGCAGCATCTGGATCAGTCGATGTGGCGATGCCTCGGTTACGCCGGTCTGGGTACCAACCGCCGTGTACTGGCCAACACCACCCTGCTCTGCCGGATTCTTCATAGTGACTCGTTCCCTTGTATTATCGATGAGTTTCGTTGCCTGACTGTGCAATCCTGGTGATCGCCCCGGGTCATACCGCTCACCGGAGCAACATGCATTTTCGATGCCAGATTCTGCGACCACGGGGCCGGTTAACGGCCGCCGGAATTATTAAAGTTCGGCAGCATCTGCAATTGCTGGGACAGGTAATCACTGGTTACCTGCAAACTCCCCAGCAGCGTATCCAGCTGCGCGAACTGAGCATAGAGTCCCGCCTCGATCTGGGTCATGCGATATTCGAGCGATGCCTCTCGCGTCTCCAGCAGACGCCTGCTGCTGTCAAGCCCGTCAGTACGCCCCTTGATCAGGCCTTCGAGGTCAAGCCAGCCATCGACCAGTGTATCCAGCCGGCTGGCGAAGCCCTGGCCGGCCGTTGAAAACAGCTCGGACACGGCATTGAAATCAGTGACCAGCGCGCTTTCAACATCGGTCGCATCCATTGTGAGGATGCCTTCCCGGGAAAACGTCAGGCCGATCTCGCCCAGATAACCCAGGCCACTGGCAAGGCCGGTCGCCGGGGAGTTCATTACGCTGCGCAAACCCCGCTCGACGGCAAACAACGCACTGTCCGTCGCCAGCTCCCCGTCACGCAGGGTCTGGATCGTCGACAGGATGTTATTGTAGGCATCGGCAAATGCCTGCACGGAATCGGAGACGGCGCTAATGTCGCGTTCGATATCCAGCGTGAAGGCGGTGCCCGGCACCGCGTCATGCAGGTCCAGCGTCACGCCCTGGATGACATCGTCGATAGAATTATTACCACGGGTGACGGTGTAGCCATCGACGCTTATTTCCGCATCCAGCAATGCGGTGTTACCGCCAATAGGGTTGAGTTCCTGGAAGCCGAGGGTGGCTGGACTTGTACCACCGCCGTTACCGTTACCGTTACCGTTACCGTTACCCCCTGAATAGGTCAGCGTCAGTGCATTGGCTGCACCACTGTCATCCGCCGTCAGCACCAGTTTCTGGTTGCCGTTGTTGCCGAAAATAATGGTTGCGCTAACGCCCGGGTTGGCCGGGTCGGTATTGATGGCATCGCGAATTTCACCGAGCGTCTGGGCCATGCTCAGGTCTACACTGATGATATCCGCCGCATTGGCGCCGACCTGGATGGTCAGCGCATCGTTGTTATTCCCGCCAAAGACATCGGTGTCGAGGAATTCAGCGGAAGCAAACTTGTGGCGCTCTGCCGTCCGCAACACTTCGATCTGGAAGGTCGAGGCTGCGGCCGTATTGGTCGCAGAGGCGGTAAACACGCCATCGTCGCCGGATGCTGCCGTGAACACCTTCAGCGCGGATGGCGTGCTGAGTTCTTTCATGGCGCTCTGGAATGTGGAAAGTGCGCTCTTCAGGTTGCCATAGGCACTGATGCGCGCATCGATATCGGTCTTCTTCTGTTGCAGGGCAACCAGCGGCCGCCGCTCGAGCGCCATCAACTGGGTGACGATGGAATCGACATCCAGGCCTGAACCGATACCCGCAGCTGTTAACATGATTGTTGACTCTTCGCCCTTCTAGCCATTTGCCAGGTCAGGCCCTGTCATCGAATATCAGGCCATCGACATCATTGATGTGTTTCATCAAGGCCAGCATTTGCTCGGACGGTATCTGCCTGATCACCTCGTCCGTGTTTTTATCCATAACCTTTACGACGACGCGCCCGCTGTCATCGTCCACGCTGAAACGCAGGCTGCGCTGCATCTCCTGCATGCGCCCGTTCAGCCGCTCGGCCACTTTCGCAAGCCGCTCCTGCAACTTGCGATCGTTGTCCGCGCCCGCCTCCCGGGCGTCATTGCCTTCCGGCTTGCCGACTGCGGGTACCTGTACCGGCTGCAGCGGGGCATCAAATGAACGAGAAGCAACACTTGCGTCTACCTGCGGCAAAAGCCGTAAAATAGCATCATTCATATCAATCACCTGCCATAAAAGGCGGGAGCTGCCGGGCGTCCCTTCCCGGCAGCTCCCTTAACCCCGTTACTGCAACAGCGAGAGAACTGTCTGCGGCACCTGGTTGGCCTGGGCCACCATCGCCGTACCGGCCTGCTGCAGGATCTGCAGTCGCGTCAGGTTCGCCGTTTCCATCGCGAAATCGGCGTCCATGATGCGGCTCTTCGCCGCCGACTGGTTTTCGGCTGCCACCTGCAGGTTGTTGATAACCGACTGGAAGCGGTTCTGGGTCGCACCGTATAACGCGCGGTTGGTGGTCACCAGGTCCATTGCCGTGTCGATAGTTCCGAGCGCCGTAGTTGCGTTAGCGGCCGTGGTGATGTCGCCACCGGCAGCGGCCGCGGTCATGTTAGCCGTGGTCACCGTGATGGTCTCGTTGGCATTAGCACCGACCTGGAAGTCCTGGGCACCGGCACCGGCACCGATAATGGCGATACCGTTGAAGCTGGTCGCACCGACCTGGCGGGTGATTTCCGTGTTCAGCGCCTGGTATTCAGCATCCAGGTTGGCACGGTCACTGCTGCTGTTGGTGGAGTTGGCCGACTGCACGGCCAGCTCACGCATGCGCTGCAGCATATTGGTGATTTCGCTAAGACCGCCTTCAGCCGTCTGGGCCAGGGAAATCGCATCACCCGCATTGCGCACAGCCACGTTCAGGCCACGCACCTGGGCATCGATACGGGTGGCAATAGCCAGACCGGCGGCGTCGTCCTTGGCGCTGTTGACGCGCAGACCGGAGGACAGGCGCTCGATGGAGGTCGCCAGACCGGTTTGGGTGCGCGACAGATTGCGCTGCGCAGACAGCGACATGACGTTGGTATTGACGGAAAGTGCCATGGTAAATCTCCTTATTGTCCAGGCAAGAACTGGTTTTGGTGCCCTTCCCTGGACCCAGTTTGTATTTGGCGGATATATCACTACCGTGTGATATTCACCGCCTCCGACTGGTTTAGCGTCACGAGCCGGGGATTCTTTAGTCGAATTCGACATGTCCGCCAGAACACCGGACACGGCCCGACCGACGGTGCCAGTCAATATTATTCTATCTGTATTACAGACAGTTACATTAATTCAGCAAGACATGGCGACAACTTTAGGTGCGCACCGCCAGGCGCGAAACATGCTCACCGCGCAAAACAAAGGCCAATTTATTGGCGGCCTCATTCCGCCACTGACCCGCATCGGACAGCCTGCCCCGGTTCAATAAAGTTCTCAGGCGCACGATAGTTGCAGGACAGCCCCGGTACCGACACCAGGAGAGGGTCAGCAGCCTATGGAAAATCGCCGCAACTATTACCGCATTTTGCACATCCAGCCGGATGCGCCGGTGGCTATTATCAAGGCCAGCTACCGCACCCAGATGCAAAAACTCAGGATGCATCCTGACCTGGGCGGTGACGAGTGGAATGCCAGCCTGCTGAACGAGGCTTACCAGGTGCTATCGGATCCAGGCCGGCGCCGCGCCTACGACAAGGCATACTTCGGTGATCGCGGCAAAATCAGGAAATCCGCGCAACCTCGCACGGGGAACGGGCCCACGCCTCCTCCCGACAATCCGTTCGACAGCCACTTCGTGGCAGACCCGTCATGCTGTCCGTTCTGCAAGACACCAAAACCCGCCGCATCGACCTACGCCGGCCCTGGAAATTGCCAGGGCTGCAGCGCCCCGCTGGAAGTCGCCAATGCCCTGCGGCTCGCCAATACTTCAAAGCGCGCCATCGAGCGCATCTGTCACAGCGAGGCCGTAACCATCCACCTGACAACCGAAGACAATGGCCAGCCCGGCATGGTTCGCGACCTGTCCCCGAACGGCATGCAGCTGCAATGCCGCTTGCCGCTGCGCGAAAACCAGGTAATCCGCATTTGCTGTTCCGCGCTGTCAGCAACCGGCCGTGTAACATTCTGCAACCGCAGCATGACCGGCGAACTGTTTATAGCAGGCGTGGAGTTTCTCACCTTGCGGTTTCACGAGCGCTCCGGCACGTTCCTCTCCGTCAGCGCCTGAACCCGCGTTTGCCCGCGTGACCGCGGACGGTATGCATTGCAATTATTCCCCGCACCCCGGTGCCGAAGAGTACAAACGCTCACTGTTCTTCCTCCGGACAACACTGTATTCTCGTTGAATCCCCCATGCCCGATATGCCATGTACACCCTGAGCGTGATCCTTGCCTTGCTCGTATTAATCTGGCTCTGGCACGTCGGCCAAAGCAGCCGTGACAAGGCGATAGCGACCGCCATAGACACATGCCGAAAGCAGGGCATACAGTTTCTGGATGGCACCGCAGCTCTGCAATCCCTCAGGCCGGCCTGGTCTCGCAGTGAGGGGCCCGTCCTGCAACGTACCTATACCTTTGACTACAGCGACAACGGTATCGACCGGCGTACTGGTTGCATCATCATGAGAAATATCCGGGTTGTAGCGGTATTGCTCGATGCGTGAACCGGTCACGATCGCGGAATTCAAGTCTGCGCTCGTTCGCAGCGGGCCGGATTTCATCTACAGCAGCGCCCCCTCGGACGATTGTGCAGGGATTCGCTTCCAGGGAACGTTTCAGGGTGCCGAGGTAATATGGGATGCTACTGTCATGACCCTGACCTGCTACAACGCACGCCAGGTACAGGAAAACAAACCAGCGGTGCAACGGCAATTTATCGAGATCGCCCCGACAGGCGACATCCTGCGCCGGATCGTCATCGGCCTGGGACTGAAGAAGATCGACATGCCCACCCTGATGAAAACCATCATCATGGTAAGAAAATACAAGCGACTGCATACCGGCCGGCACGAATTCGGTTCCGGGCAGGAATAATGCCGCCCGACACGTACTGCTATAATCCGGTGGCAATATACCGTTCAGGGAGCCGCACATGCCTTACTACATTTACATCGTCACCACCCAGAAATCGGAAAATTCAAGATCACTCGGCCTTGTCAGCGAATACGACAGTTTCAAAACCGCGAAAACAGAAGTGAAGCGACTACGCGCAGAAGCTCCCCTGGCAGACAACCAGATCTACAAGATCATATTCGCCGCCGACCAGCCCGAAGCGGAAAAGAGCCTGATTCAACACAGGGATGAACCCATCGCCAGGGAATGGGAAAAATAGTCGCACAACGAGTCTCGCGGAATGGAAGAAAAGGAATACAGGGACACCTACAACACCGTCAATGAACGACGCTGCGTGTTCGAAAAAGCCATCAACTCACGACGCTGCACTTGCAGCAAGTCCCGGTGCTTTCATCTTGCAGATCGCGAAGGCATCGCCTGCAAATCCGCCGCGGGAAATGCACTGTGCTCGGTACTGCTGCAGCTC
>DATKZN010000257.1:0-9193 GCA_035527955.1 Gammaproteobacteria bacterium
ATGCCGTCACCGGCGCGGCCGCCGACGGGCTGCCATTTTCACCCGCGCTGTCCCGACGCCATGCCGCAGTGCGCCAGTGCCTACCCGGATGACTACGGCACGCCCGGACACCCGGTGCGCTGTTTTCTGTACCGCTGACCATGGAACGGAACACGGTTGCGGAATGCACAACAGGAAACAGTCCTTACGCACTGAATGTCCTGTATAAATGCCAAGCACCGGAGACAGGCATCGGACCCTGGTCCGTCGCCCGATCCACGCCTTGCGCGGCTGTACGGGGCATGCCTGGAAGATGCTAGAATCACCGCTTTGAATTTTTCACCCTGACCACAAAAGCAAACAGAGGCCTGACATGAGCATCACGTCCTTCCATCCGCCGTCCCGCACCCTGATGGGCCCGGGCCCATCCGACGTCAACCCGCGCATTCTCGAGGCCATGTCGCGCCCGACCCTGGGTCACCTGGATCCGGTGTTCGTCACCATGATGGACGAAATGAAGGTCATGCTGCGTTACGCCTTCAATACCAATAACGAGCTCACCATGCCGGTATCCGCACCGGGATCGGCGGGCATGGAAATGTGCTTCGTCAACCTGCTCGAACCGGGCGACAAGGCTATCGTGTGCCAGAATGGCGTGTTCGGCGGCCGCATGAAGGAGAACGTCGAGCGCTGCGGCGCTACCGCGGTGATGGTCGAGGACAGCTGGGGTGTCGCCGTCGATCCGGAAAAGGTCGAGGCCGCGCTGAAGGCCAACCCGGATGCCAAGGTGCTGGCCTTCGTGCATGCCGAGACCTCCACCGGCGCGATCTCGGATGCCAAGACACTGTCGTCACTGGCGCATGAACATGGCTGCCTGGTGATCGCCGATACCGTGACCTCGCTGGCCGGTTCGCCGCTGCTGGTCGATGAGTGGCAGCTGGATGCCGTGTATTCCGGCACCCAGAAGTGCCTGTCCTGTGTGCCCGGCCTGTCGCCGGTCACCTTCAGCAAGCAAGCGGTCGAGACCATCACCACGCGCAAGACCAAGGTACAGAGCTGGTTCCTCGACCTCAACCTGATCCTCGGTTACTGGGGCGGCGGTACCAAGCGCGCCTATCACCATACCGCGCCGGTCAACACGCTGTACGGACTGCACGAGGCACTGGTGATCCTGCAGGAAGAGGGCATCGAGAATTCCTGGGCGCGTCACCGCAAGAACCATGATGCGCTGCGCGCGGGTTTCGAGGCCATGGGTCTGAAATTCGTCGTGCCGGAAGGACAGCGCCTGCCGCAGCTGAACGCAGTGTCGATTCCCGAGGGTGTCAACGAGGCCGCCGTACGCAGTGCCCTGCTCAACGAATACAATCTCGAAATCGGCGCGGGACTCGGCGCCATGGCCGGCAAGATCTGGCGCGTCGGCCTGATGGGCTACGCCAGCAACCAGACCAATGTGCTGTTCTGCCTGGGCGCGCTGGATGCCGTACTCTCCGGCATGAAGGCCCCGATCCGCTCCGGCGTGGCCGTCGATGCGGCCCGCGCGGTGTACGGCTAATCTGTAAATCTATCTCGCGCAAAGACGCAGAGGGCGCAGAGAAAATCCGTAATGCGTCCCCGGCTTTGCCGGGGACGTTCTTCAGGGATTAGCGTGGTGCAGCTCTCCTGTACACAGTAGCTGCAGCCGGGAGGTCAGGTTTTCTCTTTGCTCTCTGCGCAGGAATCCTTTACTCAACAGCGCATGATGCGATACGCAGAGGCATCGCATCCAGCATGCTGATTTCAGAAAGTTCTCTGCGCCTTGGCGTCTTGGCGCGAGAAAGTCTTTTCTCTGCGTAACTCCGCGGCCTCTGTGTCTCTGCGCGAGGAAACGCCACTCGCTAATGCCCTGTTGCGTCAGGCTTCCCGTCCCCGAACAGCTCCAGGTATTCCCCGTAGCCTTCCTCGGCCAGCTTTTCCTTCGGGATGAAACGCAGCGAGGCGGAGTTGATGCAGTAGCGCTGGCCGGTCGGCTGGGGGCCGTCATTGAACAGGTGGCCGAGATGTGAACCCGCCTGCCGGCTCTTCAGTTCGGTGCGTTTCATGAAAAAACGCGTATCGGTATGCTGGACCAGCGCGTCATCGGCAATCGCCCGGGTAAAACTGGGCCAGCCGGTACCGGACTTGAATTTGTCCGTGGAACTGAACAATGGCTCGCCGGATACGACGTCGACATAAATTCCCGCGACCTTGTTGTCCCAGTATTCATTCTGGAAGGCCCGCTCGGTTGCCTCTTGCTGGGTGACCTCGTACTGCAGCGGCGTCAGCCTGGCGCGCAACTCCTCGTCCGAGGGCTTGGTGTAGTTGCCTGCCTGTTCCGTATGTGCCGGGTCGGGTGCGCCGGATGCCACGCTGTCGGCCGGGGCGGTCATGCCGTATCGCGCCACGGCAAAGGCGGAAACGGCCAGCAGTCCGGCAAGGGACAGAATTCCTGTCATGCTCATTTTGGATTCACTCCGCTGGGTTATTGTCGTCCTGCGGAATATGACAACCGGCCGGCGGCCGGGGTTCAATCCGTCTGTTCCACCGGGAAGCTGTAGGGGAGCGGTCGAATATCGAAGGCGGGGCCGGCGGGGCTGCCGAGAAAGACATCCGCAGCATCGGCCGCCTGGATCTGCAGGACGGCGAGCGCTAGCTGGCCGCCATCCGGATAGGGCTGGGCATCGACGATGCGGCCGGTCGCCTGGTCGCCGTCCCTGCCGGAATACAGCTCGGCCCCGGGGGCTATAGGGCCGTCGTACTCGACCTGGCCCAGATACATGCGGCGTTTGAGGGTCCCCAGATACTGCATGCGTGCAACGATTTCCTGTCCGGGGTAGCAGCCTTTTTTGAAACTGACGCCATCGACCAGCTGCAGGTTGGCCATCTGTGGCACGAAAAGTTCTGCAGTGGCGGTGAACACAACCGGCAGGCCATTCCTGATCTCGAGCAGGCGCCAGACGGGTTCGCCGACCGGCGCACCGCGGACATTGAGTGCATCCCATAACGTCTGTGCGGCCTGCAACGAACTGGCGTACACCTCGAAGCGCGGTTCCGCGGCCGGCACCCGGATAACAGTCAGCGGCCCGGCCCGGGCTACGCTGTTGACCGTGTCGGGGCAGGCACCGGCTATGCCGCGAATTTCGTTGTCGGCGTCCATGCCGCTGATGCCGATGCGCAGGAAATTGTCGCTGGCGTCTTCCAGCGTAACATTGGAGCGCAGCACGTACAGGCGCAGGCGCTGAAGCACGGCTTCCAGCGTATCCGCAGGCAGCCGCAGGTAGTAACCGTCATCGGTACGGAAGATGCGCATGAGGCCGAGCATGCGGCCCTTGGGAGTGCAGAACGCGTTCAGCTGGCTACGGCCTTCATCCAGTGCGCGGATATCGTTACTGAGCTGGGACTGGAGGAAGGTTCCGGCATCGCTGCCGTGCACGGCGATGACACCCATGTACTCGAGGTCCGCGAATACCAACCCGCTGAGCCCGACTTCCCGCTCCCGTTCGGGGTTGCCGAAATGAGCGACCCGTTCGCCGTCGAACTCGGCGCCGGCATCCTCGAGAAAGGCTTTCCATTCAGCTTTCATCACAGCTCCGCAGCAGTCAACAGGGATTGGATTCTAGACCATGGCCGCATGCCTGTCAGTACACGGCAGGCGGGGCCCGGCTGGTGTTCCTGCCGCTGCAATGGTATAAATCCGGCAGGCCATTGAACCCGACACATGACCACACGGCGCCCCGCTCCAGTCTACCTGAATCTTTTCCGGATAAGTTTTCCGGTTGGCGCGGTGACCTCGTTTGCACATCGCGTCTCCGGTGTGCTGCTGACTCTCTCATTTCCCTTTCTGGTATACCTGCTGGACCTGTCGCTGCAGGATGCCGACGGTTTCAGCCGGGCAACGGCCTGGCTGCAATCGACCGGGTTCAGGTTCGGTTCCGCTCTCATCGCCTGGTCGATGTTTCACCACCTGTTCTCCGGCGTGCGCTACCTGCTGATCGACATCGAGGCAGGCGTCGGCCTGCGCCAGGCGCGCGCCTCGGCGTGGCTGGTGAATATCGCCGGCGTGGCGGCCACGCTGCTGTACCTCGGGTGGGTGCTGTGAGCCATCGCGCTGACGGCCTGCGAACCTGGCTGCTGCAGCGTGTCAGCGCCATCTACCTGGGTGTGTTCCTGCTCTACGTGCTGGCTCATTTCTGGCTCAACCCGCATCTGGACTACGTTGCCTGGCACGGCTGGGTCGCCAGCCCGGTGGTGTCCATCGCCGGCGCGGGTTTTATCCTGGCGTTGCTGATCCATGGCTGGGTCGGCTTGCGCGACGTGACGCTGGACTATATACACCACCTGGGACTGCGCCTGGTGGTACTGACCCTGGTGGCCTTTCTGCTGATCGGCTGCGGCTTCTGGGCCATGCGCATCCTGATCGTGATCAGCAGCTGAACATGACGATTCCGCGTCGCCAGTTCGATACCCTGATTATCGGTGCCGGTGGCGGCGGGCTGCGTGCCGCACTGCAACTGTCACAGGCCGATGCGCATGTCGCCGTAGTCTCCAAGGTTTTCCCGACGCGTTCGCATACCGTTGCCGCGCAGGGCGGCGTCAACGCCGCGCTGGCCAACGTGCGGCCGGACAACTGGCACTGGCACATGTTCGATACCGTCAAGGGCAGCGACTACCTGGGCGACCAGGATGCCATCGAGTACATGTGTCGCACCGCACCGCAAGCGGTATATGACCTCGAGCACTTCGGCGTACCGTTCTCGCGACTCGACAACGGCACCATCTACCAGCGCCAGTTCGGCGGCCAGAGCATGAACTTCGGTGGCGAGCAGGCGGCACGCACCTGCGCTGCGGCGGACCGGACCGGGCACGCCATCCTGCAGGCCCTGTACCAGCAGAATATCCGTGCACGCACGCATTTCTTCGACGAATACTTCGCCATCGACCTGATCGCCGACCATGAGGGTTTCATCCTCGGCGCCCTGGTGCTGGATATCGCGACCGGCGAAAAGCTGATGATCGCGGCGCGTACCACGCTGATTGCCACCGGCGGTGCCGGGCAGATCTTCCGCACCAACACCAATGCCCTTATCAACACCGGCGACGGTATGGCCATGGCGCTGCGCGCCGGCGTGCCGCTGCAGGACATGGAATTCTTCCAGTTTCATCCCACCGGCATCGCCGGCAAGGGCATGCTGCTCAGCGAGGGCGCGCGCGGTGAGGGCGGCTTCCTGGTCAACAGTGAAGGCGAGCGTTTCATGGAACGCTATGCCCCGCACGCGCTGGACCTGGCCAGCCGCGATGTGGTCAGCCGCGCCATCGTGACCGAGGTGCGCGAGGGTCGCGGCTGTGGCCCGAACCGGGATCACGTGCTGCTGCAGCTGCATCACCTCGACAGCGAGATGATCAAGAAGCGCCTGCCGGCAATTCGCGATATGGCTCTGACCTTCGCCGGCGTGGACATGTGCGTGGAGCCGGTGCCGGTGTTCCCGACCGCGCACTACACCATGGGCGGCATCCCGACCAACCGTTACGGTGAGGTGGTGGCGCCGATCGACCAGGGCCCGGAGGAGCCGTTGCCGGGCCTTTACGCGGCAGGTGAATGCGCCTGCGTGTCCGTGCACGGTGGCAACCGCCTGGGCGGTAACTCGCTGCTCGACATCATCGTCTTCGGCCGCGCTGCCGGCAACCGCATCATCGAATACCTCGGCGAAAACCGCTATCACCGGCCGTTCCGGGACGAGGTGCTGAACCGGCGCTGGCAAGGCTGGCACGCTGGGAACAACAGGGCGAGGGTGAATCCGTCGATACCTTGCGCAGGGAACTGACACGCACCATGGAAGAACACTGTGGCGTGTTCCGCACGGAACAGGTACTTAGTGAAGGTGTGGAGAAGATGCTGGCGCTGCAGGCGCGTTTGCCGGACGTGCGGCTGCGCGATCACAGCCAGGTATTCAATACCGCGCGCATCGAGGCGCTGGAGCTGGAGAACCTGATGGACGTGGCGATTGCCACCATCATGTCAGCGTTGCAGCGCAAGGAAAGCCGGGGCGCGCATTCGCGCATTGATCACCCGGAGCGCGACGACGTCAACTGGCTGCGCCACAGCCTGTATCACAAGCGGGGCAACGTCATCGACTACAAGCCGGTACGTATGAAACCGCTGACGGTGGACACGTTCCCGCCCAGGCCGCGGACCTACTGAACGAGCGCATGATATGAAGCTGACCATCTATCGCTACAACCCGGAGACAGACCGGAAGCCGTACGTACAGGACTTCGAGCTGGACGACAGCCAGGTCAACCGTGACATGATGCTGCTGGACGCGCTGCTCCTGCTCAAGACGCAGGACGAGACACTCGGTTTCCGGCGCTCCTGCGGGGAGGGGGTGTGCGGTTCGGACGGCATGAACGTGAACGGGCGCAACCTGCTGGCCTGCATAACACCGCTGTTCTCGCTGCGCACGCCGATCGACATCCGGCCGATGCCGGGCCTGCCTGTCATCCGCGACCTCATTGTCGACATGCAGCAGTTCTACCACCAGTACCGTGCCGTCGATCCCTACCTGATCAATAAGGATCCGGTGCCGGAGGTGGAGCGGCTGCAGTCGCCGGAGCAACGCGAACAACTGGACGGCCTGTACGAATGCATCCTGTGCGGCTGCTGTTCCACCTCCTGTCCGTCGTTCTGGTGGAACCCGGACAAGTTCCTCGGTCCGGCGGCGCTGCTGCAGGCCTGGCGTTTCCTCGCCGACAGCCGCGACCAGGCCACCGACGAACGGCTCGCCAGCCTGGACGGTCCATTCAAGCTGTTTCGCTGCCACACCATCATGAACTGCGTCGAGGTCTGCCCCAAGGGCCTGAACCCGACGCGCGCCATCGGGCGCATCAAGGAACTGATGATCCGGCGGGCCACCTGATGCCGACCCTTGATTGCACGACGGCCGAATACAACCGGCTGGCCTGGCAATGTCGCCGCGGCATGCGCGAACTCGACGAGTTGCTGCACGCCTTCATGGTCACGCGCTGCGCTGCGCTGGATGCAAACGGACGACGCAGCTTCGATACGCTGCTCGGCTATGCGGACGGCGTGCTGCTGGAATTGCTGATGGGGCGCATGACGCCGGTCGACCGGGATATCGCGAACCTTGTCCGGGAAATACGCAACGCCGCTGCGTCTTGAGTTGGGGGCTTCACGCCGCATGGCAGCCTGGCTGCTGCTGGTGCATGCGGCAGCCGCCCTGCAGCTGCCGTTTACGACGTTACCGATGCCGGCCATGCTGCTCATCGCAACCGGCATCCTGGCCAGCCTCGCCTGGCACTGGCCGCGTCAGGCCAGCCGTGCGGCGCCGGGGTGCATTCACTCCCTGACCTGGGACGGTGACGGGACCTGTCACCTGCAACTGCAGGACGGTGCAATGCGCCGCGCGACCCTGTGCCGGACGGCCTTTGTGCAGCCGTGGCTGGTGATCCTGCACCTCCGCACCGGCAGCCGTCTGCGCCGGCAGCTGGTAATCCTGCCTGACATGCTTGACCCGGTGACCTTTCGACGCCTGCGGGTGCGCCTGCGCATGGAGCTTGGCCAGGCGGATGCCTCCCGCTAGCGTATGTTTCCGGCTGCTGCGTCTGCCGGTACTGGTGCTGGCACTGCTGCTGGTGGCCGCCTGTACCCCGGCGCCGGATGATGTCATCCGCTTTGGCCTGGCCAGTAGCCCGGCCAATCTGGATCCGCGCTATGCCACCGATGCGACCTCGGCGCGCATCAACCGTCTGTTGTACCGGCGCCTGGTAGACTTCGATGACCAGGTGCGCCCGATCGCCGCGCTGGCGCACTGGGAGCAACTCACCCCGCGCCATTACCGCTTTCACCTGGACCCCCGGCGCGATACCTTCCACGACGGCACGCCGTTGCTGGCAGCCGACGTCGCGGCGACCTACCGTTCGATACTGGCACCGGACAGCGAGTCACCGCATGCCGGCACGCTGCAACTGATCGACGACATCCGGGTGGTCGACGACGACACGCTGGATTTCCTGCTGGATCGCGCCGATCCGCTGTTTCCGGGCTACCTGGTGATCGGCATCCTGCCGGCGCGCGGCATCGACGCCGGTACCCCGTTCCACAAGGCCCCGCTCGGCAGCGGCCCGTTCCGCTTCACCGGCTGGCCGGAACCGGGGCGCCTGCAGCTGGAACGACGCACCGATCGCCAGCGTTTCGAGTTCCTGCGCATCGGCGACCCCACCGTGCGCGTCCTGAAATTGCTGCGCGGCGAGATCGACCTGCTGCAGAACGACCTGCCGGCCGAACTGCTGCGCTACCTGGAACGACAGCCGGACATCGATGTGGTGCGCGGCCCGGGCAGCAACTTCGCCTACCTCGGTTTCAACCTGGCGTCACCGGTGACCGGCAAACTGGCGGTCCGGCGCGCGGTTGCCCATGCCATCGATCGCGATGCCATTGTCCGCTACGTGCTGGGCGGCGCGGCGCGGCCAGCCGCGGCGCTGCTGCCGCCGGAGCACTGGGCCGGCAACGCACAACTGCGGCCGCTGGACTATGATCCGGAACGTGCACGTGCGCTGTTGCGGGAGGCCGGCTATACCGGGGAGCGGCCATTGGTGCTCGACTACAAGACCTCCACCGACCCGGTGCGCCTGCGCATTGCCACCATCATTCAGCAACAGCTGGCCGAGGTCGGTATCCGTATGCATCTGAGCAGCTACGACTGGGGTACGTTTTTCGGTGACATCAAGGCCGGCAATTTCCAGATGTACAGCCTGATGTGGGTCGGCATCAAGACGCCGGATATCTTCCGTTATGCCTTTCACAGCAGTTCGCTGCCGCCTGCGGGTGCCAATCGCGGACGCTTTGCCGATGCCGCCGTCGACCGGCTCATCGAACAGGCGGAGCTGGGTGCCACGCTGGCGGAGCAGGGCGCGGGCTACCGTGCCGTGCAGGCGCGCCTGCTGGAACAGCTCCCGTACGTCCCGCTGTGGTACGAGGATCATGTCTATGCCGCCCGCAACACCATCACGGGCTACCGGTTGGCCAGCGACGGCAATTACGATGGCCTGTTACAGGTTGCCGGTGCGCGCCCCACCGCTCAGCTGCGATAACGTGACAGTGTCGCCGGCAGGACGGGCGCTGTTCCGCTCTGTTCCATCCCGTATAATCCCGCCATGCAACCACCCGACTCCCTGATCAAGG
>DATKZN010000258.1:0-2687 GCA_035527955.1 Gammaproteobacteria bacterium
TCAAATGCGCTCCCGCTGAAAAAGTCCGTCGAACCTGGCGCATGCAGCGCCTCCAGTCCGGCACCGGCATCGAGGATGTCCATCACCACATCATTGCAGCGCCCGCCATGCTCGTCGGCAATACCGTCGCGCCGGTGAACGCGTGCTGCGACGCTGAGTGGTGCGCGGGAGAGGGGATGGTTGAGGTCGATCGTAACCGTGGCTGCATCCATCTCCAGAATTCGCATGGGGAGGATATTGCCGGCGAAGATATCTGACGTACCGGCGGCAATATAGCGCGGGTAGTGCCGGCCGGGATGCAGGGTGATGGGCGGGCCATTTTTGCGCTGCAGGCGCAGGTCGCTGATCTTCACCCGATGAATATTGCGCTCGCTGTAGGGCGGCACCAGTTCACCCGCGGGAAATTGTTCGCTAACCCACTCGCCATCACTGTCGGGCAGTTTGGTCGAGAGGGCGCCAGGCAAGAGGTCGCGCCAGAAGTTGAACTTCCCGAAATGCTGGCGGTTGCAATGCCGCACATCCCGGTGCTCCCAGTCAACGCGAAGTTCGATGGCGGCCTGTTCGGACTGGCTTGTCATGGTTCTCTGGGAAGTGCTTCACGTCTCGTGTCATGCAGGTATTGCCGGCGGGAACGCTGCGTGGCGGAGGTGCCTTGTTCCTGACGTCGCCATTCTAACAGATTGCCCCGCGACGGGGCGCGGAATGTATCCACCGTTTTATATTGGTGCGAGTCCCGAATATTACGATTTGATGAAGTTTGCAGGAAAAGGCCGACCGGCAGACTGAAGGCATGCGCTGCGGAGAGTATGATTTACAGCCATGCCGGGCCGGCAAACCCAATATCCCGCAGGTACTGCGAGGCAGAATGCCGCGTAATTCCCGTTGCAGCCTGCACGCGACCCGCTGTAGGATATGCCCGCAACAGCCGGCCTGATTATTGCCTATTGCAAATGAATGTCGCCATATCCCGCCAACCCCGCCGCAACCATCCGAGCCGGTAACATGGACAAGTTCGACTCTCTCGAGACTTTCATCGGGCAACTGACCGGCAGCGGCCCTGCCGACCCCGGGCAGTTGCTGCAGTACCTCTATGAAATTCAGTATCGCTATTCCTGCATACCGGCGCGTGCCGTCGAACAGCTCGCCGTCCGGCTGGATATGCCTCCCGCACGGATTACCGGGGTGATCGATTACTACAGTTTCCTGCACACGACGCCGCGCGGTGAGTTCGATATTCTGTTCAGCGACAACATCACAGACCACATGCTGGGCAGCCGTGAATTGTTGCAGCGGTTGTGCGAACGGCTGGGCGTGGGCAAGGGCATCCCGCGGGGTGACGGGCGCGTGACCATCGATACTACCTCCTGTACCGGAATCTGCGACCAGGGGCCGGCGATGCTGGTGAACGGCTGGACGGTCGCCCGGCTGGACGCGGCGCGCATCGATACGATCGCGGGCCTGGTCGAGGCGGCTACCCCGGTGGCGGACTGGCCAGCGGAATTCTTCCAGGTGACGGACAACATCCAGCGCCGTGATCGCCTGCTGACGGATACCATCAGTGAGGGTGCGGCCTTGCAGGCCCTGTCCCTGCAGGGGGCTGACAGACTGCTCGATGACCTGGAGCGTTCCGGCCTGCGCGGCCGTGGCGGCGCCGGCTTCAGGACCGCGACCAAGTGGCGCCTGTGCCGCGCTGCAGAGGCCACGGAACGCTACGTCGTCTGCAATGCCGATGAGGGCGAGCCCGGCACCTTCAAGGACCGCATCCTGCTCGGCAGTTACGCCGACCAGATGTTCGAGGGCATGACGCTGTGCGCCGGCATAGTCGGGGCGCGCCAGGGCTATCTCTACCTGCGCGGCGAATACCGCTACCTGCGCGAACCGCTGGAAGCGGTGCTGGCGCGGCGCCGCGAGGCGGGCCTGCTGGGCGCGGCGATACAGGGCAGGGCGGGTTTCGACTTCGATATCGAGATCCACATGGGTGCCGGTGCCTATATTTGCGGTGAGGAATCGGCGCTGCTCGAATCCCTGGAAGGCAAGCGTGGCATTGCACGCGTCCGGCCGCCGTTTCCGGTGACACATGGCTTCCGCGGACAGCCGACCGTGGTCAACAACGTGGAAACCTTTATGAAGGCTTCCGCCATCGCGGTACATGGTGCCGCCTGGATGACCGCAACGGGCACGGCCGAATCCACCGGTACCAAGCTGCTGAGCATCAGCGGTGACTGCGAGCGCCCCGGTATCTACGAATATCCTTTCGGGGTGAGCATCAGGCAGGTTTTGCAGGATTGCGGCGCCGTGGATGTCCAGGCGGTACAGGTTGCCGGCGCTGCCGGGACCACCATAGCGGCAGCGGAATTCGACCGGGTACTGGCCTTCGAGGATGTCTCGACCGGCGGCTCGTTCATGGTATTCAACGCCGCGCGCGACATGCTCGACATGGTGTGCAATTTTGCGCACTTCTTTGCCCATGAAAGCTGCGGTTTCTGCACCCCCTGCCGGGTGGGCGGTGTGCTGCTGCGTGATCTGGTCGACAAGGTCTGCGCCGGCCGGGCCAGCGAGTTCGACCTGCAGGAGATGCGCGGTATCGGGAAACTGATGCGGCAGACCAGTCAATGCGGCCTGGGAACCACCGCACCCAACCACGTGCTCAATACCCTGGATAAATTCCCCGATAGTTACCGGCGCCG
>DATKZN010000259.1:0-5030 GCA_035527955.1 Gammaproteobacteria bacterium
CATAACCCCGTGCGGTTGCAGCAGGCCGGTGGCGTAACCCAGCATCAGCAGCACGAACAACAGCACCGACAGGCTGATGCGTACGGTCAGCGCACGCACGGTACGCTCGGAGGTGCCCTTGTCCTTGACGAGGTAGAACAGGCCGCTGAACAGGCTGCCAATGATGATGAACAGGAACAGGACAACGATGATTTTTGTGGCCATGACAGAAAACCGGGTTTGAAGGATATGGACGGCAGTATATCAAATCAGGCGGTTCGATGAGACTCGGTGCCTTCAGCTTCCGGCCCGGGCTCGGGCCCACGCTGGCCACGCTGGTGCTGTTGCCCCTGATGGTCGGGCTCGGCGTCTGGCAGCTGCAGCGTGCGGACTGGAAACAGGGAATGGTCGATGCCAATGCTGCGCGTGCCGGGCTGCCTGCCGTCAGCCTGCAGGCGTTGCTGCCGGTCACGGAGTCGGCCCAGTACCGGCCGGTGACCGTGACGGGACGCTACGATCTCGCGCACCAGCTGCTGCTGGACAACCGTACCTGGCAGGGTCATCCGGGCTACGAGGCGCTGACCCCGTTGCGCCCGTCCGCCGGCGGTATGGCAGTGCTGGTCAACCGCGGCTGGGTGCCGGCCGATCCGGACCGCAGCAAGCTGCCGGCGCTGCCGGGCGCGGCCGGTGAAACAATGATCCGGGCAACGGTCAAGCTGCCCCCGGAAAAGAACTTCCGGCTGGCAGACGTGGAGGAGGTGCAGGCCGGCTGGCCGCGCGTGGTGCAGCAGCCCGAGCTGGCACAGCTGCAGCAGCTGCTGGGCTATCCACTGCTGCCGGTGATACTCCTGCTGGACAAGGATGCAGAGCACGGTTTCCTGCGCGACTGGAAACCGGTGTATGGTGTGACGCCCGACAAACACCGGGCCTATGCCATGCAATGGCTGACGCTGGCACTGGTGCTGGTGCTGATCTATGTCGGCGTGAACACGAAACGAATTGGCAATGACGGTGTGGATGTGCAATGAAAAGGCAAGATGAGATGATTATGCCCGCGGCCCGGCGCAGTCTGTGGCGACAGCGCGGCTTCCTGTCCTCGCGGCAGGCGCTCGTGGTGCTCGGACTGATCTTCCTGGCGCCAGCCTTCGTCGCTTGGATTATGCACCAGGGCGGCGATGGCGGCTGGCGTCCGGAAGGCATGACCAACCAGGGCAGCCTGGTGCACCCGGCACGGCCACTGCAGATGCCGGCCGGCCTGCAGGCGGGTGAGCGCCCGCTGAATGATTTCCTGCAGGGTATGTGGACGTTGCTGTATATCGGCGATGCCGACTGCGATGCGGCGTGCATCGACAGCCTGTACAGGATGCGCCAGATCAGGATTGCCCAGAACGAGAACATGAAGCGGGTACAGACGCTGTTCCTGTTGCAGGGCGACGCTGTACCGCAGGAGCTGGCCATGCTGCTCGCCGAAGAATACCCCAGTCTGACCGTGGTACCGATGTCAACTGCGCAGGCCGGGCAGATCGCACCGTTCTTTGACATCGACGGTGCCGGTTTGGAAACGGCCGAACGTGTGTACTTCATCGATCCGCTCGGCAATCTCATGATGTACTACGGGCCGGGCGCCGATCCTGCCGGCATGCTCAAGGATCTGCGCAAGCTGCTGAAATTCTCGAGGATCGGCTGAAGATACGTCCATGATGAAGCTGGTAAAAAGCTATCTGGGCCTGTGCAAGCTGAAGGTGGTTGCACTGATCGTGTTCACCGCCATGGTCGGCATGTTCCTCGCCACCCTGCCGCCCGGCATGGTGCCCTGGGACGTACTGCTGTTGGGCAACCTCGGTATCGGCATGGCGGCCTCCGCGGCCGCGGCGATCAATCACGTGCTGGACGCGCGCGAGGATGCACACATGACGCGCACCAGCCGGCGTCCGCTGCCACAGGGCGAGATCAGCCAGACCGGTGCCCTGGTGTTCGCCGTGGTGCTTGCGGCCCTGTCGATGGTGATCCTGGTGGTATTCATCAACACCCTGACCGCGGTGCTGACATTTTTTTCGCTGGTGGGTTACGCCATCGTCTACACCATGTACCTGAAGCGTGCGACGCCGCAGAATATCGTCATCGGCGGTGCCGCCGGTGCCGCGCCACCGGTGCTCGGGTGGGCCGCGCTGACCAACACGGTGGACCCGCACGCGCTGCTGCTGTTCCTGATCATTTTCATCTGGACGCCGCCGCACTTCTGGGCGCTGGCCATCCACCGGCGTGACGAGTATGCCAAGGTGGATATCCCGATGCTGCCGGTGACGCACGGTATCCCGTTCACGCGACTGCAGATCCTGCTCTACACCATCATGCTGCTGGTGGTGAGCGTGCTGCCGTTTGCCATGCACATGAGCGGCTATTTCTACCTGGCCGGCGCGCTGTTGCTGGGTATCGGCTTCCTGCGCTATGCGATCCAGCTTATGCAGGGCAAGGACGTCGCCATGAAGACCTTCGGCTATTCCATCTGGTATCTCATGGCGATCTTCGCCATCCTGCTGGTCGACCATTACCTGCCGTTGTTGCGCTAGCCCGGCGGCCTGCCGGATGCTGCCGCCAGCGCCGGCAAAATTGCCACGCCCGTCAACAGCAAATATAGTACTGTCAGTCGCCGCAACCGGCGGCGCAGCCATTCCCGCGGCTGGAAGGGTTGGCCAGCCGTGCAATTACCGGAGTATCAGTGCATGACCGAAACGTCGAGCAGTGTGTCCAGCAAGTCCGGCCTGCCGCCCGGCACACTCGTCCACGTCGGCGAGGTGCTGGCAACCGAAACCAGGACATCGGTCATCGATTACACCGGGGACCATTGCAAGGAGCATGTCGCCCACTCGATCGAGGAGATCACCCGGTACCGGAACACAGACTCGGTCACCTGGGTGGATGTCGAGGGACTGATCAACGTTGACCTGATCGAGGCCATCGGCCAGCAGTTCGATATCCATCCACTGGTGCTCGAGGATATCCTGAATACCCATCAACGCCCCAAGTTCGAACAATACGACGATTACCTGTTCCTGGTGTTCAAGGTGATCTACCCGGCCGGGGACGGCGTGTCGGTCAACTACGAACAGGTCAGCATCCTGATACTCAATGACTACGTGTTCACCTTCAAGGAGAAACAGGACGAAATTTTCGAGCCGGTCAAGGCCCGGCTGCGCAACCAGAAGGGACGCTTCAGAAACCAGGGCGCCGACTACCTGGCCTATGCCATCCTCGACACGGTTGTCGACCTGTATCTTTCCCTGCAGGACTATCTCGACGAGATAGTCGAGATGGTCGAGGATGACCTGCTGGCCAGTCCCGGTGTCGGGACACTGGCGAGCATCCAGCGTATCCGGCGCGAACTGATCTTCATGCGCCGGTCGGTTTCACCGTTGCGGGAGCTGCTGAACGGCATCCTGCGCAGCGACTCGCCATTGATCGGCGACGGCACGCTCATCTATTTCCGCGACATCCATGACCATGTGCTGCGGGTAACGGATGCCATCGATACCTACCGCGACATGGTGACCGGACTGCTCGATATCTACAATTCCACCATCAGCAACCGCATGAACGAGATCATGAAGGTGCTGACGGTGTTTGCATCCATATTCATTCCGCTGACATTTCTCACCGGGATTTACGGTATGAACTTCGACTACATGCCGGAGCTCAAATGGCACTGGGCATACCCGGTGATATGGGTTGGCTTTATCCTGATAGCCTTGCTGCTGCTCGTGTATTTCAGGCGCAAGAAATGGCTCTAGCCGCGCCGATGAGCACGGGCCGGCACGGTGCCGGCGTTGCGGGCACCTGCCGCGTTACTGCATGCCCGGTGGCGCAGTTACAGGGGGTGCATGCGCAGGCAAGGCGCTGTGCCGGCCCACATCAGTTTCACATTTACCCCGGTAGAGGATTCCTGCATGTCGCATATTGAAGCAGGTGGCAGCTGTCTGTGCGGTGCGCTGCGCTACATCATCAAGGGCGAGGTGCTGCGTTTCTATCACTGCCACTGCTCGCGCTGCCGCAAGGCGACCGGTACCGGGCATGCCAGTAACCTGCTGGTGACACCCGCGGACAGCATCGAGTGGATCGCCGGCGGCGAGCTGCTGGCCAGCTACAAGGTGCCGGAGGCGAAACGGTTCCGCAACTGTTTCTGCCCGCAGTGCGGCAGCCCGATGCCGCGTGTGATACCGGAGCTGGACGGCGTACTGGTACCGGCCGGTTCGCTCGATAGCGAGCCGCCCGTACAGCCGCAGGCGCGCATCTTCTGGGATTCGCGCGCGCAGTGGTCGTGTTCGGGTGATGAACTGCCGGTCTTTCCCGAATACCCGTAAACAGCTTGCCCAATTGCCGTGCCGGAACGTCCCGGTGGCAGCATGACTGGAGACTGCATGCAACCCAGAATCAGCATGATCACGCTCGGCGTGCGCGATCTGGAACGCGCCGTGCGTTTCTACCGCGACGGGCTCGGCTTTCCGCAAATGGAGTCGCCGCCCGCGGTGGCCTTCTTTACTCTCAACGGCAGCTGGCTGGGCCTGTACGGTCACGATGCACTGGCCGAGGACGCCACCGTCCCCGCCGCGGGCAGCGGTTTCCGCGGCGTCGCACTGGCACACAACGTCCATGCCGAGGCCGAGGTCGATGCCGTGCTCGCGCAGGCGGTCAGCGCCGGCGCCACCCTGGTCAAGCCGGGGCAGCCGGTGTTCTGGGGCGGGTACTCGGGGTATTTCGCCGACCCGGACGGACACCTGTGGGAGGTCGCACATAATCCGTTTTTCTGGATCGGTCCGGAAGATACAGCAACATGAAGCGACAACACTCGGTTTATTACCTGCCGGGCTGAACGGCCCGACCGCAAGGAGACCGGCCATGACGGCAGACAATAACAGCGTGTTCGAGCAGCTGCGCCGCAACGCGGTGGCGCTGATCAGCCTGGTGGTCGCGCTTTCCAGCCTGGGCTACAACACCTGGCGCAACGAACAGACCGAGGCCAACCGCAACCAGCGCCAGGCCGCCTTCGAAGTCCT
>DATKZN010000260.1:0-2541 GCA_035527955.1 Gammaproteobacteria bacterium
CGCTGCGCGAGACCGCGCGCCAGTTCGAGGCCCTGTTCGTCCAGAGCATGCTCAAGGCGATGCGCGAGGCCAGTCCGGGCGACGGCCTGTTCGACAGTGACCAGTCACAATTCTACCGCGACATCTACGATCGCCAGCTGGCCCTTGAAATGGTCAAGGGTCGCGGCATCGGGATTGCCGATATGCTGGTGAAGAACCTGGGTGGCGACGCTGAAGCGGTGCCGCAGCCTGTGCCCCGGCCTGGAACGCCGGTGGTTGCGCCGGCTTACATGTCATCCGCGGCGCCACTGGTGCCGATGAACAGGGCGCATCGTGCGTTGCTGGATATCGACGTGCAGGCAACCCCGCTGATCGAACTGGCAAGCGCGAAGCAAGGGGGCACCCAGGCACCCGGCACCACACGTGACTGGCGCCCGGACGATCCGGAGGAATTCATTCGCGACCTGATGCCATACGCGGAACGGGGTGCGGCGGAACTGGGTGTGCATCCGGGTGTGATTGTGGCCCAGGCCGCGCTGGAAACCGGCTGGGGGCAGAAAATCATCCGCCATCCGGATGGCCGCAGCAGCTTCAACCTGTTCGGCATCAAGGCGGATTCGCGCTGGTCAGGGGAAAGGGTGAGCGTGCCGACCCTTGAGTTTGAGGGTGGTGCTGCCGTTAAAAAGCGTGCGACATTCCGCAGTTATACCTCGCTGGATGAGGCAGTATCGGGATATGTCGAGTTTTTGCGCAGTAACCCGCGCTACCGGCAGGTGCTGGAGCAGGCGGGGGATGCGGATGCCTACCTGGACGGCCTGGAGTCGGCCGGGTATGCGACGGACCCGCAGTATGCGGACAAGATCAGGGACATCATGCGGCGCGATTCGCTCGAATTGCGCCCGGATCAGCTGGCACTGTCCAGGGACCCGCCGGGGAGCTGAGTCAGGCGTTTGAGCGAATCAGGGAAGAGGAATAGCCATGAGTAGCGGCTTGTTGGGCATAGGGAGTTCGGCGCTGTTGAGTTACCAGCGGGCGCTGGATACGGTCGGCCATAATGTTGCCAACGTCAATACGCCGGGCTACAGCCGTCAGCGCGTAGAACTGGCGTCCCGTCCCGGTCAGGGACTGGGCAGCGGTTTCATGGGTGCGGGCGTAGACGTTACGACGATCCGCAGGAACTACGACCAGTTTGTCATCGATGGCCTGCGCAACAGCAGCGCTTCCTACAGTGAACAGAAAACCCTCGCCACGCTCGCCGGTAATCTGGATAACCTGCTCGCGGATGACACGTCCGGCCTTGGCCCGGTGCTGGGATCCTTTTTCGATGCAGTGCAGGGTGTGAGTAACGATCCGACATCGACCGCGGCGCGCCAGGTAATGCTGAGCGAGGCTGGAACGCTGGTAAGCAGCTTCCAGGGTCTGAGCAACTGGATGGAGGGCAATCGCCGCGATCTCAGTGCCCGCATGGACAGCAAGACGCAGGAGATAAACCACCTGGCCGGCGCCATCGCCACGACCAACCAGAAGATCATCGAGGCACGCAGCAGTGCCGGCGGCCAACCGCCCAATGACCTGCTGGATGCGCGAGACCAGCTGGTGCTGGAATTGTCAGAGCTTGTCTCGCTAACGACAACCACCCAGGAAGACGGTGCCCTGAACGTGTTTATCGGCAGCGGCCAGTCGCTGGTGCTTGGAGTCGAGGCGAGCACCATGGGCGTGCTGGCAAATCCTGATGATCCAGGCCAGTCCGATATCGTCATCGGTGCAAGCGGGCAGCCACCGGTGGTTGTGACCAAACTTATAAATGGTGGTGAACTGGGTGGCCTGCTGCAGTACCGGAAACAGGTGCTTGATCCGGCAATCAACGGGCTGGGCCGTATCGCAATCGAGCTGGGCACCTTCATGAACGAACAGCATCGTTCCGGCATGAACCTGAACGGCCAGCTTGGCCAGGATATTTTTGCGGTGGCCGGTCCGCAGCTGGTTGCAGACGCCGGCAATAGTGGCAGTGCAACGGTTGCATTTGACGATGTTTCGCAGCTGACTGCAGATGATTATCGTCTTGAGTTCGATGGCGGCAACTGGAGCCTGACGCGCGCGAGCAGCGGGCAGAATGTGCCGCTCGGCGGGACGGGTACAGTCGCAGACCCGTTTGTAGCGGAGGGTATCAGCATTACACCCGGTGCGGGCGCAGTTGCCGGTGACACTTATACCATACGACCGGTGCGTGACGGTGCCGGCGGGATCGGGCTGCTCATCGGCGATCCGCGTGACCTGGCGCTGGCGGCACCCGTACGTACTTCGGCAGCAATTGCAAATGTCGGTACCGGCCAGATCAGTTCCGGCACAGTCACGGATATCGACAACCCGGCCTTCCAGTCGCCGCCGGGCACGCTCTCGCCCCCGGTGGTGATACGGTTTACCAGCCCGACCAGCTATGAAGTGGTCGATCAATCCACACTGGGCGTGATCGATACCGGAGTGTATGACCCGGCCACCGGCACCGATGTATTCCCGACCGCCAGCCTGGGCATGGATTTTGGTTATCGGGTGCGACTGACA
>DATKZN010000261.1:0-5784 GCA_035527955.1 Gammaproteobacteria bacterium
CTGCCGACATGCACCTGCGTGCGCAGGGGTTCCGGCAGGTAGATGCGTGCATGCGGGGCCTGGCCTGCCAGCAGCACCGCGACCACGGCACCGGCCTGCGGTCGTTCGCCCGGTTCCAGCGGCAGGTCATCGATGACCCCATCCGCCGGGGCGTGTACCGCGAGTCGTTCCAGGCTCACTTCCAGCACACGTACGGCCGCCGCCGCCGCATCACGGGCCGCGAGCGCCTGGTCCAGTTCTTCCCGGGTGCTGCCCGATTCGAGCTGTGCCAGTGCGGCACGTGCCGCATCGCGCGCGGCCAGCGCAGTGTCGTAGTTCGCCCGGGCCTTGTCGAGGTCCTGCGGACTGAGCAGTTTCTTGCCCACCAGCGGTCGCACACGCTCCAGCTCATTGTGCGCGCTGGCCAGGCTGCCCTCGGCGCCGGCAAGCTGTGCCCGTGCCTGCGTGATCAGTTCGACGCGCGGTCCGCGCTGCACCTCGGCCAGCCGCGCCTCCTGCTGGGCGAGCAGGGCGCGGGCCTGGTCCAGTTGCGCCTGGACGCGCCGTGCATCCAGGCTGAGGATGAGTTGACCGGCCGTGACGGTCTCGCCCTCGTGTACCGCGATGGTCAGGATGGGCTCGGCCGCATCGGCGGTGAGCTCGACACGGTCCCATTCCAGCGTGCCGACGACTTCAAAGGACGGGCCGGGCTGGCAGCCTGCCAGTGCCAGCGTAGCCACGAGCAGGAGCAGCAGAGTGCGAAAGGCGTATGTCATGTGATCCTTACAGCAGGAGTCGGTATGCGGGCGCGATGCATCAGGCCGTCACGGGGGTACCTGCCGGCATGACGCCACTCTACGGCTTTTCGTGTAGCCAGGGAACAGCGGCGCCTCATGTGGCTAGACCCACTCGACATGGCGCGCCCAGGCGCGGCGGCGGGCCTGGTAGGCCGCATAATCTTCCGGACAATGTCCGCCTTCCGCGGCGACCGCCGCTCGATGCCGTGCCAGGTCCCCGGCAAACGGGGGCAGGCCGATGGCGGCGCGGCGTGCATCGAGATGCTCCGGGTCTTCCACCGTGCAGTTCAGCTGACCGTCGGTGTCCCAGTCCAGCACCAGGCCGTAACGTTGCGGACGTTCCTCGTTGAAGCGGATACGGTCCATCAGATAGGCCAGCTGGCGTGGCGGGGCCTCGCCTTGCGCCACGGCCGACTCGAGGTGTGCGAGAAAGCCGCGCTGCAGGTCCGGGGTGCAGATGGCGTGCTGTGCGATGAGCCAGGCCGCGCCTGCGCCGTCTGTGCCGACCAGGGTACGTCCGGGCCAGCCGTGGACAGCGATGATGTGCGCGAGCCGTTCGGCATTGGCGCGATGGACCTGCTGCATCTCCTCTGCGTAGTCGCCGTACAGGCGATCCTCGGCGAGCAGGCGGCTGCGGGTATCGGTATCGCGTTGCTGTAATGCCAGGAGCTCTTCCAGCAGTGCGTGGTTCATGCCGGGCGCGTTTGCAAAATTGCCCGCGTGCTGTTCACAGCCGGTTGGCGCACAGCGTCAGTCCGAGCATGGTCTTGGCATCGCGGATGGTGCCGTCATAGACCTGCCCGAGCGCCACCTCGAAAGGCAGCCAGTGCACCTCGAACAGTTCCTGCTCTTCCGGCGCGGCAGGCACCCGCACCAGGTCGCGGGCGAGGAACAGATGCACGATCTCGTTGCAGAAGCCGGGCGTGGTAATCATGCTGCCGAGACGGTCGAGCCGTCCGGCCCGGATGCCGGCTTCTTCCTCCAGTTCACGCAAGGCCGTGGTGTCCGGCGCTTCACCCGGGTCCAGTTTGCCGGCGGGCAGTTCCCACAGCCAGCCGCCACCGGCGTGCCGGTATTGCCACAACAGGCAGACCTTGTCGTGCTCGTCGAGTGCCACAACGGCGGCGCCACCCGGGTGGTGGACGATCTCGAGTTCTGCGGCGACCCCGTTCGGCAAGGTAACAGAATCAATTGACAGGTTGACCAGCCTGCCTTCAAACACAGGTCTGCTTGTATCGGGCATCGCATTATCCATTGTGCATATCGTGTGACGGCGTTTGCGGCGTGCAGCTATTCCCAGGGCTCGCAGTCAGTGCCAAGGCACTCGGGTTCGATCACCAGATCGCCGCGCGGCTGTCCGACGCAACACAGGCCCTTGCCGGCATCCTCCTCGAACAGTGCCAGGGGCGGACCGTCCGGGTAGTCGATCGCGCCGCTGACGATCCGGCTGATGCAGGCGCCGCAGACGCCATTGTAGCAGCCATGGGGTAACTGTACGCCTTGGCGCAGCGCGGCCTGCAGGATGGTCTCGCCAGCGGCCACCGTGAAGCGTTCGCCGGTACTCTGTATGGTCACGATAGCCGACATGGCGTATGGTGTGCGAGCCGGGCCGGGCGCCGTATTTTGGAAACGTCGACGTGGCGTGTCTGCATGCGCCCGATCCTACCGGTGCGGTCAAATTTTGCAATTGATCCGGAACAAGGTACGGATTCTGCGGGCTTCTATAATTCGCGCTGCGCTGGCTGGTGGAGGCGGGCCTTTGATTGCGCCGGCCGGGTCGGGCATTTTACTAACGAAACACAATCGCACAGAGGACTTATGATCTATCAGGTTTCAGGTGACATTCTGCTTTCCGGGGCACAGGCGATAGCGCATGGCGTGGCGCCGAAAGATCCCATGAACCAGGGACTCGCGTTGTCGCTGCACGAAAAATATCCTGCCATGCACAAGGATTACCATCATTGGTGCAACCAGCATCACCCGGATCCCGGTGCGGCCTGGATGTGGGGCGGTGCGGAGGGCGTGCGTATCGTGAACCTGCTGACCCAGGAAGGCGGTTACGGACACGGCGCACGTCCCGGCAAGGCGACGCTGAAGCATCTCAGTGATGCGCTGCGCGCACTGGCGAAGATGGCAGCCAGCGAGTCGTTTACCTCGATCGCCCTGCCACGCCTTGCCACGGGCGTCGGTGGACTGGACTGGGACGAGGTCTGGCCGGTCGTGCAGGACCGCCTCGGCGAGCTTGACATCCCGGTCTATGTCTACACGGAATTCCACGCCGGCCAGTCGGCCAGCGAGCCGGGGCTCTAGCGCCGGCTGCCGGACCGAGTGCAGGGTTGCGTACGCGTCCCAGCATACGATCCGCGCCGCCTGCCTGAACCTGTACTGCCGGGGCAGTCCCGGTCCCGCGGGTCGTATGCGCCGCAGGCCAGTGCCCGCCGCATCGTCCGAGCCGGTATACTTCCAGCGCGATGCTGTCGTATCTCCTCCAGCGGCTGTTCGGTGCCTGCCTCGTGATCTTCGGGGTGGTCAGCATCGTATTCCTGCTCATTCACCTCGTGCCGGGCGACCCGGTGGAGATTATGCTGGGCGAATCGGCCTCCGGGGCGGACCGCACGGCGTTGCGCACGGCGCTGGGGCTGGACCAGCCACTGGCGACACAGTACCTGGACTATCTGGGCGGACTGCTGCAGCTCGATCTCGGCACATCCATCCACCAGCGCCAGCCAGTGACGGACCTGCTGCTGGAGCGCCTGCCGGCGACCGGCCTGCTGGCGCTGGCGACGCTGTGCGTGACCGTGTTGCTGGCATTACCGCTGGGCATCGTCGCCGCCATCCGGCGCAATACCGCCTGGGACAGCGTGGCGATGGGCATTTCGCTGCTCGGCATTTCCATTCCCAATTTCTGGCTCGGGCCGCTGCTGATCCTGGTGTTCTCGCTGTGGCTGGGCTGGTTTCCGGTCAGCGGGCAGGGCGGTCCGGCGGCGGTGGTGCTGCCGGCGCTCACGCTCGGCACCGGCCTGATCGCGGTACTGTCGCGCATGGTGCGCAGCAGCATGCTCGAGGTCTTGCACGAGGATTACCTGCGCACCGCGCGTGCCAAGGGCATGGGGCCGGCGCGCGTTATCCTGCACCATGCCCTGCGCAACGCCCTGCTGCCGGTGATCACGCTGCTCGGCCTGCAGCTCGGTGCCCTGCTGGCCGGCGCGGTAATCACCGAGACCGTGTTTTCCTGGCCGGGCATCGGCCTGCTGATGATCGAATCCATCCAGTCGCGCGACTACCCGGTGGTACAGTCCTGCGTGTTGCTGATCAGCCTGACCTACGTGATCGTGAACCTGCTGACCGACCTGGCCTACGCCTGGATCGATCCGCGCATCCGCCTGGGGGCGCACGCCTGATGCGTCTGCGGTTGCCGCTGCTGATCCTGCTCGTCTGGGCGCTGACGGCGCTGTGCGCAGACCTGTTGCCGCTGTCACCCAATCACATCCGGCTGGAACACATCCTCGATCCGCCCGGCCGTGCGGCCGTGCTCGGCTACGACGACCTCGGTCGCGATATCGGCGCGCGCCTGGCGGTCGGGGCGCGCACCTCGTTCCTGGTGTCGCTGTGGGTGGTCGGTCTGTCGTTGCTGGTCGGCACGCTGTTCGGTACCGCCACGGCCTATCGCGGCGGCTGGTGGGACCGCGTGGCGGTACAGCTGGTGGACATCTTCCTGGCCTTTCCCGGCATCCTGCTGGCCATCGCGCTGGCCGGCCTGCTTGGCCCGGGTATCGACAACGTGGTCATTGCACTCACCACCGTCGGCTGGGTAGGCTATGCACGCCTGGCACGCGCGCAGGTGCTGTCGCTGAAGCACCGCGAGCACGTGCAGGCGGCCGAGGCCCTCGGCAGCAGCCGCTGGCGTATCATGCACCGTCATCTGCTGCCGCTGATGGCGGCGCCGCTGATCGTGGAGGCGACCTTCGGCATCGCCGCCGTGGTCGTCGCCGAGGCAGGCCTGTCCTTCCTCGGGCTCGGCGTGCAGCCGCCGGCGGCCTCGTGGGGCGCGATGATCCGTGACGGCACGCGCTACCTGCTGGTGGCGCCGCACATGGTGCTGGCGCCGGGCATGGCGATGCTGGCCGTGGTGCTCGCGGTGAACCTGCTCGGCGATCGTCTGCGCGACCGGCTCGATATCCGACTGGTCAACGACACAGGACTGCGTGAATGACACTGGGACCGTTAATGCTCGATGTGGCCGGCGGCGAGCTGGACGCGGAGGACCGCGAACTGCTGCGCCACCCGGCGGTCGGCGGCGTGATCCTGTTCACGCGCAATTTCGAATCGCCGCAGCAGGTCAGGGCGCTGGTCGATGACATGCACGCGCTGCGCGATCCGCACCTGCTGGTGGCGGTTGACCAGGAGGGCGGTCGGGTACAGCGCTTTCGCGAGGGCTTCACCCGGCTGCCGCCGCTCGCCTGCCTGGGTCGGATTTATGACAAGGATCGTACCCGCGCAAAACACCTGGCACGTGTGACCGGCTGGCTGATGGCCAGCGAATTGCGTGCGGTGGGCGTGGATATCAGTTTCGCGCCCGTGCTCGACCTCGACTACGGCGTGTCCACCATCATCGGCAACCGCGCCCTGCACCGGCGCCCCGAGATCGTCGCGGACCTGGCAACCGCCTACCAGGCCGGCATGCACGACGCGGGCATGGCGGCGACCGGCAAGCACTTCCCGGGTCACGGCGCGGTGGCGGCGGATTCGCACCTCGATCTGCCGGTCGACGAGCGGCGCTTCGCGGACATCGAACAGTGGGACCTGGTACCGTTCCGGCGCCTGATCGATGCCGGGCTGGCCGCGGTGATGATGGCACACGTGGTATACGCCCAGGTCGATGAGCAACCGGCCGGTTACTCACGCATCTGGATCCGCGACATCCTGCGCCGCGAGCTGAAATTTCAGGGCCTGGTGTTCAGCGACGACCTGAGCATGGAAGGTGCCTGTCTTGCCGGCGATCATGCGG
>DATKZN010000262.1:0-16478 GCA_035527955.1 Gammaproteobacteria bacterium
GCGACCACCAGCGGCGGCGAGGCCAGGTAGTTCATGCGTACCTCGGCATGTACACGGCCCTCGAAATTGCGGTTGCCGGACAGTACTGCGCATACCGACAGGTTACCGTCATGAATCGCCTTCGAAACCGGTTCCGGCAGCGGGCCTGAGTTGCCGATGCAGGTGGTGCATCCATAACCGACGGTGTGGAAGCCCTGCGACTGCAATGCCTGCATCAGGCCTGCCTGTTCCAGGTAGGCGGTTACCACGCGCGAGCCGGGCGCCAGCGAGGTCTTCACCCAGGGCTTGACGCCGAGGCCGTGCTGCGTGGCCTTCTGCGCCACCAGGCCGGCCGCGATCATGACCGACGGGTTCGACGTGTTGGTGCAGGAGGTGATTGCCGCGATGACCACGGCACCGTCGTCGAGTTCGACTTCCTGGCCGTCGAGGGTGGTGGTGACTGCGCTGCTGTTCAGGTTGCGTTCCGCCTTAAGCGCCGCCAGGGCCTCGAGGAAGCGCGGCCTGGCGTCATACAGCGGCACACGGTCCTGCGGCCGCTTCGGACCGGCCAGGCTCGGCACCACGCTGGCGAGATCCAGCTCAACTGACCTGGTATAGGTGGCATCCGGCACACCCGGCTCGCGGAACATTCCCTGCTCGCGCGCGTAGGCTTCGACCAGTGCAATCTGCTGCTCGCTGCGGTCTGTCAGGCGCAGGTAGGTGAGTGTCTCGGCGTCGACCGGGAACAGCCCGCAGGTCGCGCCGTATTCCGGCGCCATGTTGGCGATGGTCGCGCGATCGGCCAGTGACAGGTGGTCGAGGCCGTCACCGAAAAATTCCACGAACTTGCCGACCACGCCTTCCTTGCGCAGGATCTCGACCACGGTCAGCACCAGGTCGGTCGCCGTCGCGCCTTCGGGCAGACTGCCGTGCAGGCGAAAACCGACCACCTGCGGAATGAGCATGGATATCGGCTGCCCGAGCATGGCCGCTTCCGCCTCGATACCACCCACGCCCCAGCCCAGTACGCCGAGGCCGTTGATCATGGTGGTGTGCGAATCTGTGCCGACCAGTGTATCCGGGTAGGCCTGGGTTGTGGCGCCCTGTGTGTTTTGGAAAACGGCTCTCGCCAGGTATTCAAGATTGACCTGGTGCACGATACCGGTATCGGGCGGCACGACCTTGAAGTTGGAAAAGGCCTTTTGCCCCCACTTGAGAAAACTGTAGCGTTCCTGGTTGCGGCGGTATTCAAGCTCGCTGTTGAGGTCGATTGACTTGCCGGAGCCGAAGCTGTCCACCTGCACCGAATGGTCGATTACCAGCTCGGCAGGTTGCAGCGGGTTGATGCGGTCCGGGTCGCCGCCCAGTGCCGTCATCGCATCGCGCATGGCCGCCAGATCGACCACTGCCGGCACGCCGGTGAAATCCTGCATCAGCACGCGCGCCGGCCGGAACGCGATCTCGGTATCCGGTTCCGCCTGCGGATCCCAGTTGATCAGGGCCTCGATATCGCTGCGTGTCACGGTTCGGTCATCCTCGAAACGCAGCAGGTTCTCCAGCAGGATTTTCAGCGAACTGGGCAGGCGCGTTACATCGTCGGCGCCGGTCAGCTTGCGCAGGCTGAAAATCTCATAGGAATGGTCCCCGACCACGAGCGTGTCACGGGTATCGAAGCTGTTATTCATGGAATCTCCTGCAAACGGGCCGGGCAATCTGATAACGGCGGCAATTATACACAGAATCTGTGCATGGCGAGCTCACAGCACCCCGTGCAGGCGCGCTTCGCGCAGCAACCCGGCACAGGACTCCAGCATGCCCCTGCGCCCGAAAATAAGCCGCAGGCGGTTGCCACCGCACTGGCGCCACAACACCGCGGCGCGAATACCGGCCAGCAGCAGGGTGCGGATCATGTTGCGTGTGGCGGTGCCGGACAGCACCCCGGGATCGCCGTGCACCATGATGCGCGGCGTCAGCGTGCTGATGGTCTGGCTGTAGAGCTCAGCCAGTTCCGCGATGAGCTCGGGGTCGCGCAGGTCTGTGTCCTGCGACTGCATCGCGAGCTGCCGGATGGCGCTGGTGATGCGTTCCAGCAATGGTTTGTCCCGTGACAGTTTTCTTTCCAGGTGCAGCAGCGTAATGGCGTACCCGGTCAGTTCCATGTCGCGCAACCCGCTGTCACTGCCCAGTTGGCTGGACAGTGTTTCCAGTCCGGTGCGCAGGGGGGCGATGCCGCCGTAGACGTCTTCGACAGAGGTGGCGTCGGTTTTAAGAATGCTGCCGATACTGGCGCGGGTCGCGACCTCGTCGCGCACCTTGCCCAGGCCGGTTTGCCGCACCAGGGTGGCGGCCTGGAACAGGCCGGCCAGCGCGATGGTGCGGGCACGTGTGGTTCGATTGTCCCCGGTGTTCATATGTTGTCCAGTGCCTGCTCGATGATGGCGCCGCCCAGGCATTCGTCACCGGAATAGAACACCACGGACTGGCCCGGCGCAATGGCGCGTTGCGGTTCTGCGAACTCTACCCGAGTGCCCCCGTCGCCGTCATCGTGGACGGTGCAGGCCTGTACCGGTTGCTGGTGCCGGATGCGTGCCGTGCACTCGAAGCCGGCACCTGGCGAAGTGCCGGCGATCCAGTGCGCCTGGCTCGCCAGCAGGCCGGGTCTGAACAGGGCGGGGTGGTTGGTACCCTGCACGACGTACAGGACGTTGGTGGCCATGTCCTTGCCGGCCACGTACCACGGATCGCCGGTGGATAGCTTCAGCCCGCCGATGCCGAGTCCCTGGCGCTGGCCGATGGTGTAGAACATCAGCCCCTGATGCCTGCCGATGGTCTGTCCGTCCAGAGTGCTGATGTCGCCCGGGTTGGCGGCTAGGTAGCGGGCCAGGAACTCATCGAAGCGCCGTTCGCCGATGAAACAGATACCGGTGCTGTCCTTCTTGGCATGATTCGCGAAACCCGCCGCCCGTGCCATGGCCCGCACCTCCTGCTTGTATAGCCCGCCCAGCGGGAACAGGCTGCCCGCCAGTTGCTCCTGGTCGAGGGTATGCAGGAAATAAGTCTGGTCCTTGCGTTCATCCACGCCCTTGAGCAGACGCACCACCGGCTGCTTCTCGATACGCGCATAGTGCCCGGTAGCGATGCAATCGGCGCCGAGTTGCAGTGCGTGGTCGAGAAAGGCGCGGAACTTGATCTCCCGGTTGCAGATGATGTCCGGGCTGGGCGTGCGTCCCGCCGCACATTCTTCCAGGAAAAACGCGAACACCCGGTTCCAGTATTGTGCGGAGAAGCTGACCGTCTGCAGCTCGATGCCCAGGCGCGCCGCTACGTCACGTGCGTCGGCGAGATCCTGCGCCGCGGGACAGAATTCGGCATCGTCGTCATCGTCCCAGTTCTTCATAAACACGGCACTCACGTCATGACCGGCATCCAGCAGCAGTTTCGCCGCCACGGCTGAATCGACACCACCCGACAGACCCACGATGACCCTGCTCATGCCGCTGAACGCGCCGTGTAGCAGGCCGGTTCATTCTCGACGGATACGGGATTTACGGTCGTGCATTTCATGTTGGCAGGCTTGAGCACGCAGGGTAGGGTAATTTACGTTGAATACTGGCGTATTGCCGGTTTCCGGGCGCTAGTCAATGTCGGCGAGCAGCGTCAGCGGAAAGTCGGCGCCGGCCAGGTAGTCATCGATGGAGCGCATCACCAGCGGGCTGCGTAACCTGTCGGTCTGACGGCGGATTTCCTCGGCAGTCAGCCAGACCGTCCCTTCGATACCGTCGTCCAGCGTGCAGGCCGGATCATGCGCGAGTCCGCGGCCGGCAAATACGACCCTGAGATAGGTTTGCTGCTGCTCGGGCTGGCGCCAGCGGTAGATCCCGGTTATCCGTTCCGGTTCGAATTGCCAGCCGCTCTCCTCACGGGTCTCGCGAATCACGGCATCGATCAGGCTCTCGTTGTCTTCCAGGTGACCCGCCGGCTGGTTGTAGACGGACTTGCCTGACACGCGTTCCTGAACCAGCAGGAAACGCCCGTCCTGTTCCAGCACAGCAGCCACCGTTACATGCGGTTTCCAGATCATGAATAATTTTCAATGGCTTAGTATGAAAAAATAATTGTGCACGGTAACAAACTTATGCTGATGGTGGTGGTCAGATAGGTTGATTATGTTGAATAATTGGCGCTCGCACTGTAACAAACATTCCCCTATACTTCACAACTCGTTCATGGGGGTACAGTTACAGAAGTAACCTGAGGCAATATCTCATAGCCTTGTTGTAACGGTAAACAACTACGAATTTAATTAACAAAAACGTTTTGGAGGAATTGGTAATGACTGGCTTGCTAAGAAAAACTCTTTTTGCAGTATTCGTATCCATAATGACAGCAGGCAGTGCCCTGGCTGGTGATATCCTGATGCCATTTGTTCTGGCCGGAACTTCGAGTGGCGACGTTGCATCAGTCTCCTCCGAGGTCAAGTCCAAGCTGACCGGCGCCGGTTTCGAGGTGGTCGGTGAATATTCTCCCTACGCAGGTGCCGACATCATTGTTGTCACCAATGACGCCCTCAAGAACCATGCCGCCAAGTCGGAGTTTGGTGCCTACGGTGCGATGGTGCGCGTCTCGGTGACCAAGAACGGCGACAGCACCGAGGTTGCCTACACCAACCCGGTCTACATGGCAGCCGCCTACCGCATGGCCAGTGACCTTTCCGACATCCGGTCCCAGGTGGAAGGCGCACTCGGCGCAGAGAAGGACTTCGGTTCCGAGAAGAACCTGACGGCCGACGACCTGCGCAAGTTTCACTACACCGTCATGATGGAGTACTTCGACGACCCCAGCACGCTGGCCGAGTATGACAGCCAGGCCGAGGCGGTGAAGGCCGTGGAAGATTCACTGGCCGCCGGCAAGGGGTCAACAGCCAAGGTTTACCGCATAGACATCCCGGGCAAGGACGAGACCGTGTTCGGCGTCGCCCTGAAGGGCAAGGATGCGGACGACTGCAGCGGTGATGAATTCGTCATGAGCCGCATCGACAAGAGCACGCCGCGTCATACTGTGCACCTGCCGTATGAAATCGTCGTCTCCGACGGTACCGCCTATGCACTGTTCGCGCGTTTCCGCATCGCGATCAACTGGCCGCACCTGCCGATGGTCGCCAGCGAATCCGGCGCGACCTTCATGAACATCATGTGCTCCCCGGGCGCCATCGAGGAAGCCCTGATACAGGCCTCCGGCGAAAAACTGTAGGAACAAGTAGCCTGCCAGAAGCTGGCAGATGTAGTAAATTAGAGCCCCTGCCGTTGCAGGGGCTTTTTTTCGAGCTCTTTTCCGTAAATCAAAACCAGGACTGATCCATGGCGTACAAACACATCGTAATTCCCAAAGAGGGTGAAAAGATCACGGTAAACGCAGACAACTCGATCAGCGTTCCGGACCGGCCTGTCATACCCTTCATCGAGGGTGACGGTATCGGTATCGATATCACACCGGTCATGCGCAATGTGGTCGACGGGGTGGTCGAGGCGGCCTATGGCGGCAGGCGTGCCATTGCATGGATGGAGATCTACGCGGGTGAAAAGGCCAACGCCGTGTACGGTCCGGATACCTGGCTGCCTGACGAGACCCTGGATGCCATCCGGGAGTACAGTGTGTCCATCAAGGGACCGCTCACCACGCCGGTCGGCGGCGGCATCCGCTCCCTGAACGTGACCCTGCGCCAGCAGCTGGACCTGTACGTGTGCCAGCGCCCGATACGTTACTTCGATGGCACACCCAGCCCGCTGCGGGCACCGGAACACACCAACATGGTCATATTCCGCGAGAATTCCGAAGACATCTATGCCGGCATCGAGTGGCAGGCCGGTAGCCCGGAGGTGAAAAAGGTCATCGATTTCCTGCAGAACGAAATGGGCGTGACCAAGATCCGTTTCCCCGCCACCTCCGGCATCGGCATCAAGCCGGTGTCATCGGAAGGCAGCAAGCGGCTGGTGCGCAAGGCCCTGCAGTATGCCGTGGACCAGGACAGGCCTTCCGTCACGCTGGTGCACAAGGGCAACATCATGAAATTCACCGAGGGTGCGTTCAAGGGCTGGGGTTACGAACTGGCGCAGGAGGAATTCGGTGCCGTCGAGATCGACGGGGGGCCGTGGTGCAAATTCAAAAACCCGAATACCGGTAATGAAATCGTCGTCAAGGACGTCATTGCCGATGCCTTCCTGCAGCAGATCCTGCTGCGCCCGAAGGATTACAGTGTGATTGCCACGCTCAATCTCAATGGTGACTATATTTCGGATGCACTGGCCGCACAGGTCGGCGGTATCGGCATGGCGCCCGGGGCAAACCTTTCCGATACCATCGCCATGTACGAGGCCACCCATGGCACCGCCCCGGGGTATGCCGGCAAGGACCAGGTCAACCCGAGCTCGCTGATACTGTCCGCGGAAATGATGCTGCGTTACCTGGGCTGGAACGAGGCGGCCGACATGATCATCAAGGGCCTGTCCACGACAATCGCGGCACAGACCGTCACCTATGACCTGCATCGACTGATGCCGGGCGCCACGAAAGTCAGCTGTTCCGAGTTCGGCCGCGCCATCCTGGCCAACGCCTGAGCCTGGCATCGTGCTACAAGCCGCACACGGCCGTGTGCGGCTATTTTTGCGGCATGGTCCGGTTGCGGCTCCGTTTTCAAGTTCACATCGCTTTTGCCGATCCATGGCACAGGTGGCCGGTTCCGCAACTTGCGTCTGGACGCGCTGTCGAACACCTGTCATGCGGGCATGTATGTTTATGAAATGAGTGGTAAAATACTCGTGTCATAAACAGTCGCCCGGAGACGGCAGGCGGGAACCGGAACCATGAGTAACGAGCAGGAACATCGCGACGGCGACGGGTTGGCGCTCAAGGAAGCGAAACCCGAACTCAAGGAACCGTCGATGTACAAGGTGTTTCTCGTGAACGACGATTTCACACCGATGGAATTCGTCGTGTCCTTGCTGGAGAAATTATTCGGCATGGATCGCGAAAAGGCAACACGCGTCATGTTGCTGGTGCACAGTCAGGGCAAGGGGGTCTGCGGCATCTTCACCTACGAGATTGCCGAGACCAAGGTAGCGCAGGTCAATGAATATGCACAGCGCCACCAGCATCCTCTGCTGTGCAGTATGGAACAGGTTTAGTTGGCAATTGCTAGCGAGGTGCTGACATGTTGAGCAAGGAACTCGAATTTACCCTGAACCTGGCTTTCAAGGAAGCGCGGGAGAAAAACCACGAGTTCATGACCGTGGAGCACCTGCTTTATGCATTGCTTGGCAACCCGTCTGCGGTGGACGTGTTGCGCGCCTGCGGCGGCAACGTGGAACAGCTCAAGCAGGAAGTCGGCGCCTTTATCGAGGAAACCACGCCAAGGCTTGCACCGGGTGATACGCGCGAGACGCAACCCACGCTGGGTTTTCAGCGCGTCCTGCAGCGCGCGGTATTTCACGTGCAGTCGTCGGACAAGAACGAGGTCAATGGCGCCAACGTGCTGGTGGCAATCTTCAGCGAGCAGGAGTCGCAGGCCGTCTATCTCCTGAACAAACTGGATATCACGCGCCTCGACGTGATTAACTACATTTCGCACGGCATTTCCAAGGTCAATGACCAGCCAGAGGAAAGCATCGAGAATCCCGCAGAATCCGACCTGCAGGACAACAGCGCGAAACAGCCGCTGGATACATTCGCCACCAATCTTAACGAACTCGCCGCGCAGGGTCGTATCGATCCGCTGATCGGACGCCGCTCGGAGATCCAGCGCACCATCCAGATCCTGTGCCGCCGCCGCAAGAACAACCCCCTGTTCGTGGGTGAAGCCGGCGTAGGCAAGACCGCGCTTGCCGAGGGCCTGGCACGCATGATCGTCGAGGGTGATGTGCCAGAAGTCCTGCTCAACAGCACCATCTACTCGCTTGATCTCGGTTCGCTGGTGGCAGGCACCAAGTACCGCGGCGATTTCGAAAAGCGCTTCAAGGCCGTCCTCGCGCAACTGCGCAAGGAGCCGGGCGCGATCCTGTTCATCGATGAAATCCATACCATGATCGGCGCCGGTGCGGCATCCGGTGGTGTGATGGATGCCTCCAACCTGATGAAGCCGATGCTGGCTTCCGGTGAGCTCAAATGCATCGGCTCCACTACCTATCAGGAATACCGTGGCATATTCGAGAAGGACCATGCCCTGACTCGGCGCTTCCAGAAGGTCGACATCACCGAGCCCTCGGTCGAGGAAACGATCACCATACTCAAGGGACTCAAGTCGCGTTTCGAGGAACACCACAAGGTCAAGTACTCGATGAACGCCCTGCGTACCGCGGCAGAGCTGGCGGATCGCTACATCAATGACCGTCACCTGCCGGACAAGGCCGTCGACGTGATCGACGAGGCCGGTGCCAGCCAGCGCCTGCGTCCGCCGTCCAAGCGCAAGAAGACCATCGGTGTCAGCGAGATCGAGCACGTCATCGCGCTTATGGCACGCATCCCGGAAAAATCGGTGTCCGCCTCCGACAAAGAGACATTGCGCAACCTGGAGCGCGATCTCAAGATGGTCGTGTATGGACAGGATCTGGCCATCGAAACGCTGGCAACCTCGATCAAGATGCAACGTTCCGGTCTGGGTAACGAAACCCGTCCGATAGGCTCGTTCCTGTTCGCCGGGCCGACCGGCGTCGGCAAGACCGAGGTCACCCGGCAACTTTCGCGCATCCTGGGTCTGGAACTGGTGCGCTTTGACATGTCCGAGTACATGGAGAGGCATACGGTATCGCGCCTGATCGGCGCGCCGCCCGGCTATGTCGGTTACGACCAGGGTGGTCTGCTGACCGAGGCCATATCGAAGAATCCCCACGTCGTGCTGTTGCTGGACGAAATTGAAAAGGCGCATCCGGATGTCTTCAACCTGCTGCTGCAGGTCATGGACCACGGCACGCTGACCGACAACAACGGTCGCAAGGCGGATTTCCGCAGCGTCATCCTGGTAATGACAACCAATGCCGGCGCGCAGGAAACGAGCCGGCCGTCCATCGGCTTTACCCAGCAGGATCATTCCACCGACGCCATGGAGGCGATTCGCAAGCTGTTCACGCCGGAGTTCCGCAACCGGCTCGACGCTATCGTGCAGTTCAACCCGCTGGATCCCACCGTGATCGTGCAGGTGGTGGACAAGTTCATCTTCGAGCTGGAAGCACAGCTACAGGAACAGCAGGTGACGCTGGAGATCGACGAGGCGGCCCGCCTGTGGCTGGCCGAGCATGGCTACGATCCAAAGATGGGCGCACGGCCGATGGCGCGCCTGATCCAGCAGCATATCAAGAAGCCACTGGCGGAAGAGTTGCTGTTTGGCAAGCTGGCCCGTGGCGGGCACTTGCTGATCCAGCTGGAAGACGGTGAACTTGCCTTTGAATTCGAGGGGAAGGAGATCTCCGTCTCCTGAACGGCGGGATCCAGCGCCTAGCGGGCGCGATAGGTAATGCGCCCCTTGCTCAGATCGTAGGGTGTCAGTTCCACGGTGACCTTGTCACCGCGCAGGATGCGAATGTAGTGCTTGCGCATCTTGCCGGAGATATGCGCGGTCACTATATGCCCGTTTTCCAGCTCGACCCTGAACATGGTGTTCGGAAGGGTTTCGACCACGGTCCCTTCCATTTCGATGTGATCTTCTTTTGCCATGGATACCCTAGTACCTGATGAATTAAGCCGGTCATTATACCGTAATTAGCCCGCCTTCATATCCCGTTCTGCCCCGTGAACGACCAGGGGCCTGGACCGGTATTGATGTCGCACGCCTCGCCGAGGATGCGCACGAATTCGCGGCGCGGCATGGTGGTGGCGCCCAGGCTGGCGAGGTGCCCGGTGTGCACCTGGCAGTCGATGAGGCGGAACTCCCGCTGCTGCAACTCCCTGACTAGCCGGACAAACACCACCTTGGAGGCGTCCGGTACGAGGGTGAACATTGATTCACCGAAGAAAATACGTCCGATCGCGACACCGTAGAGGCCGCCGACGAGGACATCATCGAGCCAGCATTCGGCCGAATGCGCATAACCTGCGGCATGCAGTTCGACGTAGGCGGTCTGCATCTCGGGAGTGATCCAGGTGCCCGCCTGCCCGGGCCGCGGTGCGGCACAGCGCTCGATGACTCCGCGGAAATCCCGGTCGAGCGTGACCCGGAAGCGGTCCTTGCGCAGGGTCCTGGCCAGGCTGCGGGAGATATGCAGATCATGCGGGCGCAGCACCAGCCGCGGGTCCGGCGACCACCACAGGATGGGCTGGCGCGGCCCGAACCAGGGGAAAATTCCATGCCGGTAGGCATGCAGCAGGCGCGGCACCGACAGGTCGCCGCCCAGTGCAAGCAGGCCATCGGGATCGCGCAGGGCCAGTTCGACATCGGGAAACGCGATCTCAGGGTCTTCGCTGTCGATCCAGAACGGTGCTGTGTCGTTAACGCGTATCATGCCTGCAATGCCTTATCCGGTGTGTTTCTCTCCATCATGGCGGAACGGCGAGGTGCGCTGCAAATCGTCGTGATAGTCGACCATCAGTGCATGTTCCTGTTCCAGGTAATGTGCAATCGCCGCGCGGAATTGCGCATCCCTGATCCAGTGTGCCGACCAGGTATAGGTGGGCAGGAAACCACGGCTGATCTTGTGTTCGCCCTGGGCACCCGGCTCGAACAGCTCAAGCCCGTGATTGATGGCATATTCAATTCCCTGATAGTAGCAGGTCTCGAAATGCAGGCTGTGGTAGTCCGCCAGGCATCCCCAGTGGCGGCCATACAGGGCCGTAGCGCCACGCAACATGATGGCGCCGGCAACCGGGCGCTCATCGAGCAGCGCGAACACCAGCACGACCTGGTCGCCCATGGTGCGGCTGATTTCCTCGAAGAAAGCCAGCGACAGGGTAGGGATGCCGGACTTTTTTTCGAACGTCGAGCGATAGAAATCGTGCATGGCCCGCCACTGATCATGCGTAGCTGTGTCGCCGTGAAGGATCTGCATGCGGATGCCGGCTTCAGCGACGTAGCGGCGTTCACGTCGGATCTTCTTGCGCTTGCGCGAACTCAGTCGTGCCAGGAAGTCTTCGAACGAACTGTAACTGTCGTTTTTCCAGTGGAAGTGACAGCCGGTACGGCGCAGCAGCCCGCGTTCGACCAGCCAGTCCGTATCCGCGTCGCTGGTGAACAGCCAGTGCAGTGACGACGCCCCTGCTGCCTCGGTGAGCGACAGCGCGGCATCGACCAGCGCCTGTGCCACGGAGGCGTGATCCGCATCCGGCGCCACCAGGATGCGCGCCCCGGTGACCGGCGTGTAGGGAATGGAGGACACCAGTTTCGGGTAGTAGGGCAGGCCGGCGCGCTGAAACGCGTCCGCCCAGGCCCAGTCGAACACGAATTCACCGTAGGAATTGTGCTTCAGGTACAGTGGCACCACACCGCACAGTCGCCCGTCCTCGTCAATCGCCGCGGCATGCCGCGGCAGCCAGCCATAGCGTTCACCGACGCAGTCGTGCCGCTCGAGCGCGGCGAGGAATTCATGCCTTAGGAAGGGGTGTGCAGTACCCGTTACCCGGTTCCATTCCGCTGCCGTAACGCTATCGATACTGTCCAGGATAGCCGTGCGCATCGCTTAACCCGTGCAGCCGCGATACTGCCCTTGCCGTGCAGGACGGCAGCCGCGTCCGTGTCAATTACCGGGCTTGTGGGCCAGGTTGTCGAGATAGGATTCGGCATCCAGTGCTGCCATGCAGCCGGTACCGGCGGAGGTGACTGCCTGGCGATAGACATGGTCACTCACATCGCCGGCAGCGAAGATGCCCTCGACACTGGTGGCTGTCGCCATGCCTTCCAGGCCGCTACGGACCTTGATGTAACCGTTGTGCATCTCCAGCTGGCCTTCAAAGAGCTGTGTGTTCGGCTTGTGCCCGATGGCGATGAACACGCCTGTCAGTTCGATATCCTTCGCGCCGCCATCCTTGACATTCCTGATGCGCATGCCGGTGACGCCGCTGGCGTCGCCCAGTACCTCGTCCAGCACGCTGTCCCATTCGATCGAGACCACGCCCTCCTGTTGCTTGCGAAACAGACGGTCCTGCAGGATCTTTTCCGAACGTAGTTCGTCGCGCCGGTGCACGAGCGTGACATGCGAGGCGATATTCGCGAGGTAGAGGGCTTCCTCCACCGCAGTGTTGCCGCCGCCGATCACCGCTACCTTCTGCTGCTTGTAGAAGAAACCGTCACAGGTGGCGCAGGCCGATACGCCCTTGCCCCTGAACGTCTCTTCAGAGGGCAGACCGAGGTACATGGCCGATGCGCCGGTGGCGATGATCAGTGCATCGCAGCTGTAGGCGCCGGCATCACCCGTGAGCGAAAAGGGCCGCTTGCCGAAATCGACCGTGTGTATGTGATCGAACACGATCTCGGTATCGAAGCGTTCGGCGTGCTCGCGCATGTCCTCCATCAGCGCCGGCCCCTGCAGCTCTGCCGCTCCACCTGGCCAGTTTTCCACTTCCGTGGTGGTCATCAGCTGCCCCCCCTGTTCCAGGCCGGTCACCAGCACCGGAGCGAGATTGGCGCGCGCGGCGTAGACGGCAGCGGTATAACCGGCCGGCCCGGAGCCCAGGATAAGAAGACGGCAGTGCTTGATATCGCTCATGTATAATGCTCCGAATTGATTCCGTGAAACGCCATTTGATACACCGCGGAAGCGCGCAGAAGCCTATCGACAGATTCAGGTACGATGGGTTCCGGCAGGCGCCGGCAACCGGGCAGTTCAAGCCGACTGACGAATGTTACGTAACTTGGAGAACAGGGTAAAGCAACTGTGAAGATCGGTATACCGAAAGAGATCAAGCCACTGGAAGGCCGCGTCGCGCTGAGCCCCGATGCCTGCGCCGCTCTGGTTCACGCGGGTCACGAGGTCTTCATCGAGCAGGGTGCAGGCCGCCTGTCGGGCTTCGGCGACGACTTGTACCTCGCAGTCGGGGTGCAGCTCTGCAGCGATGCCGCGCAGACCTACGGCGCGGCGCAACTGGTGGTCAAGGTCAAGGAGCCCGTCGACGGCGACCTGACCCACCTGCGCGAGGATCATTTACTGTTCTGTTTCCTGCATCTCGCGCCCGCTCCCGAACTGACCCGCAGGCTGCTGGACATCGGCCTGACCGCGATTGCCTTCGAGACCGTGGAAACGGATAGCGGTGAGCTGCCGTTGCTGGCGCCGATGAGCGATATCGCCGGCCGCCTCGCGACCCAGGTCGGCACGCACCTGCTGCACCAGCCGCAGGGTGGCAAGGGACTGCTGCTGGGCGGACTGCCAGGCGTGGAGCGCGGCCGCGTGGTGGTGCTCGGCGCCGGCCATGCCGGCGGCAATGCCGCGGCCATGGCCGCCGCCATCGGGGCCGAGGTCACGGTGTTCGACCTGCGGCGCGAGCGGCTTGCCGAGATGCGCGCGCTCGGCAACAATGTCACCGGCCTGTACCCGTATCCGGAACGCCTGCGAACGCACGTAGCGGGTGCCGACCTGCTGATCGGGGCGGTATTACGAACCGGCAGCCGTGCGCCGCACATCGTCAGTCGCGACATGGTAGCCAGCATGGAGCCGGGCAGTGTCGTCGTCGATATCTCGGTCGACCAGGGCGGCTGTATCGAGACCACGCGGCCGACGAATTACGCGGATCCGACCTATGTCGATGAGGGCGTAGTGCATTTCTGCGTCACCAACATGCCCGGGGCGGTGCCGCACAGCTCCAGTCATGCCATATCCGTCGTCTTGCTGCCCTATGTGCTGCAGCTCGGGCAGGCGAATTGGCAAGACGTCACCGAGCTGCAACGGGGCATTAATGTCCGGGCCGGCGAGCTCGTGCATCCGGCCTTGCGCGACAACACTTGATTCATGGGTAAAAAAACAAATAGAATCCTGCGATTGGCGAGACAACCTGTGAAAGAGGATTATTTTGGCCCAGGCACGACGTAAAACCACAACTACCACCAGGCTCACCCACCAGGTGACCCACGGCCTGCGCGAGGGCGCATTGCTGATCCTTGGCGCGCTCGCCATATTCCTGCTGGTATCGCTGCTGAGCTATCACCCGGCCGACCCCGGCTGGTCGAACAGCGGCGCGGTAGCGCAGATCAACAATGCCGGCGGCCTGATCGGCGCCTGGCTGGCGGATGTGCTGCTCTACCTGCTCGGCTTCCTGGCCTACCTGTTCCCCGTCATGATCGGCTACAGCGGCTGGCTGGTGTACCGAGGCCACACCCCGACCGGGGGCATCGACCTGCACGTGCTCGCGGTGCGCTGGGCCGGATTTCTTCTGACGGTCGGCGCCGGCTGCGGCCTCGCATCCCTGGAATCGGGCGGCGCCGACGGCGCGCTGCCGGCCGGTTCCGGCGGTGTGCTCGGCAAGGTCATTGCCAGCGGGCTGGTCGACGTGGTCAGTCCGGTCGGTGCCACGCTGTTCCTGCTGGCCCTGTTCCTGACCGGTGTCACCCTGTTCACCGGCATCTCCTGGCTGTCGGTGATGGATTTTATCGGCAGGCACACGCTGACCGCGGCGGATTACCTGTACGCTTACGGCGCGATGATTCCGGAGCAACTGGCGGCACGGCGTGCACGCAACGAACGCAAGGAAGTCATCGAGACCGTGCAGAAAAAGTTTGCCGCCCGCCAGCCGGTGCGCATCGAACCTGTCATCACCAAGCCGGCCACCAGCGACCGCAAGGAGCGCGAACGCCAGGTGCAGCTGTTCGACCCGCCGGCCGACAGCGAGCTCCCGCCCCTGTCGCTGCTCGACGAGCCGCGCGAGTCACAGGCCGGCTATTCGGAAGCCGCGCTGGAGGCCATGTCGCGGCTGGTGGAGATGAAACTGCTCGACTTCAATATCGAGGTCGAGGTGGTCGCGGTCAATCCCGGCCCGGTCATCACGCGCTTCGAGCTGGATCTCGGTCCGGGCGTCAAGGTCAGCCAGATTAGCAACCTCGCCAAGGACATCGCGCGCGCGCTGTCGGCGATCAGCGTGCGGGTGGTCGAGGTCATCCCGGGCAAATCCGTGATCGGCCTGGAAATCCCCAACGAGCACCGCGCCATCATCAGCCTGGGCGAGATTCTCAACACGCGCGAGTACGACCAGTCGTCCTCGCCGCTGACGCTGGCGCTGGGCAAGGACATCAGCGGCCAGCCGCTGGTGGTCGATCTCGCCAAGATGCCGCACCTGCTGGTGGCCGGCACCACCGGCTCCGGCAAGTCGGTCGGCATCAACGCCATGATCCTGAGCCTGCTCTACAAGACGCTGCCGAAGGACGTACGGCTGATCATGATCGATCCGAAGATGCTCGAACTCTCCGTATACGAGGGCATTCCGCATCTGCTCACGCCGGTGGTAACCGACATGAGCGAGGCCGCCAACGCCCTGCGCTGGTGTGTCGGAGAAATGGAGCGCCGCTACCGCCTGATGGCGGCAATGGGTGTGCGCAACATCGCCAGTCACAATCGCAAGGTGAGGGAGGCCATCGAGGCCGGCGAGCCGATCCCGGACCCGCTGTTCAACCCGGAGGAGGCGCTGGAAGGTACCGAGCACCCGACCCTGCAGGTACTGCCGTACATCGTGATCGTCATCGACGAGCTCGCCGACATGATGATGGTGGTGGGCAAGAAGGTCGAGGAGTTGATCGCACGGCTCGCACAGAAGGCGCGTGCCGCCGGTGTGCACCTGATCCTCGCCACGCAGCGGCCCTCGGTAGATGTCATTACCGGCCTGATCAAGGCCAATATACCGACCCGCATCGCCTTCCAGGTGTCGTCCAAGATTGATTCGCGCACCATTCTCGACCAGATGGGTGCGGAGCAGCTGCTCGGTCACGGTGACATGCTCTACGTCGCACCCGGCACCAGCGTGCCGGTGCGTGTGCACGGCGCCTTTGTCTCCGACCAGGAGGTGCACAAGGTCACGGCCCACCTCAAGGGCCGCTCGGAACCGGATTACATGAGCGAGATCCTGGAGATGTCCACCGAGCCGGTGCCCGGTCTGTCGCCGGCCAACGGTGGCGGCACCGGCGACGACACCGAGTCGGACCCGCTCTACGACCAGGCGGTGATGATCGTAACCCAGACCCGCAAGGCGTCCATTTCCGGCGTGCAGCGCCGTCTCAAGATCGGCTACAACCGGGCCGCGCGCATGATTGAACATATGGAAGATACCGGTGTCGTAGGCCCCATGGAAACCAATGGCAGCCGCGAGGTGCTGGCGCCGCCAGCACCCGAGTGAGTTATGTACATCCACCTGCTCAGGGCCCTGTGCGCCGGCCTGTTTATCGTTGCAACCCCCGTTCTGTCCGGGCCCGCACCGGCCTACCTCGATCGTTTCTTCAACGATCTGGACACACTGCAGGCGGACTTCGACCAGCAGGTCGTCGATGCCAACCGGCAATCCGTGCAATCCTCGCAGGGACACATGTGGATCATGCGCCCCGGACG
>DATKZN010000263.1:0-11575 GCA_035527955.1 Gammaproteobacteria bacterium
TCAGCATGATGTCGATATTCTTGCAGCAGGCATTGAAGCAGTCGATGTCCTTGTGGCAACGAAACTGGATGACGGCATCACCGGACAGCTGTGCTGGCACTACCGGGCTGTCCGGAATCGGGGATTCTTCAATCAGCTTGCTCTTGTCGGACATCTTGCTAACCTCTCAATTCGAATCACAAACCGGGGACAGACCACGTTTTCCGATGTATGGATGTGCCGGTATGGCTGGCAGCAGAAAAACGTGGTCTGTCCCCCAAAATAAAAGAGTCCGGGCACCGTATGGCACCCGGACTCTGACGGTCAAACTGCTGTTCGGGTATTACTTGAACAGCTTGGACTTGTCGACCAGGTCAGTGTGGGCACGCTTGAAGCAGGTCCACTGCTTTGACTCCTTGTCATAAACGGAGTTCACGAAGCACTTCCAGTTCTCCTCATCGACCACGTTGTGGTCCATGCGGTAGTAGAAGCCCGGGTAACGGGATTCTTTACGGAACTGAATGTGCTTCATGTGGGCTTCGGCCGTCAGGATGCGGTGGTAGTTCTCCCAGGCACGCAGCAGTTCATGCAGGTCCTTGGCACGCATCTTCATGGCGTCTTCCTTCAGCATGTCCAGCTTCTCGCCGGCCACTTCCAGCATCTTCGCATTGGTCGTGTAGTAGGTCGCAACACCGGCCACGTACTCGTCCATGATCTTCTGCAGACGGAACTGCAGCATCTTCGGAGTAATGTAGTTCGGGTTGATGTCGATCGCGGTCGTGTAGTCCTTGAACTCCAGGTAGGTCTTCACCGGCTGATAGATCTCGGCAACCAGCTGTTCGACAGAGGTGTCGAGTTCGGGCTTCAGGTCCTTGTTGTCCAGGCAGTACTTGACCATGGACTTCGCACACATGCGGCCCTCGGCATGGGAACCGGAGGAGAACTTGTGGCCGGATGCGCCCACGCCGTCACCGGCAGTGAACAGACCCTTGATGGTGGTCATGCCGCGGTAGCCCCAGTTCCAGCCCTTCGGCAGGTGATCGGGAATACCCTCGCCATAGGCCTCATCGGTCGGCGCACCGACGTCGGTCGGACCGGATACCCAGATACCGCAGCAACCGGAGTGCGAACCCAGCAGGTAGGGCTCGGTCGGCATCAGCTCGGAGTTCTTCTTCTCCGGCTCGATGTTCTCACCCACCCAGATACCACACTGGCCGACATACATGTCGAGGAAGTCTTCCCAGGCTTCTGCCTCGAGGTGCTTCACTTCGCGCGGTGTCAGGGTTTCACGCAGGTTCGCAAGGGCGGTCACGGTGTCCATCCAGATCGGACCACGACCTTCCTTCATCTCCTTCAGCATAAGGTGGTTACGCAGACAGGAAGCCGGAACGGCGGCTGAGCCATAAGGCGGATAGTCGTTCAGCATTTCCTTGTTGCGGTCCATGTAGACTTCACCGAAGGCGTTGGTGGCCTTCGCCTTGAACAGCAGGAACCAGGCGCCAACCGGACCGTAACCGTCCTTGAAGCGGGTCGGTACGAAGCGGTTTTCCATCATGGTCAGCTCGGCGCCGGCCTCGGCGGCCATCGCGTAGGTGGAACCGGCATTCCAGACCGGGTACCAGGCACGACCCTGGCCTTCACCGACGGAACGCGGACGGAACAGGTTTACACAGCCGCCGGCTGCCAGCAGGCAGGCCTTGAACTTGTAAACGACCACCTTGTCTTCGCGAGTGGAGAAGCCGACAGCACCGGCGATGCGGTTCTTGTCGTTCTTGTCGTTGACCAGCTTGACGATGAAGATACGCTCGGCGATGTTGTCGGTGCCCAGCGCCTTCTTGGCGGCCTCGGCAACAATCCACTTGTAGGATTCGCCGTTGATCATGATCTGCCACTTGCCGGAACGGACCGGCTTGCCGCCGTCCTTCAGCGGTGTCATGCCCTTGGAACCGTCAAAACGCTCACCGTTCTCGTCGAGCTTCCAGATCGGCAGGCCCCATTCCTCGAACAGATGCACGGATTCGTCGACGTGACGGCCCAGGTCATAGGCCAGATCGTCACGCGTGATGCCCATCAGGTCGTTGGAGACCATGCGGGCGTAATCGGCCGGGTCCTGCTCCGTACCGATATAGGTGTTGATGGCGGACAGACCCTGTGCCACTGCACCGGAACGGTCCATGGCAGCCTTGTCGACCAGTTTGATCTTGAGACCGGTACCTTCTGCCCAGCGCATGATTTCATAACCAGCACCGCAGCATGCCATACCACCGCCGATGAGAAGAATGTCTACTTCTTCTTCGACGACTTCAGGATTACCAAATTCACCTGCCATTGTTAGATCCTCTTTTCTTGAAATTGATGCGTTGCGGATTACAGCTTGATCAGCTCGCTCGGATTACCGGCGCGGTAACCGTTGCTCTGCACGAAAAAGCCGTTCTCCTCGATCTTGGCCATGTCGGCTGCCGGCTTGCCACCGTACGGGTCGATGGAACCTTCCGGGGTGGTGCGGATCGGGAACTTGAAGCGCTTCAGGGTGCCGTTGCGGAACTTGATGGTCCACATGATGGAGTCGGAACCACGCAGCGGCTGCACGGAACCACCCAGCGGCACGATGTCGGCGTAGTGACGGGCCTCGATGGCCTGCTGCGGGCAGATCTTCACGCAGGAATAACATTCCCAGCACTGCTCAGGTTCCTGATTGTAGGCCTTCATGGCATGGCCGGTTGCTGAACCGTCCTTGTCAAGCATCATAAGGTCGTGCGGGCAGATGTACATGCAAGCCGTCTTGTCCTGACCCTTGCAGCCATCGCACTTATCTGTACGTACGAATGTCGGCATGTTATTTCTCCATCTCTGTATTTACTGCAGTTTAAACAACCCGTTGCCACCTGCCGGCGACAGCGGTCTCTAGAGTTGTTACTTGGCGGAGTGTCCGCTCATCTTGATCTCGACCTTGTCCTCGTCCTTGATGCTGCCGTAGTACTCGCGCAGGATGGTGAGCACCTCCGGCCGCGAGAACTTGTCGGACACGTCCTCGCCTTCGGACAGTGCCTTGCGCAGCTTGGTGCCGGACAGCAGGATGCGGTCGGAACCCTCGTGCGGGCAGGTCTTCATGGAAGCCATGCCATCGCACTTGTTGCACCAGAAGGTCCAGTCGATCTTCAGCGGCTGGGTTTCCAGCGCGCCGGCCGGGATTTCGTCGAAAATGGTGTGCGCGTCGAACGGGCCATAGTAGTCGCCGACACCGGCATGGTCGCGTCCGACGATCTGGTGCGAACAGCCGTAGTTCTGGCGGAACACGGCGTGGAGCAGCGCCTCGCGCGGGCCGGCATAGCGCATGTCCAGGGGGTAACCGGCCTGGATCACGGTGTTGGGAGAGAAATATTTCTCGATCAGGGTGCCGATCGCCTTGCTGCGCACGTCAGCCGGAATATCGCCGGGCTTGAGCTTGCCGAGCAGGGAGTGGATCAGCACGCCGTCCAGCGTCTCGATGGCGATCTTGGCCAGGTACTCGTGAGAACGGTGCATCGGGTTGCGGGTCTGGAAGCAGGCGATGGTGCTCCAGCCGCGCTTCTTGAATTCGGCGCGGGTCTGCGCCGGGGTCATGAACTGGTCGCCGTAGGTTTCCGGGAAACCGCCCTGCGACAGCACCTTGATCGGCCCGGCCAGGTTCACGGCGCCCTGCGCCATGACCATCTTCACGCCCGGATGCTCCTGGTCGGTGGTCTTGTAGACCATCATGCACTCGTGCTTCTTGTCGATGCTGTACTTTTCGGTGACACGCATGGTGGCGAGGATCTCGCCGCTGTCGGAATCGGCCAGCGCGATGTCGTCGCCCTCGTTGATGCCGTTGGCGGCCGACTCGTCGGCGGACAGGGTGATCGGGATCGGCCAGAACAGGCCGTTGGCCATCTTCATGCCGTCGCAGACGCCTTCCCAGTCAGCATGGGTCATGAAGCCGGTCAGCGGGGTAAATCCGCCGATGCCCATCATAATGATGTCGCCGGCTTCGCGCGAGGATACGTTGATCTTGGGCAGGCCGGCCGCGCGCGCCTGCTCGGCTGCCAGTGCGCTGCCTTCAAGCAGCAACGGTTTCAGTTCAGCGCTACCATGGGGCTTAACTAGTGTGGACATGAGGCTCCTTCAATACAGCGATCGTTGTGAATTCCGTATTGTGTGCGCGTCTGATATCAATGACTTGTCTCTGCACACTTTCCCCACCTGTATCAGGGGTCGCTTACAATACCCCTTTGGTTCTGAATTTCAAACCAGTAAAATCTTGCCGGGAATAAACACAGCTTATTCCGGGCCACATGCCACCGAGCGCTCCTATCTCTCTGTATTTATTATTAATATAGAACGCTATAAATTTTGCTTGTCGCCCAATTTTCTGGCCCTTCCCACAGTTCTACGGGGGTATAGCGATGGAGCAGGCACCAGACCTGGGGTCTCAGGCAGAGAGCAGCATTTTCACGCCAACCAGTAACAGGAACAGGGCGAAGACGCGCTGCAACTGATCGCGCGGCAGATGGTGCGCCAGCCGGGCGCCCAGCGGGGCCAACGGCACGCTGGCGAGCACGATGCCGGCCACGGCCGGCCAGTAGATGAAGCCGGTGGTCCAGGCCTGCCCGGCCATTACCGTCAAGCCGCTCCAGGCGAAGCCGGCCGCGCCGGCCAGCGCGATGGGCAGGCCACAGGTCGCCGAGGTTCCGACCGCGTGCCGGATGTCGACGCCATTCCACAACAGGAAGGGCGTCGTCAGGGTGGCACCGCCGATGCCGAGCAGGGCCGAGACCGAACCGATGACCAGGCCGGCAAGCCCCATCCCGGCCGCGGCCGGCAGGCCGCGGTGCGCGACCGGTTTGACGGCGAAGAACAGCTGTAGCGCCACCAGGATCTCGAACACGCCGAAGCACAGCGCCAGCCCGGGGCTGCTGACCTGGCGTGCCAGCCAGGCACCCCCCAGCGCGCCGGCCAGGATGCCCGGTAACAGCGCGCGCGCCGCCGGCCAGTGCACACTGCCGCGACGATGGTGCGCCAGCAATGAGGAGATCGCGGTCGGGATGATGGCCGCCAGTGACGAACCGACGGCCAGGTGCATCAGGTGCCCGCCCGGCACGCCGTGCCCGGCCAGCAGCCAGGCCAGCGCCGGCACGATCACCAGCCCGCCGCCGATCCCGAGCAGCCCGGCCAGCAATCCGGCGCTGGCGCCGGTAATCAGGTAGGTGAGCAGTTCCATGGCACGGGATTATCCCGCGCCGGTACGCAGCGGTGCAAAGATACCCCGAAACCAATCGCCATCGAGGGCATGGAGGACACAGGGATATTTAAATGCAGCGCGACCAGAAGCTGGTCCGGTTATCGGCGGCTTCCGAAACTTGCAGAGCAAGCCTCAGTCAAGTTCGATTTCTGAACGACCGGTGTCTGCCAGATTCAGGCCATCTCGTACGGATGAAAAACCGTTGTAGCAAAATTCCTGGTCGGCAATTTTCGACCAGAATCAGTCATTCCCGGAAAAAGAAAACCCCGCCGAAGCGGGGTTCCTTTAATCGGATTATCCGATGCGGTCTTGTCAGGAGGTAACGTTACTTGCCTGCAGGCCCTTGGGGCCTCGTTCTACCTCGAAGTTGACCGACTGGCCTTCTGCCAGGGTCTTGAAGCCATCGCCCTGGATCGCGTTGAAATGTACGAATACATCCTCACCACCATCTGACGGGGAAATAAATCCAAAACCTTTGGCTTCGTTAAACCACTTTACTGTACCTGTAGACATATCACTTTTACCTTAAATAAATTAAACAACTGGGTGTCGCATACAGGTAACGAATCGAGAAATTCAGGGGGTAACACGGAGGGAACGACCAAAACCGCCAATCACAGAATCTGTAGCTAAGGCAACCTTACAGGAATATCTCCAGAGTAGCCAGTAATATAATTTATATAATTAAGATATGGCGCAATATTTCAATGCAGTAGGCTGGTGCAGGAGCCAACTGTGGCCGCGATCTCTCTATTGTCATTCCCGCGCAGGCGGGAATCCAGCCATCATTCAACCACAGGTCTTTGGACATGCCCGGCTAACTAAACAGCGAATTTCCGGTCATCCAGACTGAAATGCTGTACTTCCGGGCTGGGTCGCTTGTTGCCATTAAGCCGTTGTTTATATAAGCGGCAACTATAAGATTGGAACATCCCGAATCCAGACATCTTCAAGTCATGCAATGTGATATCTCCACCAATGAACGAACGAGCAATAACGAGGCACTCTGTGTGCTCCGTGTTCTCACGGCAACTGCTACATGCGTTGCTCTACCTCCTACATCCCTGTAGTTGCGTGGCGGTTTTTCTGCGTCTCTGCTCGAAAGGGCTATCTGACCCAGATCGTCTTGGCGTTCAGGAACTCGTGCAGGCCGTGGTGCGATAACTCCCTGCCGTAGCCCGAGTTTTTCACCCCGCCAAAGGGCAGGCGCGGGTCGCTCTTGACCAGGCCGTTGACGAAGGCCGAGCCGCACTGCAGCTGGCGGGCAATCTGCTCGCCGCGCACGGCGTCGCGCGTCCAGACGCTGCCACCGAGGCCGAAATCAGTATCGTTGGCGATGCGAATGGCATCGGATTCATCCTCTGCGCGGATGATGCTGGCGACCGGACCGAACAACTCCTCTTTATATACACGAATTCCGGGGCGCACCCGGTCGAGGATGGAAGGCGGGTAATAGGCGCCGGGGCCCGCCAGCGGTGCGCAGCCGGTCACGGCCACCGCGCCCTGGGTGATGCTGTCGCTCACCTGCCGATGCAGTTCGTCACGGAGGTCAAGACGCGCCATGGGTCCCATGCGGTTGTGCTCGTCCAGCGGATCGCCCACCGGCAGCGCCTCGGCGGCGCGCCGGAACCGGTCGACAAAGTCATCGGCGATCTCCGGCACCACGATGAAGCGCTTGGCGGCGATACAGCTCTGGCCGGTATTGAGAAACCGCGACGCCACCGCGTTCTCCACCGCCAGTTCCAGGTCCGCATCCGCCAGCACGACGAACGGGTCGGAGCCGCCCAGTTCCAGTACCGATTTCTTGAGTACGGCGCCCGCAGTTGCCGCCACCTGGCGCCCGGCCGGCTCGCTGCCGGTCAGGGTGACAGCGTGCACGCGGGCATCCTCGATCACCCCGGCCACCTGCGAGGACGGGATCATCAGGCTGCGAAACACGCCGTCCGGGAAGCCGGCCTCGCGAAACACGGCTTCCACCGCCAGCGCGCACTGCGGCACGTTGGAGGCATGCTTGAGCAGGCCGGTATTACCCGCCACCAGCGCCGGCGCGGCGAAACGGAATACCTGCCAGAACGGAAAATTCCACGGCATGATCGCCAGCACGGTGCCCAGCGGCTGGTAGGCGACCAGGCTGCGCCCGGCGTCCGTCTCGATCGCCTCGTCGGCGAGAAAGGCCGGGCCGTGATCCGCATAGTATTCGCAGCCCAGCGCGCTCTTTTCGATTTCGGCGCGCGCCTCCCTGATAGGCTTGCCCATTTCCAGGGTCATGATGCGGGCGAATTCCTCGCTGCGTGCGCGCAGCACGGCGGCGGCCTTGTGCATCAGCGTACAGCGTTCGCCAACCGGCATCGCACGCCAGCCAGGCGCGGCCTGCGCAGTCTGCGCCAGTGCGTGCTCCAGTTGCACCCCGTCAAATGCCGCGATGACCTCGCGTGAACTACCGTCCGCCGGGTTAGTCGAAACAAACATATCCTGTATCTCCTGTTCTGTTACCGCATTTTCTGTAACTATAGCAACCATGTCAGCACGGTTCGGCAAGTTCATTGTATTTATCTCCCTGGCGCTGGCGCTTTCCGCGCCCTGTGTCGCGGGCGATGCTTCCGCGGACCCGCTCGCCGACGCGCGTGCGCGCTTCCTGGACGCGCGCAAGGCATTGAATGAGAACCAGCACGACAGTTACCGCAAGCTGGCGCGCAAGCTCAAAGACTATCCCCTGTATCCCTACCTCGAGTACTGGGAACTGAGCGATCGCCTGGCGAGCGCGAGCAACCGGGAAGTGAACGCGTTTCTCAAGCGCTACGCCGACCAGCCAGTGGGCGCCCGTCTGCGACGCGCCTGGCTCTACCAGCTGGCACGCAAGCAGGACTGGAAGAAATACCTCGACGTCTATGAAGGCGGGCAGCCGGTCGAGCTGCAATGCTACCGCCTGCAGGCAAAACTGCACACCGGTGACCGCGAATCACTGGTCGATGCCGCGCTGCCGCTGTGGCTGGTGGGCTCTTCGCAGGACAGTGCCTGCGACCCGGTGTTCAAGTACCTCGAAGACCAGGACAAGCTAGGCACCGAGCTGGTCTGGGAACGTATCCGCCTGGCGATGAACTCCGGCAATGCCAGCCTGGCCGCCTGGCTTGCCAAGCGCCTGCCGGCACAGGACGAAGCCTGGGTATCGCTGTGGCGCGAGGCCCGGCAGCGGCCATCCAGCACGCTGGACGCCGCCCAGCTGGACAAGGACGTGCCGATCGCACGTGAAATCATCCTCTACGCCCTGAAGCGCATTGCCGTCAGCGACGAGCAGCAGGCCCGTGACAAATGGCAGGAAATCCGGCACCGCCATGACTTCACCGAGGCCGAGGCCGGTCAGATCGAACGCACCATCGCCCTGTATGCCGGGTGGCGGCATCATCCGCAGGCGCACGCCTGGCTGGCGGCGGTGCCCGATATCGCCACCGATGACGAAGTGCGTGAGTGGCGCGTGCGCAGTGCCATCACGGCCGGTCTCTGGCAGGATGTGCTGAAACACATCGCGACCATGCCGGTGGACGAGGCGCAGCAGGAGGAATGGCGCTACTGGCAGGCGATTGCGCTCGAGCGCACGGGACAGAAACAGGAGGCACAGGACCGGTTCGCGCCGCTGGCGCGGCAGCGCGATTACCACGGCTTCCTGGCCGCGGACGAGCTGCGCTGGCCGTACGTGATGAACAACCAGCCGTTGCAATACACCGCAGAGGAAATGGACGCGATTCGCAACCTCCCGGACATGATCCGCGCCAGTGAACTGCTGCGTGCCGACCTGCCGACCGACGCGCGCAGGGAATGGCTGCACGCCATCGAACGCTTCGATTCGAACCAGCTCAAGCTGGCCGCGGCGCTGGCCAGCGAGTGGGGCTGGCATGACAGCGCCATCCTGACCGTCGCGCGCAGCAGCGACTATGATGACCTGCAGTTGCGCTTTCCTATCGATCACAGCGCTGACGTTACGCGATATGCCAGCGCCAACCAGCTCGATCCCGGGCATGTCTTCGCCGTGATCCGCACCGAAAGCGCCTTCAACAAGGACGCCCGATCCGGCGCCGGCGCCATGGGGCTGATGCAGCTGATGCCGGCAACCGGGCGCAGTACCGCGCGCAAGTACCGCATACCGCTGGCGAGCACGAAGAGCCTGTACGAACCGGAGCAGAACATCCGCATCGGCACCGCCTACCTCAAGCAGGTCATGGACAAGTTCGACCGTAATGTCGTGCTGGCCTCGGCCGCGTACAATGCCGGCCCGCACCGGGTCAATCGCTGGCTGCCGGAGCAGGAGGAACAACCGGCGGAGAACTGGATCGCCGCGATCCCGTTCGACGAAACCCGCAAGTATGTACAGCGCATACTTTCCTATGCAGCGATCTATGACTGGCGCATGGAGCGGCCTGTCACGCCGCTGTCGAAGCACATGCCCGACGTGTTGCCGAAAACACATTATGACAAGGACACACCCTGAACCACCCGCACGGCAACTGAACCAGCCACCCGACAAGACCACAGACACATGCAGCAGATGACTATTTGCATACTCGGCGGCACCGGTTTCGTCGGCCGTCACCTGTCAAACCGCCTGACGCAGGACGGCTACCGTGTGCGCATTCTCACGCGCCGGCGCGAGCGTCACCGCGAATTACTGGTCAACCCCGCGATCACCCTGCTGGAGGCAAACATCCACGATCCTTCGGCACTGACACGTCATTTCCAGGATGTGGACGCGGTGATAAACCTGGTCGGCATTCTCAATGACCCGGACCGCCGCGGTGCGGGCTTCCAGCGCGCACATGTCGAACTGCCGCGCAAGGTGGTCGATGCCGCGCGCGCCACGGGCGTCACCCGCCTGCTGCATATGAGCGCACTCAATGCCGACGCGGGTGAACGGCAGTGCCGCTACCTGATGAGCAAGGGCGCGGGCGAGGATCTCGTGCATGCCGCTGCCGGCCCCGACCTGCTGGTCACCAGTTTCCGTCCCTCGGTCATCTTCGGTGAGGGCGACAGCTTCTTCAACCGCTTTGCCACGTTGCTCAAACTGTCGCCCGGCATGTTCCCGCTGGCCTGCCCGGACAGCTGCTTTGCACCGGTCTGCATTGATGATGTGACGGGGGCGATGTGCCGCGCACTTGACGAAGCTACCGGCGGTGAACGTCTCGAGTTGTGCGGACCCGAGGTATTCACGCTCCGCGCACTGGTCGAGTACACGCGCGACCAGCTCGGTCTGCATCGCGTCATCATCGGCCTTGGCAAGAACATGTCACGGCTGCAGGCACAGCTGCTGGGCCTGCTGCCAGGACAGCCATTCACACTGGACAATTTCTACGCGCTGCAGAAAGACAGCATTTGCGTCAGCAATGCCCTGCCGACGCTCGGCATCAACCCGACCCCCGTCGCAGCCGTGGTGCCTGGCTACCTCGCCGGGAAATCCAGCCGTGCACGCTACCAGGAGCTGCGCCGCCACGCGGGGCGGCACTGAGATGGAGGTTTATCTGGTCGGCGGCGCGGTGCGCGACAAGCTGCTGGGCCTGCCGGTCAGGGAACGCGACTGGGTCGTGGTCGGCGCCACGCCGCAACAGTTGCTCGACCTCGGCTACACCGCCGTCGGCAAGGATTTCCCGGTATTCCTGCACCCGCAGACCAGGGAGGAATACGCGCTGGCGCGCACCGAGCGCAAGACCGCGCCGGGTTATACCGGCTTTGCCGTGCACGCCGACCCCGGCATCACGCTGGAAGAGGACCTGCTGCGCCGTGATCTCACCATCAACGCCATGGCGGAATCGTCGGACGGCCGCCTGATCGATCCTTACGGCGGCCGCAACGACCTCGACAATGGCCTGCTGCGCCACGTTTCGCCGGCATTCGCGGAAGACCCGGTGCGCATCCTGCGCGTGGCGCGCTTCGCCGCGTGCCTCGCGCGTCACGGCTTTCATGTCGCGCATGGCACCAACAAGCTGATGCAGGAGATGGTGGATAACGGCGAGGTGGACCACCTGGTGCCGGAACGTGTCTGGGCTGAACTCAACAAGGCGCTGGACTGCGACATGCCGGCAAAATACTTCAGCGTGCTGGCCGGTTGCGGCGCGCTGGGCAAACTGTTTCCCGAACTCGCCGGCCTGCTTGAGGATGCACCGGCCTCAACACATGGGCAAGCCCGGTTGCTGCTGCCGGTGCTGGACAGCGCGACTACCATCCGACGCGATGTCACCATCCGCTTCGCCGCGCTGGTGTGCGATATCGACAATGGCGGCACGGACGGGTTTTCGATGGCGGGCCTCGACGCCTTCTGTACCCGCCTGCGCGTGCCGAACCACTGTCGCGACC
>DATKZN010000264.1:0-4310 GCA_035527955.1 Gammaproteobacteria bacterium
ACCTGTCATGAAGCGTGAAGCGTGAGACGTGAAAAGAAATAGCCACGGAATCCACGGAACAACACGGAAATATTTACACAGGAGTCAGTAATCATGGCTACTCGGTGGAAATTCCGTCATTCCCGCGAAAGCGGGAATCCAGAGGGAATCAAGCAACGGGGTCCCTGCCTGCGCGGGGACGACAACTTTTCCACTGCAACAATAAATTCTGACTACTGAGTAATCACCATTTAATAGACAGGAGCACAGCACGGCACAACAGGACAACCGAAAATTCGCCGAGGATCTGGTCAACGCACGGCCTGCAGAACATGCCGCTGGCGATCAGCTTCACACAGGAACCCCTGCCCGGCGTCGAGCCGTTTGCTGATGACATGCGGCACCCACAGCGGACGGCCGCACCGGACGTGTGCCCGCCGGCTGCGTGTTCTGGATGAAGGCCGCCGGACGCACCTTCAGCACGGTCGCGGAGGATCACGCCAACTGCAGCCTCGGCAGCGTCACCCACGGCTTCAGGACACTGGACGAGGTCGGTGAAAAAGCGGACGTCGGCGCCCTGATCGGCGCCGGCTGGGTGAACCCGGAGATGTTCCCGGACATCCCGGTCGTGAAGCAACGCTACCGCCATGCCACCTACGGCCCGCTGCGCGATGCCGACAGCACGCCCGACGTGGTGTTCCTGCGCATCAACGCGAAGCAGGCCATGACCCTCTCCGATGCCTTCCCCGGCCTGCGCATGGAGGGCAAGCCCCAGTGTCACATCATAGCCATTGCCAAGGAACAACAGAAACCCGCTATCAGCGTGGGCTGCATGCTGAGCCGCATCCGCACCGGCATGCCGAACACCGGGATGACCTGCGCCCTGCCGGTTTTCCGGCTGGCCGAGGCCGTGCAGCAGATCAAGACCACTGCCGCCATCGGCGGCACGGTGGCGAATTATGCCAGCGAGGACACGCGACGCTTCGAGCGCTGAAAAACAGCCCCGTACGACTTGGGTAGCGGCCGACGCCGGCAGGCGGTCTGATGTGATGCTGCGCCGGATTTGATGTATCTGATCGGCGCCCCCCCCCGCCAATAGGCTTCAACCGGTGGCCACGGCAATACGATGCGCGTTTGTGTAGTAATTCCGGCTTGTTCCGATAGATTGTGATGAGCATTGACCAGACGGCCTGGTCCGGAGCCCCGGGTCTGCCAATCAGTCTCAGGCAGGCAATGATGGGAAAATACCAGCGGTCCGTATCGCTGTTGCCTGCGCTCAGGGATTTCATCAAAACCTTGCCCGATTGCATCTGCTTGACCAGGAGAACGAACAATCATGCCGACCCGTAAACTAGCCAGCTGGAAGGTTCTCGGAGACGCCCTTTTCGCGCCATTCGTCCTCGAGACGGCATCCTGGAAAGCGCTTGCGAGACCCCTGCTCGCACTGGTCATCTCCTGCCTGTTCCCGCTTGCGGGTAACTATTTTCAGTGGGGCGGGACGGCGGTATCACTGACCCTGCTGCCTGCATGGGCGGCGATCGCCTGGTTTGCCGTGGACTTTCAACGTCATCTGCTGCTGGGTGCCACGGCGTGCGAGTCCGAGCCAACCCCCTGGCAGCGCTATGGACTTTATCTCCTGGCCCTTGGGATTGTGAGTCTCTTGATGGCCTCGCTCATGGCAATCCTGCTGTACATGGTATTGCCGGCGATAACCTTTTTCCTGCTGGCTATCACCAGCCCGAGTCCCTGGCTTGCCACTGGAACGGTCATGCTGTGGATCCTGGTGGTTGTCATAGCGGCATATCCGGTGGTGCGTTTCGCCCTTATGCTTCCGGCCGTAGCAGTGGGGCACGATATCGCACCCGGACGCATCTGGCGTCTGTCACGGGGCAATGGGCTGCGACTCCTCTCGCTGCTGATACTCATTCCCGGTTTTCTGAACGGCATCCTGTACCTCGCCTTTGAAGAAGACACCAGCTCATTATGGTTTGAGATCGTCGCCGATGTGCTGAATATCTATTTCGTGGTGGTGCTGCTATCGATACTTGCCCTGTCGTACCGGTACCTGTCGGACCAGCAACTACCGGCCGTAAACCGCATCACGATGGCCCGCCGGTCTGGCCTTGACGCCCGCCCGCTGTGGCCCGTGACTTTGGTAGTGCTGGCAGCCCTCGGCGGGGTCGCAGTATGGGATGCGATGTACCAGGTGGGACCCCGTGAGAGAATCGTGATATCCAGATACGGCAAGCCGGTACGTATCGAGTCAGAGCCGGGCATCCGGCTCAAGATACCCCTGATCGAGGACGCGCAACCGCTTGGCACACGGGACGTGTTCCGTACGGGAGGAGCGGGCCGCTTCCTTACCCTGACCAAGAATATGCTGTCCTTGAAGTACGACACCCAATGGCGTGTGGTGGATACGGATATCTATGCGCGCACGACAGCAGGTCAATCACAGCTTGTCGACATGAAGGTTGATGAACTGGCAAATGACATCCTGCGATACCGGGTTGCGAAGCTGGGTCAGGACGATATGCAACGCCTGCTCAGTGCCGGCACTGTGGAACTCAGCGTTGACAAGGAGCCTCATCGCGCGGCTCTCCTTGAAGGTGTGCTTGAGGATATCAATTCCAGAGTTACACATCTTGGCATCGAGATAACTGCATGGAATATCCAAGCTGACGAACAGACCGGGACGGAATAACTGCCGGGCCGCTGCAACTGCCAGCTATTGGCGTGACTAACTTCTCGGGATCAAGAGACCTCAGGGTTGGACCTTAACTACTCATTGAGATCACGTGGTACTGCTCCTGATAACGATTGTTTTCAAGGCCTGGAACGCCTGTTTCGCCTCCCAACATGGTGGGCGTAGACCGTCCCGGATGCCCGTAACGCTGCCATATTTCCGGGCGATAAAACCGTCAGTTTGCGTTTTTCCAAATGCTTCATGTTGCCCATACAATCTCACCGCCAAGGCAGGATTGCGGCATAATAGCCGGTATCCGGACGATACTGGAGATTTGCGGACCCTATCCCGATCGGTGCTTGTACAAAAGCAAACGCCCGACGCGGCCTTGACGTGCCATCATGCGGTCTGCACGGCATGCCTTGTGTTGTAGTACCGCTCCGGCCCCATCGCCTTCAGAACCACCAGCGTCAGCAGTTCTTCGTTGACATCACCATCGGCGGAGAACAGGTTCTGTATTCGACCCGACGTCACACCCGACGCCTGCATGATCCTGGGTGTCAGCACCTCGCCCATTGAGGAAACCATGCAGCCGTTTGGCCCCACATTCAGCACCACATCGATGCCGTCACGCAACTCCAGGAGTGCCTCACCCACGTAGGGTGCCAGTTCCCCGACCGGCCGCTGCGTGGGCAACAGCTCCTTCGAGATCTTGATCAGCTCGGCGCTGGCCGTGGGCATTTTCAGATTCGCCGCCTTGAACAGCGGGCGCGCCAGTATGTGTCGCAACATGAACCGTTTCAGCCTGATCGTGCGCAGCATACGTCTTTCCCGCTGCAGGATGGTGTCCTGGTCATGCTGCCCCTCCGGGCTGCTCTTGCGCCGGGCGCCGGATTCGGCCACCTCGGTGGCAGCCAGGCTGATCAGCTCCGCTTCGTCGAGCATGTATTCCAGGTAACTCATCAACGGTGTCAGTCCGAGGGTGAAACGCCCGAATCCAAGCGTGGCAAGCAGCATCCGCAGGATATCCTCGGCCTGGGACACCCGCATGTAGACCTCACCGGAGATAAAGATTCTCAGCGGTTTTTCGGGCGGCGGTCGCGGCGTGATCCAGGTATCGGCAAAACGCCTGAGTGGCCTGGCGAACTCCCGGCCATGCAAACGATACAGCAGGTACTTGAACGGAATGCTGAAGGGATTGTCCAGACCGATTGTCCCGAGCAGTCGGCGTCCGGTCGATCCAGGACCATGGTAGGACTCCAGCAGTCCGTTGATCTCGCGCTTGAGCGCCCGGTAGTCGACAAGGAAACGCTGGTATTCCTCGTAATCCCGGCACACAGCGGTGCCCTTGAACAGCAGCCCATGCAGCACCCCCTGCAGGATCGCGCCCTGGTAGGCTCTCAGCAACACCCACTCCTCGAACCCGGCATTATAGCCATCGGTCTCCTTGGCAATCAGGAACTGGAAGATGCCTCCACCGGGCAGCGCGTTGCAGGACGGATGGTCGATGTCAGCGGCTTCCCTGCCGGTTGCGGAACGGTAGAGCAGGAGTTTATGGACATGCGGGTACTGGCCCTGACGGCAGGGCCCTGTACCCTGGCTGTCATAGAACAGCAGCCGCTTTTTTCCGGCAACCAGGGGATCA
>DATKZN010000265.1:0-2825 GCA_035527955.1 Gammaproteobacteria bacterium
TGCGCGAGAAGCCGTTGTATGAACTCTGCCTGTTTGACGGACTGCCGTACCTCGCGTCCCTGGTGCCGATTGGCGGAGAGACGCCGGGCGGCTACCTGCAGGTGGTGACCGACCCGGTCCCAAAACTTCTGCGGATCGGACACCGGCTGAAAATGCCGGTGCAGATCCGCCGCAATGACGGCGCGGTGATTCATACCGCGTCCGCTTGGGTGGATCCGTACACCGATCACGAGGTGATGTCAGAGTACATCCTCACGACCAACAATTCCCGGCCGGCACTGAACATCGTCGCCCAGCGCAATGCCGACGGCCTGGTGATGCAGATCGATAAAACCAACAACCGCCTGCTGTTCGTAGTGGTGCTGATTATTCTCGCGACGGTGGCACTGGCGCTGTTGATGGTCAAGTACTCGGTGCTCAATCCGCTACGCGATATCAGCTACCAGTTCCGCGTTTTCAGGAAACGGGATGCGAGCGCGACCGGTGCCATAGCGGAGCTGGCCGAGCCAGTGAGTTTTCATGCGCTGGGACAGTTGTACGAGACCCTGCATGACATGGCGATCCGGGACCCGCTCACCGGCACGTACAACCGCGCGCTGCTGGAGGACCGCCTGAAACAGGTGATCGCCGAGCATCGCAGGACCCCGGGCAAGGCCGCCGTCCTGCTGATCGACCTGGTGCGTTTCAAGTACGTCAACGACCTGCTCGGGCACCATGCCGGCGACCTGCTGCTCAAGGAGGTCGTGGTGCGCATCGGCCACGTGCTACGCGAGTCGGACACGCTGGCACGTCTCGGCGGTGACGAGTTCGTGATCATCCTGCCCGACACGGATGCCGAGCAGGCGACCCAGGTGGCGGAAAAGATCATCCAGTCGATGGTGCCGGAATTCGAGGTGGAGCAGAATCGGCTGTCGACGTCGGTATCTATCGGCATCGCCCTGATGCCGGAGCATGGCGACGATGTCGAGACCGTGCTGCGGAACGCCGACTACGCGATGTATTCCACCAAGCATGGTCGCCACGGCTATGCGATCTACGACCCGGCGACCCGGGATGATATCAACGTGGACAGGATGCAGCTCGACGGCATGCTCAACGAGGACATTTGCCGTAACGACCTGTTCCTGGTCTACCAGCCCGTGATTGAGTTCGGCACTCATTGCGTCAGTTATCTCGAGGCACTGGTACGCTGGCGCCAGCCGGACGGCCGGGTGCTGATGCCAGGAGACTTCGTGCCCGTGGCCGAGCGCAGCGGACTGATCCGGCAGCTCTCCGAATGGATCATCGAAAACGTCTGCCGCGAGCTGGCCATGCTGCAGCAGGACAACCCCGGGATGCGTGCCGGCATCAATCTGTCGATGCACAACCTGCACGACCTGAACCTGAAACAGCAGATCGAGGATGCGCTGTCCCGTCACCGGCTGCTGCCGGAATCGCTGCTGCTGGAAATCACCGAGACCGGCATGATGCTGGACCCGGACCAGGTCATTGAGACGCTGGGAGAGCTGGCCGAGATGGGGCTCAGCTTATCCATCGACGATTTCGGCACAGGCCACTCCTCGCTGGTCTACCTGAAGCGCCTGCCGGTGCATACACTCAAGGTGGACAAGTCGTTCGTGGTGGACATGGACAGCGACGAGGACAATTTCTCGATCGTGCGTGCCACCATTGATCTGGCGCACAGCCTCGGTCTAACGGTGACGGCCGAGGGGGTCGAGACCGTCGCAGTCTACGCACAGCTGCGGGGCATGGGCTGCGACTATTACCAGGGGTATTATGTCGGCAGGCCAAAGGAACGCGAGGCCATTGATGAATGGTTGCAGGAGAACAGCCCGGGGATGGCCGATCGGAGCCGGCGCCCGGGGTGAATCGTGGGAAAACCGCGGCGGGAATCTACAGGACACGGGAATGCAGACGATGATGAGATACACGATATTTCTGGTACTGCTGCTGGCAGGCTGCGGCGGCGAGCCGGAGCCGCCGGCAGGGAAGCACGGCCATGTCTGGCAGGAGCAAATCAACACCATGGACAAGGCCAGGGATGTTGACAGTCTGGTGCAGGACTCCGCCGCTGCACAGCGCCAGGCGATTGATGCACAGGCACAGTAACGCTTCGCCGGCCTCGGGGTGATGCTCACCGCCGGGGGGGCGGTATGACGACGCTTCGCCGGTTGCGGCGATTCTTGTCGGGTAAATGAATATGACGAGAATAATGACAATAACCAGCGGGCTCGCACAGGTCGGCAAGACTCACCTGGCGGTAAATCTCGCGCTTGAGCTTGCGCGGGTCGGTCGGCGGGTCGCGGTCTATCATGAACTGGAGTCCGCCCGGCCCATCGAGGCCGTGCTTGCTCTGCCGCATGCCAATATGTCGCGGCGGCGTGCCTCGGACGCGCAGGAAGTGAATGATTTTATTTGCCGCGCCTATCTCGGCATCGATATTCTTTCCTGTCGTCAGCCGCTGCGCGGGTGGGCCTGCGGTGACGCGACGCGGCTGGCGGCTTACCTCGATGGCCTGCAGGCGCAGCAGGAATTCGATGACCAGCTGATCGACACTTCGGGCATGGACCCGCGCACCCTGGTTGCGTGCTGCCGTGCATCTGCCTGTGTCATCCTGGTCGTGACTCCGGATGCCCATTCCCAGGCAGAGGCCTTTGCCCTGTTGAAGGTGCTGGTGCTCAACGGCTATGCCGGCGAACTCTGGTTGCTGGTGAATCGTGCGCCTGACGCGGAGTGCGCGCAGGATATACAGCAGCGCTTCACCACCCAGGTGCACGCGCATCTCGGCGGAGAGATACCACTGCTGGGCAGTGTGCCAGAGGATG
>DATKZN010000266.1:0-5584 GCA_035527955.1 Gammaproteobacteria bacterium
GATTGCCGCCGGCCTTGCCCAGCAGGATATTGCGCGCGGCAAGCAGCTGTTCATGCCCCAGGCCCGCGCGGTCCTGGAGGCGGAAATCGAAGCCACCGAAACTTCCCAGGCCACGGATGGTGGGCAGGTTGATGACAAACATGCGCGCGCCCTTGATCGACTGCAGCGCACCGTTTGCCCACTGGATGAAAGGCTTGAGCTGCTCATCCGCTGCACGGCGTTCGTCCCAGCCCTTGAGGCGGATGAAGCCGAGACCGACATTCTCGCCCTGGCCGACGAAGCTGAAGCCTGCCACGTCGAACACCTTGTCCACGGCCGGGCTTTGCTTGAGGATGGTTTCCATCTGTCGCAGCACGCCGCCGGTGCGTTCCATGTTGGCGCCTGGCGGCAGCATCACGATTGCCAGCACGTAGCCCTGGTCTTCCTCGGGCAGGAAACTGCCCGGCAGCCGGGTGAACAGCAGGATCGCCATCCCGACCAGCAGGACAAAGGCCGCCATCCAGCGCGGCGTGTGGCGGATCGACTGCTTCACGCGCGCCAGGTAGGCGCTGGCCAGACCGCCGTAGAGGCGGTTGAAGCCGCGCAGCAAGCGGTTGGGTTCGCCGTGCGCCGGCTTGAGCAGGGTGGCGCACAGCGCCGGCGTGAAACTGAGTGCCATGAATGCCGAGATTCCCATCGAGATGGCGATGGTCAGCGAGAACTGGCGGTAGATCACACCCACGCTGCCGCCGACCAGCGCCATGGGGATGAACACCGTCGCCAGCACGGTAGTCATGGCGATTACTGCGCCGGTGATCTGGTCCATGGCCTTGCGCGTTGCCTCCTTCGGCGACAGACCTTCCTCGGTCATGATGCGCTCCACGTTTTCCACCACGACGATGGCATCGTCCACCACCAGGCCGATGGCCAGCACCAGCCCGAACAGGGTGAGCACGTTGATGGAGAAGCCGGCCAGGTACATGCCGGCGAAGGCGCTGGTCAGCGCCACCGGCACCACCAGCGTGGGGATCAGCGTCGCACGCAGATTCTGCAGGAACAACAGGATGACCAGGAACACCAGCACCACGGCCTCGAACAGGGTATATACCACTTCCTGGATGGAGATGCTGATGAACTGTGTGCTGTCGTAGGGCACCAGCCAGCTCACGCCGGGCGGAAAGTACGCGTCGAGCTCATCCATCTTGGCGCGCACCGCGGCGGCTACCTGCAGGGCATTGGCATCCGGCGCAAGCAGGATGGCGAAGCCGGCGATGGGGTCGCCATTGAGGTGCACATCATGACCGTATGACTCGGCGCCGAGCGTCACCCGGGCGACATCCCGCAGGCGCACGCTGCTGCCGTCCAGGCTGGTACGCAGGATGATGTCGCCGAACTGCTCCGCCGAGGTGAAGCGGTTGGCGGCGCTGACCGCGGCGCTGAAGCCCAGGCCGGGCGGGGCCGGCTCCGCGCCGAGGTAGCCCGCGGCGACCTGCACGTTCTGTTCGCGCACGGCGTCGAGCACCTGCGCGGCGCTCAGGCCGTAACCATGCAGCTGGTCCGGGTTGAGCCAGATACGCATGGCATAGGCAGCGCCGAACAGGTTGGCGTCACCGACTCCGGGCAGGCGCCGGATCGGGTCGAGCACCTGGGCGGCGATCAGGTTGTTGAGGGCATAGGTGTCCATGGCGGGGTCGGTGGATTGCAGCGCCACCACCATGAGGAAATCGTTGTTGGCCTTGGAAACGGTGATGCCGTTTTGCACCACCTCCTGCGGCAGCCTTGCCTGTGCGATGCTGAGCCGGTTCTGCACCTGCACCTGGGCGATGTCGGGATCGGTGCCGCTGTCGAAGGTCAGGGTGATCTGCGCCGTGCCGTTGGAGCGCGAGGTCGATTCGAAATAGAGCAGGTCGTCAACGCCGGTGAGTTGTTGCTCGATCACCGAGGTCACGGTCTTTTCGATCACCTCCGCGCTGGCGCCGGGATAGACGGCGTTGATGCTGATCTGGGGCGGGGCGATCGGCGGGTAGGCCGAGACCGGCAGCTCGAAGATGGCGGCGCCGCCGGCCAGGGTGATAAGGATGGCAATCACCCAGGCGAAAATCGGCCGGTCGATGAAAAAACGTGGCATGGGCGTATTGCCTCAGTGCGTGTTTGCAGTGTCTGCGGGGATGTTCGCCGGCACCGCCGTGGCGTTGCCGCCCGGCTGCACCTTCTGCAGGCCCTCGATGATCACGCGTTCGCCGTTGCCCAGCTCGCCCGTGACAATCCAGCCGGTTTGGGTCATGCCGTGGGTCTGCAGTCGGCGCTGTGCGACCTTGCCGTCGGTATCGACGGTCAGCGCATAGGCCCCCTGGTTATCGCGGGCAACTGCCGCCTGTGGCAGTACGAATGCATTCTCGACCGTACCAGTAGTCAGGCGCAGGTTCACAAACATGCCCGGTAGCAGCGCATGGTCCGGGTTGGGCAGCACGGCGCGCATGGACATGGCACCGGTACCGGGATCGACAGCAAGGTCGGAGAAATCGAGTGTGCCGGCCTGCGGGTAGGGCGTACCTTCGGGAAGTTGTACCTCGACACGTGCTGCTTCCTGTGGTCCTGCCGTGCCGCCCTGCAGCTCGCGCAGCTCGTGCACCGACAGGCTGAAGTTTATGTACAGGGGATCGATCTGCTCGATGGCGGTCAGCCAGGTCGCTTCGCCCTGGCCGACCAGGGCGCCCTCGGTCACCTGCGAGCGGCCGGCGCGCCCGGCGATCGGTGCGGTGACGGTGGCGTAGCCCAGATCCAGGCGCGCGCGTTCCACGTCGGCCTGGGCCTGCTTGACGGCCGCTGCCGTACTGCGTTCGCTGGCCAGCGCGTTGTCCAGGTCCTGGGTCGAGATCAGCTGCTTCTCGGACAGCTCGCGGAAGCGCTTGGCGGTGGCCGCGGCGTTGGTGGCATCGGCGCGAGCCTTGGTCAGGGCCGCCTCGCGCGCATGCAGGGTCGCCTCCAGCGGGGCGGGGTCGATGCGGTATAGCACCGCGTTCTGTGCGACATCGGTGCCTTCCCGGTAGACACGCTCGAGGATGATGCCTGCCACCCGCGCGCGCACCTCCGCGACCCGCGTTGGCGCGAGGCGGCCGACGAGTTCACGGGTCAGCGGCACGGGTCCGCGCGTGATCTCGATGACCGCGACTTCCGCCGCCGGCGGTGCCGCAGGGGGCTGTGACGTGGACTGGCCGCAGGCAGCCAGCATCAGACTTGCGCCAAGCATCAGGGTGGATATCAGGGGTTGTTTCATAAATTTCCTTGCGCGCGCAAATGGCACCCGTGCACAGAGGGTGGATTGTAGTCCACGCTTGGCTGCAGTTCAGAAAAATTTGCCAGGGGTAATCAGAATTGCACGGTTTCCCCGTGTCTGGGCACCAGGAACTCATGCGCGGGCAGGTGGCGCTCCCGCAAGGCTTGCCGCAGCCGCCGCGGTGGCTCATCCAGCGGTTCGTCGGTGAGGATGAAGGTGCCCCAGTGAATGGCGATGGATTGCCCGGCCCTGATGTCCTGATGTACGTTCACCGCCTCTTCCGGGTTGAGGTGCTTGCTTTTCATGAACCAGCGCGGTTCATAGGCGCCGATGGGGATGGCCGCCAGGTCGAAGGGTCCCAGCCGCTCGCCGATTTCCCGGAACATGGGCTGGTAATAACCCGAGTCACCGCAAAAAAAGAAATTGAACGTTGGCGAGTGGATGGCCCAGCCGGCCCACAGGGTGGTGTTGGTCGAGAACGGCGTACGCTTGCTCCAGTGCTGGGCCGGCACGGCGGTCAGGCTGATGCCTGGCTGCCGGTACGATTCCCACCAGTCCAGTTCCACCACCCGTGTGATGCCAAAATCCCGCAGCCAGTCCCCGAGTTTCAACGGCACGACAAAGGTCGTCAGCTCGCCCCCGGGCCGCTGGAAGAGGCCGCGGATGGAAGCTGCATCCAGCGAGTCATAGTGATCGTGGGAGATCAACACGTAATTGATGGCCGGCAGGTCTGTCAGGCTGATCCCCGGTGCCACCACCCGCTGCGGGCCTGCCCATTGCACGGGCGAGGCGCGCGGTGAGAACTGCGGGTCGGTGAGTATATTAAAGCCATCCATTTGCACCAGCAGGGTCGCGTGACCGATCCAGGTCACGGTGGTGGTGGAGCGGTTGTGCCGGAGAAAGGCAATGTCCGGTTCGGCGCGCGGGAAATCATAGGCATCGCGTTCGGGAATCGTCTTGCCCAGCCTTTGCCAGCGCCATTTCAGGAAATCCAGCAGGCCGGTGGTTTCCCGTTCCTGGGGATTGATAAAACCGTTTTCCGTGTGATGCGGCTTGTCGGCCTGCAGGGTGTGGTTGGCACAGGCCGTGCTGGCCAGTACGGCCACTATGAAAACAACCGTGTGCAAATATCCTGTAGTTATCATTCCGTTTCACACCCTTTCATGCCTGATGCAGACCACCTGTATGATTCAATTCAGGGTGGGTTTGAATCCTGTGCCGATGCGGTGACGTGGTGCGGGTTTGCGTCAGCAATTCACGGCGAGGAAGTTTACGTTCGTACCATAACGAAGTGTGACAGAAACCGGCCGTCAGCGCGTGCCTTTGCGTGCAAACATTACCTGCTTTGTTTACAAAATGATGCGTCGTGATGTGTGACAAAGCATGCTGGAGTCGTCCAGACTGCCTGGCAGTAGTGTTCAGTTCGCTAACGGGTGAGTGCTTTTGTTTTCTTCATGTCGGTAACGTGCTGGTCGATCATCGTCCCGGCTTCGATCCTGCCAGGCTACGGGACATGCTTTTCCAGCAGGAGGCGTTCTTGCTGTGTAACCTCTTGCAACCGGTTGCGCTGCTGTATGGGTACCCGGTCAAGGTCCATCACGCGTTCGCTATAGGACGCGGTCGCATCGAGCGCAGTAGCGATGCACCGGGTGATCTTTTCGATTGTCAGGCCAAAGGCCTTGCCAAGATCCACATAGAAGGCCCCGTGATCCGCATATCCGGACGGGTCGAAAGGGATCGCGCTGACCAGGTTATGGCGTGGCCAGGCTCGCATGGGTGCCGGGTCATAGATCGGTGCCAGCCGGCAGTCAGGCAGCCCGCCCAGCAGCGAGATATTATCCAGGTGCAGGTCACCGTTCCCGGTGAGCAGCGCCATCAGGAAACGGCGGTAGAGCTGCTCACCCGTATCGTCCTGCAGTGCGGCTACCTGACCCAGGCGTGCAATGACGTCGCCCAGTTCGTTCAGCAGAATATCGCCGGTCTCGCGAAAGCGGTGATTGCCGGTCGCAATCAGCGAGAACAGGGATTCCATCGGAATCGGCTTGCCATCGACCCGGTCAAAGCGCTCGACCGCCAGGAAATGCAGTCCGTCATCGTCGTAGCGATGCCAGGCGGGCACCTCGAAGCCGGCCTCGCGATGCATGTCCAGGCAGAGGGCTTCCAGGTCCAGCAGGCCGGTATACTCCGGGGGCTCGATTTTCAGCACGACATCGCTTTTATCCTTTGTCCCGGGCGGATAAAAATCGGGTTCTCCGCTGCCCGGCACAATCGATACCAGCAGCTTCGGGATCATGCCGCCTACCGATGGCGTTGGTCCGAGTGTCTCCT
>DATKZN010000267.1:0-3899 GCA_035527955.1 Gammaproteobacteria bacterium
CGGCTGGCAGCTGCATTTCGTACGCCGGCCGCTGTTCCAGGATCCGGTGGTGGTGATCATCAGCGCCGAAGGTGACCGCTTCGGCACGCTGGAAGCCGATGGCCGCATCGAGATCAAGAACCACTTCGACATCCGCAACACGTCGCGCGGGAAAAGCACGGATCCCGCGACCGGCCCCGCCACCGGGAACTGACAGCCGTGTCGCCTGGCTAGGGCGCCAGCAATCCCTCGATCAGCCTGATCACCTCCGGGTGATCGAATTCCCGCCCGCCGACCGCCCGATAAGCGATGCGACCCTGCGGATCGATGATGAACGAGGTCGGCAGGCCGCGCACCCCGTAGGCTTCCGATATCTTGCTCTCCGGGTCGAACAGGATCGGAAAGCTCGGAAACACGTTCAGCTCGCCCATGTAGGAAAACACGTGGTCGACGTCCTCCCACTGGTTCACCGCCAGCACCCGGAACGACCGGTCGTGATACGCCTGGTAGAGCTGTTCCAGCGACGGCATCTCCTTGCGGCAGGGCGGACACCAGGTCGCCCAGAAATTGATCAGGACCCAGTTGCCGCGGTAGTCCTCCAGGCGGTGTGTCTTGCCATCCATATCGGCAAGCTCAAATCCGGGCGCCGCAACCGGGACTTCCAGCCGTGTCAGCTGGTAACTCAGTTCCGGAATCGCCTCCTGCGCAACCGGCAAAGCGCCCGGCAACAGTACCGCGATCAGTAATATCCACCTATTTTTCAATATCTTCAGGCGCACACTGCATGTCCTTTATTATGTGATGAATGGCCTTGCCGTGCTGGCTCCAGCCAAAGTGCAGATCGAAACGGGTGCCGGGCGGCAGCCCGACCGTGGTGAAGCCCTGACCCCAGTCGCCGACCTCGAAGGTCTGCGCCTCCGGTAGCAGCGTCCAGCGGAACGCGATACCCATGTCGTGCCATTCGCTCACCCACGCGGCCTTGGTCTTGCCGGTATGCGCCACGCCATCGGCCGTCAGGTAGCGCCAGTCCGCGACATTGTAGGACAGCGGGGCCGCGGACCGGTTGCGCACGATGGTACCGAAGACACAGTAGCTGCTCACGGCATCGATCACCTCCTGCGGCAGCCCTTTGGAGGCGAACACGGCACGGACGAAATCCGGCAGCAGCTGGATCAGCTCGATACTGAAGGCCTCGTCCTCCATGCGCCAGGTTGACAGGCCCGACGCCGGGTTGACCTCGACCACGACATCCCCGGCACGAACCGGCGCCACCAGGAGCATGAGCAGAATGATGGGCGTTGCGTATTTCACAGACTGGATTGTAGAACAATGGTGCCTGCAGTTAACCCCCCTGGCAGGACAAAACGGGCGGCAACGGCACGGTAGGTGGCCGGGCACCCGGCCAGTCCGGAAAAAAGCCTCCCGCACCGGTGCACGCTGCGGGAGGCTCGGGGACTCAGCAAACGCGTCTCTAGTAGGAAACCAGCTGCGCGCGATCGCGCTTCCATGAGCCGTCCGGCTGCAGGCAGGCAGTGCCGTAGGCCGGCACGTTCTTGCCACCGACCACCACCGTCGTCTGGTACTCGCGCTCCTGCAGGCAGGTGCTGTCGCTGTATGCGTATCTGTCCGCCGGGTAGGCCTCAGGCTGCGCACGCGGCGCATAGCGATCGGAGTCAATGTAGGTATTGCTGTGCTGGGCACCATTGATGGCGTAGCCCAGCACACCGCCCACCAGCAGTCCAATCAGCAGCTCCTCGCCGCTATCGTCATCCTGCTCGTAGTAACGGGTGACATGGCGATCGTAATGCCGGTCACCACGGTCGTGGCGGTCGTAGTGCCGGTCACGATGCTGCTTTTTGTAGCCGTGATTCTGCTTGTACCCGTGCCGGTCACCCTGATCGCGGTAACCGTCACCGCGGCGGTCGGCGGAGGCCATGCCGGGCACGGCCAGGGAAAGCGCAACAACAGCAGCCAGCAGGGAACGGGGTTTGATGTTCATAGCGATGTCCTTTTTTGTGGTTACCTGGTGTCAGTTAACGCGATAGCACCGTAAAGGGTGACATCGGCCGGGTATCGTTTACCGGCCGTAGTAGTTGTATCGATTGTTGTACTGGGCGCCATTGATGGTGTAACCCAGCACGCCGCCGACCACCAGGCCGAGCAGCAGATCATCGTGATCGTTATCCTGCCGGTAATAACGGGTAACATGGCGGTCATTGTGACCCCGATAGTCACGGTGCCCGTCGCGGTAATACCCCCGGCGGTCATCATGCTGGCCGCGATACTGTTTCTTGTAGCCGTGGTTGCTATAACCATGCCGGTCGCCATGATCGCGGTAGCCATCACCACGGCGGTCGGCGGAGGCCATGCCGGGCACGGCCAGGGTAAATGCAACAACAGCAGCCAGCAGGGAACGGTGTTTCGTGTTCATGGCAGTATCCTTATTTGTGAGTACCTGATACCGGCTAACGCGCAGGGATCAGAAAGGGTGACACCGACGGAAAATCAGTAACGGTCGTAGTAATAGTAATTGGGGTACCGGGGTATCGCATAACCCAGAAGGCCGCCGACCGCCAGGCCAAGCAACAGATCGTCATGTCCATCATCATAATAGTAGTAGCGGGTACCGTACCCGCCAGGAGAATACCGGCGGTCATGGTGCCGTTCGCGATAATGCTTCCGGTATCCGTCGTGCTTGTAACCGTGCCGGTCGCCATGATTGCGGTAACCATCACCGCGGCGGTCGGCGGAGGCCATGCCGGGCACGGCCAGGGAAAGCGCAACAACAGCCGCCAGCAAGGAACGGGGTACGATGTTCATAGCGATGTCCTCTTGTGTGGGTTACCTGGTGTTTGTTAACGCGGCGGGACCAGAAAGGGTGACACCGGGCGGTGATAATTTTTCGTGGTCAACCGGCGCGGTTCGGCCACCACCCGGAAGCCCAGCACCGTCCAGGCGGTGTCCGGGGTATTAGCCGACCGATAGGCAGGCCGCACCAGGTGTGACGGGCAGTGATAGGAGCCACCGCGGCGCACCTTCGCGAGACCCTCGTCCGGGCCGGCCGGATCCGTTATCGGTGGCGCTGCATAGCCATCGGGCGCATACCAGTCGGCCACCCACTCCCACACGTTGCCCAGCATATCGTAGAGACCAAAGGCATTCGCCCGGCGCGTTGCAACCGGCTGAGGAATATCTCCTGAGTTATTGATAAACCATGCGATATCTTCCAGCTCATCGAGCGGGACCGGGCGCAACCCGGGGTTCCCGGCACGTGCCGCGTACTCCCATTCCGCCTCGCTTGGCAGGCGATAGCGGTAATCGGTGTCCAGCGCATTGAGCTCATCGACGAAGCGCGCGGCCATGTACCAGGAGGCCGCCGATACCGGCAGTTGCGCCCAGTCGGGGCGCGACCAGAGCGCCACGGGGCCGGGTCGGTTATCCATCACCCGCAGCCAGATGCCCTGCGTCACCTCGGTCTCGCCCAGCAAGAACGGCTGGCTGATAACGACGCGATGAGCGGGTGCTTCGTCACGCGCGGTGATCGCGTCGGGTTCAGGCACTTCCCGTCGCGCCGCCTCGATATCTTCCGTTCCCATGACGAACTCGCCGGCGGGTACGCGCACGAAGCGCATGGCCAGGAAATTCTCGATCACCTCGCCCGCACCGGCCGCAGCCGGCAGGCCCAGCAGGAGCGTGATACAAAGCAGGCTGTTCCGGAACGTATGCATGACTGCGGAATTAGGCCGTGACATGGCAGGAAGGTTCAACCACCCGGTACTGCCGTCGGCGCCAATGAATACGCCCGGTCATGAACCGGGCGCAAGTCGATAAAAACCCAGGCAATCACTCCGGCGCTCAGGCCACCTGTACCGGGATGGCGTTGCGCCGTTCCTTGATGCGGTTGTCGGCGTCGAGGTAGA
>DATKZN010000268.1:0-4456 GCA_035527955.1 Gammaproteobacteria bacterium
CGCGACGACTTGTGCCTCCCGGTACGGCGTGCTCGCAATACGGAACCCGGTATCTGTCCCCGGTTTCGGTCTGTTGAGCGTTTTCCATTCCGGATTGTTTCTGGGTAGTATGCGTGGCATGTGTTGCCGTGAATTATATGCAGGCGCGGGCTCCGCCACTGGTGCTGGCGTATGAGCAAGCAGTCGACTGAAGGCATTGTCGCGTCATTCCTCGATGCCATCGAGGCGCGTGATTTTGACCTTGCGCGGGGCTACCTTTCAGATACACAGTTTACCTATCGCAGTCCGGTCTCAAGGACCGATAGTGCAGATACCTTCATCGCCCTCGTTTCCCGTATCGGCCCGATTCTCGAGCGGATCGAACGACGCAGAACATTTGTCGATGGCGGTCACGTCTGCAGTATCCTGCAGTACAGGACAACCATGGATGCCATAAAGGATGTGCCCGTTGTCCAGCTCGCGACGGTTGCTGCTGGAAAAATCATTGCCCTGGAAGTCTTTTTCGATGCAAGCGAATACAACAGGATGCTTGATGGATAACAATAGCCGGAGGGGTCGGTCAGGCCCCGTCTGGTTCGATTAATCGCGAGACAGAGGAGAATGTCATGCAAGTCAACGAAGCCGTACGCGCACGGCGCGCAATCAAGTGGTATGACGCCGGGCATCGCATGCCGGAGCAAACCTTCCAGACGCTGATGGAGCACGCCATTCTTGCGCCAACGGCGTTCAACATCCAGAACTGGCGCTTTGTGCGTGTCACTGATCCGGAACAGCGCAAGGCGATTCGTGCCGTGGCCTGGGATCAGGCGCAGGTCACGGATGCGTCCGAGTTGCTGGTGCTGTGCTTCGACAACAAGTCATGGGAGCGTGAGCCGCAGCGTTACTGGTCCAACGCGCCGCAGGAAGTGCAGGACTTTCTCGTACCGGCGATCGACGTCTATTACCGGGATAAACCGCAGGTCGAACGTGACGAGGGCATGCGCTCCTGCGGGCTGGTCGGGATGACAATTATGTTGATGGCCCAGGAGCTGGGTTATCAGAGCTGTCCGATGGATGGCTTCGATTTCGACGCCGTCGCCAGCGTCATCAACCTGCCCAAAGATCATACGATTGCCTTCATGATCGCGATTGGCAAGGGCACCAAGGAATCGTGGCCGAAGCCCGGGCAGCTGCCGCTGGACGAGGTGATGGTGAACAATCGTTTTGATTGACGGGGTGGGGCTCCCCATGAAAACACGGTCAGTGCCACTGCTGTCCCGCATAATTATTACGAAAGTTTATAAAATGCTGCTATTACAGTGATCGTATTGTGTTGAGCGGTATGTGGACATGAAATTCCAGAACAACAATTATGTCATTCCCGCGAAGGCGGGATTCTAGGAATTTTTGTGCCCCTGCCAATCAGTGACTTACTGGATACCCGCCTTCGCGGGTATGACGGCTATGTGGGACAGCAGTGGGTCAGTGTCCTTTTTGATGCTGACGCGCCAGATAATCATGGCTGGCGAGAGAACAGTGGTACTGACCCCATTTCCCCCTTCCTTTCCCCGGTCTCCTTTTCCCCCGGTCTCCTTTTCCCCCTGTAAGCGAAAAAGGTACTGACCCCATACCTCCCGATTTAGCCGGGTGAGGCTTGATGCTGTTTCATCTGCTCCCTTTCCCGGGATGCACCGGCAGGGATATGGGCAGTAGCGCACAGTAATAGTGGGCCGATCCAGATGAAACTGGGTATCAGGAATTATTGGGATCTAACCTCTTTTTTGTGGACCTCGATAATTGCCGGGTAATGAGCAAGTCTGAACAACATGGCTCAAATTGGCGGGTAAGGAGATCGTGATATGACAGTTACTGAAAATCAGGGTGATGTGAAACAGGTGATGGCAGGGCTATTCGGCCTGTTGAAGGCAAATTCCCGTACTTTGAACCGTTTCCTGGCCAGCGCACTGGCCGCCACCCTGTACATCTCGTCCATGCCGGCCTTCGCCGCCGTCACTCTCACCCAGTGGGGTGCCACCGCCCGCACCGACAGCGCCGACTGCACCGGATCGTCCTCTGGCGGCTGCAATATCTTCGAACTGATACTGGAAGAAGGTGACTCGGTCGGCGGCAGCCAGACTTCATCGGCCACCATCGGTTCCGCGTCAGCGGGCAGCACCACCGGCCTGCAGGGCCGGGGCAGCGCCGGCGCCAGCGTCCAGATCCCCACCAGTGGGCTCAGTGTACCGGTGCTGCGGGCCCGGGCCGAATCCACCATCGATGATTTCTTTGTCAGTGGCGCTGCGCTGGGTATACAGGCATACCAGTTTACCGGTGACGACGGTACCGCCGTCAGCCTGGATGCAAACCTGGATGGTCTCGTCACCAAAGCCTCCGACTCATCGGACCTTACGGGGCTGGAGGTGAACATCTGGATCATGAGTGCCAGCGCCCCGTTTATCTTTCCGGCCAACCCGGTGCCGATAGCGGAGCTGGTAGCCCAGATCATCCTGGACAGCTTTTTTGCCGGCGTCGACCCCTTCATCGCACAACTGTCATGGGATGCCGCCACCACCGGCAGCGGCACTATTAACCGCAGCACGGATCCAACTGATCTCAACTTCACCCTCGACAACGGTGATGAGTTCTACCTGATGGCGGCGCTGAGTGCAGGCGCTGACGGGGCCGGTGCCTCCGCCCTGTCCTGGAGCACCCTGACCATGGAATTCGACACCCCGGAACTGCTGGCCGCTTCGGCGGTGCCGCTGCCTGCAGCGGTATGGCTGTTCGGCACAGGCCTGCTGGGTCTGGTCGGGATAGCCAGGCGCAAGAAAGCGGCGTAGCCGTTAATCCGGTATCAGCAAAACGGCGGCTTCGGTCGCCGTTTTGCATTATGCTAATGGTGCGAATGTAGCCGGAACAGGAATGACACGTTCATTCGCACAGAAAAGGGGACAGATTTATTTTCGTAAAGAAAAACAGGATCTTCCCCTGATTGAGTGGGTAACACATCAATTTAGAAGAGACGCATTCCTTCTGATGGCAAGGTTGTTGGCCGAATGAATTCGGCCCTACTGCAGGGTTGAATTCATTCTACCAGCAGTGTTTAACAATCAGACCTGTAGGGTCGAATTCATTCGACCATTCGCGAACCAGCAGGCGTGCTGCGGTGATATCCGTTAACAAAGGATGACGACCGCGGGTAACCGTGGTGATGCAATAGACACGATAGTGCTGGGAATGACGCCCCCTGCGTAATGCGTCGTAGGACGTGGCAACCTCCTTGTCTCCAATGGAGATAGGCTGTTGGCCGAATGAATTCGGCCCTGCAACGGTAATCTACCCACTCGATTTGGGGAAGAGCCGAAAAATAAATCTGCCCCTTTACTTTATTCTCCACGTTTTCGTGAATTATTATGCACTGACCCTCATTGGCGGAGACAGATATGCTGGATAAGCTTGCACGCATCGGCAACAGCCGACTTTACTGGCTGGCACTGGCCCTGATCGGTTTTTCGATGGAAGCAGTCGCGCTGTTTTATCAGTACGGGCTGGATGAAATGCCCTGCGTGCTGTGCATACAGGTGCGCCTCTGGGTGATGGCCCTGATTATTGTTGCGCTGCTGGTGTTGTTGCTGCACCGGCTGAGATTTATGCCTCTCCTCGGGCATCTGCTGACAGTCGTGATTGCGGCGGGGCTGCTGGAGCGGTCCTACCAGCTGCTGGGCACGGAACGCGGGTTTGTGGTCGGGGAGTGCGGCTTTCTCCTGGGCCTGCCGGCCTGGTTCACACCTGACAAGTGGTTCCCGAAGCTGTTCGAGGTGCAAACCTCCTGTGGTTACACGCCGGAGTTGCTGTTCGGAGTCACCATGGCGGAGGGCCTGATGGTGATGTCTTGTGTGTTTGTGCTGGTCAGTGTCGCCATGTCGATAGCGGCCATATCGATCGGCCGTTCGGCCGATTAACACCCTTCTACTTAGGGGGGCGCCGGGACAAGGGGATATAATGCAGGGTGCGTTTTACGCACCGGTACCGGTGCGCGCAGCGTACCATGCTTTTTTCTGGCCATTAAAGATCGCGCCTGGGAAGTGCTCCTGCCCCGGTTGATGCAGCGGCAGGAGGCAGGCTGCGGACCGGGCAATCAGGCCCCGTTCCAGCCGCCACCCCGGCAAGGTGTATTGCACCACGGGCTGTTTGCTATACTCGCCTCTACACGACAAGCAGGCGCGGAATCCGTCATGGACCTGATCAAACTCGAAGAACACCTTAGGCTTAACATTCCCGAAATTGATGCCCAGCACGAGGAATTGATCGCGCTGATCAACCGGCTTCATGAAACCATGCTGCAGGGGGCGGAGAAGGCGGCACTGGATGACCTGCTGTCGCAGCTGATAGAACATACACGGACTCACTTCGCCACTGAAGAGCAGTTGATGTCGCAGTACGGCTATCCGGCATTCGAGGCGCACAAGTCAGAACA
>DATKZN010000269.1:0-2219 GCA_035527955.1 Gammaproteobacteria bacterium
CGCATTGTTGGTTCGGTTGCGCACAGCCGGGCACTTGAAGATGTCAGGAATGATGGCCTCGGTGATGTGTCCTGGCTGTTGATTGGCGTGGCGGCAGAACTGTAAACCATCGCTTCAGTACCAGCGGCAACGGCGCGCTGATCGTGCGTTACCGATTTTCGGGCATCGCGGGCCGACCGGGATCGGCCGGCTCCAGCAGCGGCGCCAGTGCCTCCCAGACGCGGTCCCGGATCAGGGGCTGGGCGGCGGCATTGGGGTGAATGCCGTCTGCCTGCATCAGATCCTGTTCGGTGCCGATGCCGTCCACGAGCGAAGGCAGCAGGGTTAAATCGAATACCTGGGCCAGCTCATGGTAAACGGCCTGGAACCTTTCTGTATAACGGGGACCATAGTTAGGTGGCAGCTGCACACCAACAAGCAGTAATTTTGCGCCCGCTTCATGCGTGCTGGAAATCATGTCGGCCAGGTTGCTTCTCATCGATGCAAGGGACAGCCCGCGCAGGCCGTCATTTCCGCCAAGTTCGAGTAACACCACGGCCGGTGCATGGCTGGCCAGGGCTTCGGGCAACCGGGCGCGGGCATTGGCGGTGGTGTCGCCGCTGATGCTGGCGTTGACGATCCGGAAGGGATAACCCGCGGTGTCCAGGCGTTCCTGCAGCAGGGAAACCCATCCCTGTTCCAGTGGCATGCCGTAGGCGGCGCTGAGACTGTCGCCGACAACCAGTATGATGCCGGCAGGCGCCGTACCCGGCAGTATCATTATCAACAGAAGCAGGATTCGATTCAGCATGGCGAGATCAAAGCATACCACCATGATAGCCGCCCGAAACTTGAGTAAACGTGTGGATACTGCCGCCGGACCCCTGGATATCCTCACCGACATCGGACTCGAGATAGCGCCGGGAGAGACCGTGGCCATTGCCGGTGTTTCAGGGTCCGGCAAATCGACCCTGCTGGGGTTGCTTGCCGGGCTGGATCTTCCCTCGGCAGGCGAGGTGTTTTTGTCCCGCTATCGACTCAATGATCTGGACGAGGATGGCCGGGCCCGGGTGCGCGCGGAGCTGGTGGGGTTCGTATTTCAGTCCTTCCAGCTGTTGCCCGGATTAACGGCGCTCGAAAATGTCATGTTGCCGCTGGAGCTGGCGGGACAGCGGCAGGCGAGGGACGATGCCGCGGAATTACTGGGCCGCGTTGGCCTGGAAGGGCGCCTGCAGCATTACCCCAAACAGCTGTCGGGTGGCGAACAGCAGCGCGTGGCCATGGCGCGGGCCTTTGTCACTGAACCTGCCATCCTGTTTGCCGATGAGCCGACGGGTAATCTCGACAACGTTACCGGTGAGCGGGTCATAGATCTGTTGTTCCATCTCAACCGGGACAAGGGGGCCACCCTGGTACTCGTTACCCATGACGAGCACCTGGCCGGCCGTTGCGAGCGACTGATCCGCCTGGAGGCCGGCCGGGTGGTGTCGGATGAGCGGGAGGCGGACCGATCGTGATCCGCTGGCGTCTGTCCATGCGGTTGCTGGCCCGCAACTGGCGGTCCGGAGAGCAACGCATCCTGGCGCTTGCCCTGGTGATTGCCGTGGCGGCCAGCACGGCCATCGGCTTCTTCACCGATCGGCTGGGCCAGGGACTGGTGAACCAGTCGGCCGACTTTCTCGGTGCCGATCTGGTCCTGCTCAGCCCGCGACCCGTGGATAGCGCCTGGCTGCGCGCAGCACTTGCCGCCGGTCTGCAGGCGATCGAGACGCTTGAGTTCGCCAGTGTGGTGGTTGGCGGCGACGAGCTGCTGCTTTCCAGTGTGAAGGCGGTGCAGGACGGTTTTCCACTGCGTGGCAGGCTGCGGATTGCACCGGCCCCGTTTACCGCCGATGCCGAGGCAGACACGCTGCCCGGGCCCGGGGAGGCATGGGTGGCGCCGCGCCTGCTCACCAATCTCGGCGTGCAGGTTGGCGACACGGTGGAGGTCGGCGCCCATGCAGTGAAAATCACCGGGGTGATCACCTTCGAGCCGGGCCAGGTCAGGGATCCGTTCGGCATGTCGCCGCGACTGATGATGCGAATGACGGATGTCCCGGCAACCGGCGTGGTACAACCGGGCAGCCGGCTTTCCTACCAGTACCTGTTTGCGGGCCGCGAGGCGGATGTCGCGGGATTCCGCAAGTGGCTTGAACCGCGCCTGGGTCCCAGTCACGAGCTGGTCGACGTAAAGGGGGGAC
>DATKZN010000270.1:0-10642 GCA_035527955.1 Gammaproteobacteria bacterium
GAAATCTTGGAAACCCAGTTCATCTCGTCCTGGCGGCGAATGAGTTCGGCATCTTCTGACTGGAATATATGGTAACGGTTGCCGCCCCTGTCCTTGGCCGCATGACAGGCCAGGTCCACCTCGCTCAGGATCTCGGTAGTGCCCTTGCAGCCCTGCTTGATCTGCGCCACGCCTATGCTCGCGCTGATCTCGAAGATACGCCCGCCGCTGGCGAAACGCAGCGCATCGATAGCGACCAGTATGTCCTCCATAAGGCGCGCTGCACTGACCAGCGAACAATTCATCAGCAACATACCGAACTCGTCCCCGCCCAGCCTGGCGATCACATCTGATTCGCGCACACTGCCCTGCAGAAGCGCCGCGATACGCTGCAGCAGGTCATCACCCGATTCGTGCGAGCAGGTATCGTTAATGATCTTGAGCTGATCGATATCGAGGATACATACCACATGACTGCCCTTGGTCTTGCTCGCCGTTTCGATGGCGCCTGCAAGGTGCGACTCGAATGCAGCACGGTTCCACAGCCCGGTGAGCGTATCGTGAGTCGCCTGGTAGGACACCTTATGCTCAAGATGGCGGGCCTTGGTGACATCGTGAAAGACGAGTATGGCGCCCAGGGCAGTGCCGGGATCTGTCAGGATCGGAGACACTGAATAGCGGATCGAAAGCTGCTCGCCATCGTGCCGCATTAGCTGGTGGTCGCCCTCGGATTTCACCGACTCTCCACTATGCAGGCACAGGCTGACCGGGTCCGAGACCGACTCATGGCCACCCTCCTCATACAGGCGGAACACCCGGCTGACCGAGAGGCCACGTGCTATCGAGCAGTCCCAGCCGGTCATGACCTCGGCACTCGGATTCAGATATTCAATCTGTCCATTAACATCGGTGGTAATGACCGCATCGGCAATGGAATGCAGCGTGACCTGCACGCGCTCCTTTTCCTGCTGCTGCTCGAACTCGGAATATTTTCTTTCGGTGATATCCAGCAGGTAGCCGTAGAAGTGCGTAACCAGGCCGTTGTCATTACGCACCGGGATGGTGTAATCGTAGACCCACCGCACCACACCGTCGGCCCCGATAATCCGGTAATCCAGCGTCATGGCCTCGTGACCGTCGCGACCGGCGAATATCTCGGACTCCTGGACGCGCATCAGGTCACCGGCGTGGATGAGATCAGTATACCGCCGGCCATGCTGCATCAATTCGTCCGCCTCGTAGCCGAACTGGGACACCGCTTGCGAAACGTACTCGATGGGCCAGCCTTCCTCTGCCGACCAGCGGAACACCACGACCGGTCCATTGGTGAACAGGCGTTGCTCGGTAAGCAGTGACTTTTCGGCCGCCTGGCGTACCGCGACTTCCCTGGACAGGGTTTTATTCGCCGCCGTCATTTCTTCCAGCAGGCTGCTGTTCTCCTGCCGGAGTTGCAGCAGGTTGACCGCGTTGTGATTGTAGTTCCGTGCAATCATCAGCAACGCACCGGCGAACAGCATGAGCATCAGACCCAGGTTGCTCTGCAGCTTGCTGCTGTAGACCAGCATGGACTGGGCCGGAATCAGGATTGCCGGCACCATGAAAGCGGCATAGATGGAAAGATTGACGGCGTAGGACGAGATCGCGCCGGCAAGTATGCCGGCCATGCACATCAGCGTCAGTGTCTGGTATTCGATTGGCCAGGAAAAACTGTAGATGAGCCCGATACAGCCCCAGATGATGCCCGCTACGAAGGTGCCAGCGAAGAACAGCATTATCCAGCACGGGCGCTGCCGGCTGGCCTGTGTCGCCTGCCGGTAACGATAGACCAGCCCCCCCCGGAACAGGCTCTGTACAAGCTGGGCACCCAGCCACCACAGCAGGTGCGAATGATTCGCCACCGGCCACAGGCTCCCCGCCACCAGCAGCGCAAGCAGGAAGGCAGCCCCGATGGCTACCGGGGCCTGGGTATAGATCAGCTCGAGCTGCTGCCCCTCGATCTCTGTATCGAAGACACTGATCCCGGCCGCCGAATCAGCATCGACGTCGTCATCCTGTTCCGCGAGATGCAGCTGCCGTTCAGACATGGACGATACCCGCCGGCGCTGGCACAACCGCGATTCTCCCTGCGGCGCCGATCCTGCGGGCCACTGCGAGGATAATCTTTTGATTTTCCATACATCTTTTATCGGATTCTCGGCCCTGAAGTTGAGCCGCCATGCCGCTGGCCAAGTCCGCACCGGGCCGACCCATCGTAGGTTCGTGATGTATCTGCAATTAATTGATATTTATCAGATAACCAACCTGTCGGCGCTTCCCGACCGCGGGTGGCGGATGCGCGGTATCCGGCTGGCTCAGGGGGTTGCGGGCTTGCGATTGAGGCGACCGGCGTATTCCGCCACCTCGTCCACCATGCCACGCCCCGCGGTACAGGCCTTGTTGATCTCGATCGTTATCCCGCGACCGGGGATTGCGACATCCGCCAGCGGCACCTGCCTGACCAGCAGGCCGGACTGCCCGCGATAGACCCGGTACAGGAGGCCCTCGTCCATCGCGTCATAGACCGAGCTGCCATACAGGGTATCGACCGGTGAAAACCGCCCGCTGTAGCGGTCGAGGATGGCGGGCAGGTCGATCCGCTCGGCGTCATGCAGCTCATGGGCCAGATGGTTCCCGGCGTTGTCTTCGACCACCGCGCCGTAACGTCCGCTCAGCCGCTCGATCCGGTACATCGCATCGAAGCCGAGCAGGTTTGCCCAGGGCTGCCATTTGAGAAACCGGGCATCGAGCCGCCACTGGTCGCCATGCAGCAGGAAGTGCTGTTCGTGACAGAAGTCGCCGTAGGCAATTGTGGCCTCGTACTGCTGCGGACCGATCTGACTGAAACGCAACTCGGCAATCGGCGCTTCTGCCGTGAGCCGGTGGTAGGTATACAGGTTCGACGCCAGCAGCAACGCCAGGGCAAATGCGCCCAGCAACAGGCCGGCAAACGGGAACAGCAGGATTCGTTTCATGGCAGGACCGATTATACCCGCGCCCGGGCCATGACACGTTAACTGGTTAACACGGCTGGCAAGCGGCCCGGCAGGCCAATAAAAAAAAGGCGGCTTGCGCCGCCTTTTCCCGTCACCGGTGAACGCCTAGTTGACGCGCGGATCCAGCTCGCCTGAAGCGTAGCGCTTGTACATGTCTTCCAGGTTGATCGGCTTGATCCGGGAAGCATTGCCGGCGGTACCGAATGCCTCGTAACGGGCCCTGCAGATATCCTTCATGCCCTTGGTCGCGGCCTTCAGGTACTTGCGTGGATCGAAATCGGCCGGGTGCTCGAAGAGGTACTTGCGGATGGCGCCGGTGGAGGCCATGCGCAGATCGGTATCGATATTGACCTTGCGCACGCCATGCTTGATGCCTTCCTGGATTTCCTCGACTGGCACACCATAGGTCTCGCCCATGGCGCCACCGTTTTCGTTGATGATCTTCAGCCAGTCCTGCGGCACAGAGGAGGAACCATGCATCACCAGGTGGGTGTCCGGGATGCGTGCATGGATTGCCTTGATACGCTCTATGGCCAGGATGTCACCGGTCGGCGGGCGGGTGAACTTGTAGGCACCGTGGCTGGTGCCGATGGCGATTGCCAGTGCATCACACTTGGTATCCTCGACGAAGCGCGCAGCCTCTTCCGGGTCGGTCAGCAGCTGCGAGTGATCCAGCTTGCCCTCGGCACCCGAGCCGTCTTCCTCGCCAGCCATGCCGGTTTCCAGCGAACCCAGGCAGCCCAGCTCGCCTTCCACGGATACGCCGCAGGCGTGGGCCATGGCGACGGTGCGCGCCGTGACCTCGGCGTTGTACTCGTAGCTCATCGGGGTCTTCATGTCCTCGCCCAGCGAACCGTCCATCATCACCGAGCTGAAACCCAGCTGGATAGAGCGCTGGCAAACGGCCGGTGATGCACCGTGGTCCTGGTGTACGACAACCGGGATATGCGGCCACTGCTCGACGGCGGCCTGGATCAGATGGCGCAGGAATGGCGCACCCGCGTAGGAACGCGCACCTGCGGATGCCTGGCAGATCACGGGGCTGTCGGTCTCGTCGGCCGCCTCCATGATGGCGTGCATCTGCTCCATGTTGTTTACATTGAAAGCCGGACAGCCGTAGCCATGCTCGGCAGCGTGGTCCAGTAACTGGCGTAACGATATAATGGCCATTGTCTTCTCCTCAAAACCACCTGGTTATCTGTCTAGTTGAAAAAAACTGCTGACTTTCCCAGTCAGTCACCGTCGTGCCGGAAACGGTCATGGTCGCCGGCGGAAATCTACTGCTCGATGATCTCGTGCTCACCCACCGTGATGATCTTCATCGCATTGGTGCCACCGTGCACGCCCATCAGGTCACCCTTGGTGATGATGACCATGTCGCCGTCACGCACGGCGCCGCGCCGTACGAGCTCGTCGATGGCTTCCATGTTGACCGTTGCGTGGTCGGGCGTGGTGACGTCGAAGCTCACCGGATAAACACCGCGATACAAGGTCACCTTGCGGCGCGTCTCGACGTGCCGCGTCATGGCGAAGATAGGAATACCCGAACTGATGCGCGACATCCACAGCGGTGTGGCGCCCGATTCGGTCAGTGCCGCGATGGCCTTGACGCCCAGGCTGTTGGCGGTGTACATCGTGGCCTTGGCGATCGCCTCGTCCGCACGCTTGAAGCGCATGTTGATGCGCCGCTCTGCGGCCGCGGTGATTCGCTGGCGCTCGGCGCCGGCGCAGATGCGGTCCATCGCCTCGATTACCTTGGCCGGATAGCGCCCGGCCGCGGTCTCGGCCGACAGCATTACCGCATCGGTGCCATCGATCACGGCGTTGGCGACGTCGAATACCTCCGCCCGCGTCGGGATCGGACTTTCCACCATCGACTGCATCATCTGCGTGGCCGTGATCACCACCCGGTCCATCGAACGCGCGATGGAAATAATGCGCTTCTGTACGGCTGGCAATTCGGCATCACCGATCTCCACGCCCAGGTCGCCGCGCGCGATCATCACGACATCTGCGGCCTTGATGATTTCTTCCAGCGCGTTCAGTGCCTCGGCACGCTCGATCTTCGCAACGATGCCGCCGTGCCCACCGGCTGCGCGCAGCAGCTCTCGCGCCTCGTGAATATCCTCGGCCGAACGCGGGAAGGAAATCGCCACGTAGTCGGCGCCCATTTCCGCAGCGAAGCGGATGTCATCGCGGTCCTTGTCGGTCAGCGTCTTGGCTGTCAGGCCACCACCCAGCCGGTTGATACCCTTGCTGTTGCTCAGGTAGCCGCCGACCATTACCCGGCAGCGCACCTCGGCATCGACCACGTCCTCGACCCATAACTCCAGCATGCCGTCGTCCAGCAGCAGTGTGTCGCCACGCGCCACATCGCCGGGCAGGCCCTTGTAGGTTACACCGACACGTTCATTGGTGCCGCCTTCCGCACCCAGCGCGGCATCCAGTACGAAGTTTTCACCCTTTTCCAGCAGGATACGGCCTTCGCTGAAACGTTCGATGCGGATCTTCGGCCCCTGCAGGTCCGCGAGCACGCCGACCTGGTGGCCGTGCGCACGCGCACGGTTGCGAACCGTCTCCGCACGCCGCAGGTGGTCTTCATGGGAGCCATGGGAGAAATTGACCCTGACCACGTCCATGCCGGCCCGGATCATGTCATCGAGCACATTTTCCTTGTCAGTAGCCGGACCCAGCGTCGCGACAATCTTGGTGCGTCTTGGCATAAATGCGATCCCGGATACCTGACTGCAAGCCGGTTATGGCTGACTTGCGCGTTCTTCCAGCATGGCGACCGCTGGCAGTGTCTTGCCTTCCAGATATTCAAGGAAGGCGCCGCCGGCCGTGGAAATATAGGAAACCCTGTCAAAGATATCGTACTTCTGGATGGCGGCAATGGTATCGCCGCCGCCGGCCAGGCTGAAGCCACTGGCATTGGCAATCGCCATGGCTACGGTTTTTGTGCCCTCGCCGAACTGGTCAAATTCGAACACGCCGACCGGGCCGTTCCAGACAATGGTGCCGGCCTTGCTGATGATGTCGGCCAGTTCCTGCGCGGACTTCGGACCAATATCGAAGATCATTTCGTCGTCCTCGACGTCGCCCGCGTCCTTCAGTACCGCCGGCTCGTTTTCATCGAAGTTCTTGCCGCAAACCACGTCCACGGCAATCGGGATACTGGCGCCGCGCGCGTTCATCTTCTCGATCAGTGCCTGTGCAGTCGGAACCAGGTCATCCTCGCACAGCGACTTGCCCACATTCTTGCCGGTAGCCTTGAGGAAGGTGTTGGCGATACCGCCGCCAACGACCAGCTGGTCGACCTTCTCGGACAGCGCCTCGAGCACGGTTAGTTTGGTGGAAACCTTGGACCCGCCGACGATCGCCACCATCGGCCGTGCCGGGTTGGCCAGCGCCTTGCCCAGGGCATCCAGCTCCTGGGCAAGCAGCAGACCGGCGCAGGCGGTCGGGGCGAACTTGCCCACGCCGTGGGTCGATGCCTGCGCACGGTGCGCCGTACCGAAGGCATCCATCACGAACACGTCGCACAGCGATGCATATTTCTTGGCCAGCGACTCGTCATCCTTTTTCTCGCCGATGTTGTAGCGCACGTTTTCGAACAGCACAACCTCGCCTTCGGCGACATGCGGTGTCTTGAACAGGTAGTCCTTGACCAGGCGTACCGGCCTGCCCAGCTTGGCCGACATGTCGTCGGCAATCGGCTGCATCGAGTTTTCCTCATCGATCTCCCCTTCCACAGGGCGGCCACGGTGTGACATCACCATGACCTTCGCGCCTGCCTTCATACAGTGTTCGACGGTGGGCATGGAGGCGGTGATGCGTGCGTCGGATGTGACCTTGTCGTCTTTCACCGGTACGTTGAGGTCGGCGCGGATCAGCACGCGCTTGCCAGCCAGGTCGAGGTCGGTCAGCTTGATGAAGGACATGATTGATCTCCTAGTTAACAGTTCTGAAAGATCTCAGGACCAAGGTGGACCTTGCCTGAAACCGCTCAGCGGTAGCCTCCAGCCTCCGGCTACCAGCCGTGGCTGGTAGCCGGAGGCTGAATGCTTGACGGCCTACTTGGCTACGTGTTTCACCATGCGCAGCATGTTGCAGGTATAGCCGTACTCATTGTCGTACCAGGCCACCACCTTGACGAAGGTCGGATCCAGCGCGATGCCGGCACCGGAATCGAAAATGGACGGGGTGCCATGGCCGCGGAAGTCGGTGGAAACCACCTTCTCGTCGGTATAGGCCAGCACACCGGCCAGGTCGCCGGTCGTCGCGGCCTTCTTCATGGCGGCACAGATATCGTCGTACTTGGCGTCCTTGTTCAGCTCGACGGTCAGGTCGACCACGGACACGTCGGAGGTCGGGACGCGGAAGGCCATACCGGTCAGCTTGCCGTTCAGCTCAGGCAGGACCTTGCCCACGGCCTTGGCGGCACCGGTGGAAGACGGGATGATGTTTTCCAGGATGCCGCGACCACCACGCCAGTCCTTCATGGACGGGCCGTCGACGGTCTTCTGGGTGGCGGTGGCGGCATGCACCGTGGTCATCAGGCCGCGCTTGATACCCCAGTTGTCGTGCAGCACCTTGGCGACCGGCGCCAGGCAGTTGGTGGTGCACGAGGCGGCGGAGACGATGGCCTGACCGGCATAGGTTTTATGGTTCACGCCATATACGAACATCGGCGTGGCATCCTTGGACGGCGCGCTCTGCACGACCTTCTTCGCGCCGGCAGCGATGTGCTTCTGGCAGGTCTCTTCGGTCAGGAAGAAGCCGGTACATTCAATGACCAGGTCGGCCCCGATCTCGTTCCACTTCAGGTTGGCCGGGTCGCGTTCGGCGGTCAGGCGGATCTTCTTGCCTTTGACGATCATGGTATTGCCGTCGACGGCGATGTCGCCCTGGAAGTTACCATGCACCGAGTCGTACTTCAGCATGTAGGCCAGGTAGTCGGGGTCGAGCAGGTCGTTGATGCCGACCACTTCGATCTCCGGGAAATCCTTCGCGATAGCACGGAATGCCATACGGCCAATTCGGCCGAAGCCATTGATACCGACTTTTATCGTCATAATCGTTCTCCTGCGTGTTATTTGAAAATGATTTCGCCCCTTCGGGGGGCGAAGAATACGTATTGGATCAGAGGACGCTGTTCACGGCTTTCACGACATTCTCAACCGTGAAGCCGAATTCCTTGAACAGCACCGGAGCCGGCGCCGATTCGCCGAAACGGTCGATACCGACGACCTTCCCATTCAGGCCGACATACTTGTACCAGCCATCGGTGACCGCAGCCTCGACGGCGACACGCGCCGTGACGGCCGAGGGCAATACCGATTCGCGGTAGGCGGCATCCTGTGCATCAAAGGCGGTGGTCGACGGCATGGACACCACGCGGATCTTGCGTCCGGCGAGCTGCTCGGCGGCACCCATCGCCAGCGCCACTTCGGAGCCGGTCGCGATGATGATCGCCTCCGGCGTACCGTCGCAGTCTTTCAGAACGTAGCCGCCGCGGTTGATCGCGTCGATCTGCTGCTTGCTGCGCGTCTGGTGCGGCAGACCCTGGCGCGAGAAGATCAGGCAACTGGGACCGTCCTTGCGCTCGATGGCCAGTTTCCAGCACACCGCGCTCTCCACCGTATCGCAGGGACGCCAGACGGACATGTTCGGGATCAAACGCAGGGTCGGGATCTGCTCAACAGCCTGGTGAGTCGGGCCGTCTTCGCCGAGACCGATGGAATCGTGCGTATAGACGAAGATGCTCGGAATCTTCATCAGCGCGGCCATGCGCAGGGCATTGCGTGCGTATTCCGAGAACATCAGGAAGGTGGCGCCGAACGGGATGAACCCGCCGTGCAGGGCGATGCCGTTGACAATGGCCGACATGCCGAATTCGCGTACGCCGTAGTTGACGTAGTTGGCCAGCGGAGTGGCAGCACGCATCGGCTTGTAGCCGGACCATTCGGTCAGGTTGGAGCAGCCGAGGTCGGCGGAACCGCCGAACAGTTCCGGCAGCAGCGGCGCGTAACCCTCGATCGACTTCAGGGAAGCCTGGCGCGTGGCCAGCGATTCGGCCTTGTCATTCACGCCGGCAACGAATGCCGCGGATTTCTTCGCCCAGTCTGCCGGCAGTTCGCCGGCCATGCGGCGTTCATATTCCGCTGCGAGTTCCGGGTTGGCAGCCTTGTAGGCGGCAAAGCGCTCTTTCCACTCGGCTTCCGCTTTGGCACCCTTTTCCTTTCCGTCCCAGGCGGCATAGATATCTTCCGGCACCACGAACGGTGCATGATTCCAGCCCAGCTCCTTGCGCGTCAGTGTGATTTCGTCTTCGCCCAGCGGCGCGCCATGGCAGTCATGACTGCCCGCCTTGTTCGGCGAACCGTAGCCGATGATGGTCTTGGTGCAGATCAGCGACGGCTTGCCGGTTTCGGCACGCGCGGCATCGATGGCCTTCTGGATTGCAGCCGGGTCATGCCCGTCGACACCCGCCACCACGTGCCAGCCGTAGGCCTCGAAGCGCTTCGGTGTATCGTCGGTGAACCAGCCGTCCACGTGGCCGTCGATGGAGATGCCGTTGTCGTCCCAGAAGGCAATCAGTTTGCCCAGGCCCAGCGTGCCGGCCAGCGAACAGGCCTCGTGGGAGATGCCTTCCATCATGCAACCATCGCCCAGGAATACCCAGGTGTTGTGATCGACGATCTCGTGGCCGTCACGGTTGAACTCCGCGGCCAGCGCGCGCTCGGCGATGGCCATGCCGACAGCATTGGTGATGCCCTGCCCGAGCGGCCCGGTGGTGGTTTCGACGCCGGGTGCATAGCCGTATTCCGGATGCCCCGGTGTCCTGGAATGCAGCTGGCGGAAATTCTTCAGGTCATCCACCGTCATGTCATAGCCGGTCAGATGCAGCAGGGAATAGATCAGCATCGAGCCGTGACCGTTGGACAGCACGAAACGGTCGCGGTCGGACCACTTCGGGTTAGACGGACTGTGCTTGAGGTTGTCGTTCCAGAGTACCTCGGCGATATCCGCCATGCCCATGGGGGCACCAGGATGACCGGACTTGGCTTTTTGCACGGCATCCATGCTGAGGGCGCGGATGGCATTGGCAAGGTCTTTACGCTGAGCCATTGTTTTCTCCTGTTCTGATTTGAATTCCTGTCAACATTGTCGCCGCACAGCCGTCACGTGCATATGTGGCGACGTGCGCCTGCCGGCGCGTCCGGGTTCAGCGACAAAAAAAGCCTCCAGTGCCAGTTCAGTTGCACTGAGGCAATTGTTCGTGTCGTTTGCGCAGGCCTTGTCGGTATCGAGCTTCCCGCCGGCTGTCGGGCCACCTGCCTTCAGGCAAGGCGCGCTATTTTCCCCTAGTTTGACCGCTACGGCAATAGCAGGACGCGGCGACCACCGTTTCGCCGGTCGATTCTTTATCACTGTATAACAAGAACTTATTGACCTGGATCAAGTCCCGGCGGGCTCCGCATCGCGCCACTTGATGGAGCAGCCGATGCTGGGGATCTGATCAATCGGCCCCTGGCCGGTCCCGGCCACCTGGCGCATGGCCTCAAACAGGTCACGGCGCGCATCCGGTGCCGCTGCCTGCATGCCGCTGGCATCCAGGCGCCCCCAGA
>DATKZN010000271.1:0-6670 GCA_035527955.1 Gammaproteobacteria bacterium
CGGGAACAGCAGGGCCACGACACTGTAGGTCCAGGCGACCGTCACACCCAGACCGATCAGGGTGAACATGTTGAGGTTCCAGCTCACTACCGACTGCCAGCCGCGCACGAAAAACGGCCAGCCGCCCCACAACACCACCGGCGTCGCCAGCGCGAACTCGATCCATTGCACCGCCCGCAGGGACAGGGCGTCCGACAGCCATGCGGGTGCCAGGTCGGCAGTCATTGCCAGCAGAAACACGGGCAAGGCAAGCAGGCTGCTCACCCGGAAGCGCCGGGTCATGTCATCGAGTTCGCGGGTATCCTCTTCCAGCGCGATTGTGCGGGGTTCCAGCGCCATGCCGCACTTCGGGCAAGTGCCAGGATGATCCTGCACAATTTCCGGATGCATGGGACAGGTGTATTCGGTACGTGTAGCCGCCAGTGGCATTGTCATGAGTTCCAGCGCCATGCCACATTTTGGACAGGCGCCCGGCCCCGCCTGTTGTATCTCCGGGTGCATGGGGCAGGTGTAGGCCGTCGAGCCGATATCGCAGCGAGCAGTCGGACAGGCCTCAGCAGCGACTGTTGCAGGGTGCAGGTATTTAGCCGGATCGGTGCGGAATTTCTCCAGGCAACCGCCGCAGCAGAAGTAGTAGTCTGTGCCTGCGTGCGTATAGCGGTGATCACTGTCCGTACCGACCTGCATACCGCAGACGGGATCAGTTGCGTTTGTCACGGGCACCTCCTTAATCACACTTATCGTCGCGCATGAGATGCGCTCCTACAAATACAACCTCCCCACCGTGCACCATTCGCGGTGCGTAAAACGCACCCTACCCCTGCTTTCACGTCTCACGTTTCACGTCTCACGCATTGGTACACCCCGCGCCTCCGTGGCTATTGCCGTTCGCGCCACTGCAGCACCAGCCCGTAAATCACCGGCAGCACCAGCAAACTGAGTATAGTCACTGTCAGCATGCCGCCGACCATGGGTGCGGCGATGCGCTGCATTACGCTGGAGCCGGTACCGCTGCCCCACATGATCGGCAGCAGGCCGCCGATGATGGCGGTCGCCGTCATGACAATCGGCCGCACCCGCTCCGAGGTGCCTTTGTGCACGGCCTGCATGATGTCGCTGGCAGTCAGGCGTGCGGTCTCCGCCTTTTCCTTGCGACATCGCGCCACCTCGTGATCGATGAAGGTCAGCACCAGCACGCCGATCTCGGCGGCAACGCCGGCGAGTGCAATGAAACCCACCGCCACTGCCACGGACAGGTTGAATCCCAGCCAGTACACCAGCCAGAAGCCACCAATGAGCCCGAAGGGGATGGACAACATGACCACCAGCGGCGCGGCAATGTTACGAAAATTGAAATACAGCAGCAGAAAGATAATCAGCAAGGTCACCGGCACCACAATCCGCAGGCGTTGCGCGGCGCGTTCCATGTATTCGAACTGGCCCGACCAGGCCAGCGTGTATCCCGGCGGTATCTTCACCTCCTGTTCCACGACCCGTTTGGCTTGTGCCACATAACCACCGATGTCCGCCGTGGTGATGTCGACATACACCCAGGCATTGGGCCGTGAGTCCTCCGTCTTGATCACGGGCGGCCCGCGCCGCATGTGCAGATCGGCCACCAGGGACAGCGGGATCTGGGTGCCCGTCGGGGTCGAAATCAGCACCCGCTTGAGATCCTCGAGGTTGTCACGCAACTCGCGCGGATAACGCAGGTTCACGGGATAGCGCTCCAGACCTTCCACCGTCCAGGTGATGTTCATGCCACCAATCGCGGTCTGAATGACATCCTGTATGTCGCCGACGGTCAGGCCGTAGCGTGCCGCGTCCTCCCGGCGGAGATCGAAATCCAGGTAGTAGCCACCGGCCGCCTTGTCGCCAAAGGCCGAGAGCGTCTCGGGCAGCTGTTTCATCGCCTGTTCGACGTCACCCGCCAGCTGTTCCAGTACGTTCAGATCAGGCCCGCTGACCTTGATACCGATCGGTGTCTTGATGCCGGTCGACAGCATATCGATGCGGGTCTTGATCGGCATGGTCCAGGCATTGGCCAGCCCCGGGAAGCGGATCGCCCGGTCCATCTCATTCATCAGATCCTTGGTTGATTTACCGGGATCCGGCCACTCATCCTTGTGCTTGAGCCTGACCGTGGTTTCCAGCATGGACAGTGGCGCCGGGTCGGTCGCCGTATCGGCACGCCCTACCTTGCCAAATACCGACTCGACCTCGGGGAAGGTCTTCAGGATCTTGTCGGTCTGTTGCAGCAGTTCCCGGGCCTTGGTGATTGAGAGCCCCGGATAGGTCGTCGGCATATACAGGATGTCGCCTTCGTCGAGCGGCGGCATGAACTCGCTGCCCAGTTTCATCACGGGGTACAGGCTCCCACCCAGCAACAGCAGGGCCAGCAGCAGCGTGAGCCAACGCCAGTGGATCGCGATGCGTAATACCGGTGCATGGATCCTGTGCAGAAACCGGTTCACCGGATTTTTCGCCTCCGGCAAAATCCGGCCACGGATGAAATACCCCATCAGCACCGGCACCAGCGTGATGGCCAGCAGGGCGGCCGCGGCCATGGCGAAGGTCTTGGTGAAGGCCAGCGGTGCAAACATTCGCCCTTCCTGTGCCTGTAATGTGAACACTGGCAGAAAGGACACGGTGATAATCAGCAGCGAGAAGAACAGCGCCGGCCCGACTTCCCGGGCGGCCTCTCCCACGGCGTCCCAGCGCTCGTCCAGTGTGAGCGGATTCCCTTTCCGCCCGGCACTGTGTTCGAGGTGTTTGTGCGCATTCTCGATCATGACAATGGCCCCGTCGACCATGGCGCCGATGGCGATGGCAATCCCGCCCAGTGACATGATGTTGGCATTGATCCCCTGCCAGCGCATGACGATGAATGCCATCAGGATGCCAACCGGCAGCGACACAATTGCGACCAGTGCGGAACGGGCATGCAACAGGAACAGGATCGTGATCAGGCTGACCACGATGGATTCCTCGATCAGCTTCTCCTTGAGATTATCCACTGCCCGTTCAATGAGGTTGCCGCGATCATAGACCGTCACGATCTCCACGCCCTCTGGCAGCCCCTTTTTCAACTCCTCGAGTTTCTTGCGTACGCCTTCGATGGTGGCCAGTGCGTTTTCCCCGTAACGCATAATCACCACTCCGCCGGCGACTTCGCCCTCACCGTCGAGCTCCACCAAACCCCGCCGCAACTCCGGCCCCAGCTGGACGTTGGCGACGTCCTGCAACCGGATCGGTGTGCCGCTGTCATCCACCCCGACCGGTATCTTTTTGAGGTCTTCAATACCCTGGATGTACCCCCGGCCGCGCACCATGTATTCGGTCTCGGCCATCTCCACCAGCCGGCCGCCGACATCCTGGTTGGAGCGCTGAATGGCATGCTCTACCTTTGCGAGCGAAATGTCATAGGCCAGCAGAACATTCGGGTCTACCTCGACCTGGTACTGTTTGACAAATCCGCCCACCGAGGCGACCTCGGAAACACCACGCACCGTCTGCAGGGGATAGCGCAGATACCAGTCCTGTATGGAGCGCAGTTTGGCCAGATCATGCTGACCCGTGTGATCGACCAGTGCATACTCGTAGATCCAGCCGACACCCGTCGCATCCGGCCCGAGACTGGGTGAAACGCCGGCCGGCAGGCGGCTGCTCACATAATTCAGATACTCCAGCACCCGGGAACGTGCCCAGTACATGTCGATGCCGTCATCGAAGATGATGTAGACAAATGAAATCCCGAAGAAGGAATAACCGCGCACGACCTTGGCGCCGGGGACTGCCAGCATGGCTGTGGTGAGCGGATAGGTCACCTGGTCCTCGACGACCTGTGGTGCCTGGCCCGGAAACCGGGTAAAGACGATGACCTGCACATCCGAGAGGTCCGGGATCGCATCCAGGGGTATGCTTCTGAGCGCCCAGATACCTGCCGCCACGATGATCAGCGTGGCAATGATCACCAGGAACCTGTCACGCAGTGACGTATCAATGATTGCCCTGATCATCACCGTCCCCCCTGTCCTGCTGACATCGTCTCCAGCATTTTCGCCGTCGCCTCGCGCAGCTTGGACTCGGAGTCAATGAGGAACTGGCTGGACGTGACCACCACCTCACCCGCGGCAACACCTTCGATGACCTGCACCATCCCCCTTGAACTCACGCCCAGCCTGACAACGCGCGGTTCGAACTTGCCGGGAGCGCGCACCACGAACACCTGCTCCCGCTCGCCGGAACGCACCACCGCCTCCGCCGGTATCACCAGGGCATCGACCGTGCGCTGCGCGTGGATGGTGACATCGGCAAACATGTCCGGCTTGAGCAGCAGGTCCGGGTTATCGAACTCCAGGCGAACCTTGATGGTGCGTGTCTTGGCTTCGGCATAGGGATAGACGTAACCGACGCGCCCGGTGAATACCTTGCCCGGAATGGCTGCAAGTTTCATGTCCACGGGATCGCCGGCCTGGATCCAGGACACTTCGGTCTCGTAGACGTCGGCGAAGACCCAGACCCGGGACAGGTCGGCGATCTTGTAGAGCTCGGTGGTTGGTGTAACGAACTGGCCTTCACGCGCACCGATATTCATGATCACCCCGTCGAAGGGTGAATGAATGTGCAGGTTCTTCTTGATCCTGCGCGTGCGCTCCAGCTCGCGGATCTGGTGTTCCGGCACGTCCAGCAACTCGAGCCGTTCACGCGAACTGGTCACGAGCTGTTCCGCGCCAAGGCGGATTTCCTCGTATGGGCTTTCCTTCAGCGCATCGAGGCTGTTCAGGGCCAGCAGGTATTCCTGCTGGCTGGTCACCAGCTGCGGCGAGTAGATACTGAGCAGAATCGCATCCTTGCCGATTTGTTCGCCGGTCTTGTCGATATACAGCTCCTCGATCCAGCCCTCGGTCTTGGGATGCAGGCGTGACAGGCGCTCTTCGTCGAAGTCGACACGGCCCACGGCCCGGATATCCCGGCTGAGCGCCTGCCGTTCGGCCACTGCCACGCGGACCCCGATATTCTGCACCGTCACCGGATCGATCCTGACCGTACCCGTGGGGTCGCCTTTGCTGTCTGCGTCGACCTCGGCATAGACGGGGATGTAGTCCATGCCCATCTCGTCCTGCGCCGGCACCGGCGAGGTGATCGCCGGGTTCATCGGGTTACGGTAGAACAGCACCTCGGGAGCCTTTTTCGGCTCATCCTTCCCGGCATAGACGGGAATGTAGTCCATGCCCATTTCGTCCTGCGCCGGCACCGGCGAGGTGATCGCCGGGTTCATGGGATTGCGGTAGAACAGCACCTCGGGCCCGGCGCCTGCCATCTCCGCATCAACACCGGGGGCTCCGCCATGACTGCCAAGGTAAGACGCAACCCAGTACCCGCCACCGCCACCCAGCACGAGGGCAATCAGCACGCCGAACACCGTTTGCTTATTCACCGGCCACCTCCTCACCCACGGCGGCGCCCAGACGCGCCAGTGCCTGCTTGGCCTCACTGAAGGATTTCCAGTACTGGGTCTCGTATTCGTAGAGCGTGATCTGCGCACGCACCAGGTTGAGAAAATCCACCTTGTTGACCTGGTAGCCGGACAGCATGGAGGCCACCGATTGCCGTGCCTGGGGGATGATCCCGGTCCTGGACAGTTGCACCTGTTCTCTGGCGCGCCGGTAATCTGCAAGCGCGGCGGAAATTTCCGCCTGTACCCTGGCGGACTCATCCCGCAATGCGTACTGCTTTTGCTGCAGTTCACTGGAACGCTGATCGACCGCCTTGTCCTGCTTGCGGCCGGCATAGAGCGGCAGGCTCACACCCAGGCGTATGGAGGCAAAATCGGCACGTGCACTGCCATTCGGATCATCGCCCTGACGGAATCCGTAGGCCGCACCGAGCTTGAAGTCGGGATAGCGGTCACGCCTGGCGAAGTCACGCCGGGTGCGCGCAGCCTCGATCTCCTGTCGCTTTTGTTCCAGCAACGGCCTGGCGGCCTCGGCGCGTGTATACAAATCCTGTTCCGGAGGTGTCCCGGCCAAACGTTCGTCAACCTGTGCCGGCAAAACCACCGGCGTGCCGGCGCGCCGGTCCAGCAGCGCATTGAGGCGCGCAGCCTGTTGCCCGCGCTGTCCCTGCAAATCGATCCGGCGATCAAGCATCCTGGATAATTCAACCTGCGCCAGCAGCACCTCCTGCTGCAGGCCTTCACCCACCTTGTACCGGGTCTGTGCGATCTGCACGAACTGGCGCAGCAGGTCCTGGTTACGGGAGACGATCTCGAGCGCCCGGTCGAGATAGTAGATATGCCACCAGGCCTGCTTCACCTGGTCTGTCAGATGCAAGCGGGTTTCATCGACGTTGCTGACCGCTGCATCGGCATCGATTTCAGCCGCACGTTCCTTGAGTGCCAGTTTGCCGGGAAACGGCAGTGACTGCTCCACGCCGATCTGCAGCTGGGTCATCGGCTCCTGGTCGAGATCAAATGTATCCGTTGGCAGGTTCAGGGCATTCAGGCTAAGCATGGGATCGGGCAATGAGCCGGCCTGCGACGGGATGGCAGCCATGGCCTCGGCACGTGCCTACATCCCGGCCAGGCCGGGATTGCCACCGATCGCCAGCGCGACCGCATCCTTCAGTGCGAGTGGATCTGTGCCGGTATCCTCAGCCGGTGGTGCCG
>DATKZN010000272.1:0-10791 GCA_035527955.1 Gammaproteobacteria bacterium
TGAGTGCGAGCACGCTGTACCGGGAAGTACCCGTGGTCGCTCTCGGACATGGCCTGGGCAGACACTCCAAAACATGCATTGCCAGCGCTGTTTCCAGGACGACAGACCTGCATTCCCCAAACCGGCCGGCACCTTCGCCTGCCACCCGATCGGCGTTAATCTGGTGCGTTAGCGACCGGCATGCACCAGTTGAGCGCAGCATGCGGTGTGCCGCGCCGGCACGCCTATTCACTTGCGCTTGTGAATGAACCACTTACAGCAATCGGGTTTCTGGCATGTTATTTGCTTAATTCAGTTAGCCCGGTTAGCCGAAATACCGGCATACCCGGCGGGGTCGGGACGACTCCAGCCGCCTTATGCTGGATTGACCCGGGCAGCGGTATGACATCACCATCTGGACAAGGGGGGGGACCTGTCGATGATACGGACAATCTACTCATCCATCTGCGGGGCACTGATATTTATCGCGGCCCTGATCCCGGCAGCAATACTGGTCATGGACAAGACCGGCTTCTGAAGCACGCTTCGCTGTGAGGAGCCTGACTGCCTTTTCACTGCACAGTTAGCTATCCCGGCAGCGCCCTGGCATACCAGGCCAGCTGTTCGCCGATGAGCATGGTGACGAAATGGAAGCTGTGGTTGTAGCCTTCTCTGCGCAGGCCGCCTGCAGATCCTGCGAGTACAGCTGTTCGGCCAGGAACTCGCATCGGTGCGGGTCAGGCCCGACAGCCGTAGACGGCAGGGACCTTTGCCGTTTCGGCCTGCGGTGGCAGGTACACTGATCGGGTCATGCTGCACTGACAGCTCGTGGACGGATGCGGGCAGCGGATCAACCAGCCGCCGAATGCCTGGATACTTTCGCTCTGTTTCAGCATTTGAAAGTCCCCGGGATGCTCGAGAATTCCTAGAAGATAATCACGGAGCGAATGCTTTCGCCACTGTGCATCAGGTCGAAGGCCCGGTTGATATCCTCGAGCGGCATGGTGTGGGTGACCATCCTGTCCAGCTCGATTTCACCACCCAGGTAGCGGTCCACGTAGCCGGGCAGCTCGGTGCGTCCCTTCACACCGCCGAACGCAGTGCCCTTCCAGGTGCGGCCGGTGACCAGCTGGAAGGGACGGGTGCTGATTTCCTGGCCCGCGCCGGCAACGCCGATAATGGTCGAGACGCCCCAGCCCATGTGGGTACACTCCAGTGCCTCGCGCATCACGTGCACATTGCCGATGCATTCGAAGGAATAGTCGACGCCGCCATTGGTCATTTCCACGATGGCTTCCCTGACGCTGCCGGTCAGTTCCTTCGGGTTGACGAAATCCGTCGCGCCCAGCGCCTTGGCCATGGCCCACTTGCCCGGGTTGATGTCCACGGCGATGATGCGCTCCGCCCCGGCCATCACGGCGCCCTGGATACAGGACAGACCGATGCCGCCCAGGCCGAACACCGCCACCGTGGAACCCGGTTCGACCTTCGCCGTGTTGACCACCGCGCCGATGCCGGTGGTGACGCCGCAGCCCAGCAGGCAGACCTTGTCCAGCGGCGCCGCCGGGTTAATCTTCGCCAGGGCAATCTCCGGCACCACGGTGTATTCGGAAAACGTCGAGCAACCCATGTAGTGGTAAATCGGATTGCCGTTCATGGAAAAACGCCGCGTGCCGTCGGGCATGAATCCGGTCCACACCGTGGCGGCAATGGACTGGCACAGGTTGGTTTTTGTGGACCGGCAGTACTCGCATTCACCGCATTCGGGTATGTACAGCGGTATCACGTGATCGCCCGGCTGCAGGCCATTGACGCCGGGGCCGCACTCCACTACTTCGCAGCCGCCCTCGTGGCCCAGTACGGCCGGGAACACGCCTTCGGGATCGTCACCGGACAGGGTGAACGCATCCGTATGACAGACACCCGATGCAATAACCCTGAGCAGCACCTCGCCCTGCTTCGGGCCTTCGACATCGATCATTTCTATCGACAGGGGCTGATTCGCCTCCCAGGCAACGGCGGCTTTTGCTTTCATCGGGTGCGTCCTCAATCAGTGAGCGTTGGTTCCTGGTGGAACGATAAGGGAAATACGCTCGATTTAAAACAGCGGGTAAATCCAGTCTCACGCAACCAGTTTATGAGGAAAAGCCGGGGCCTGCCCCTCTGTTTCACTCAGTCCGACAGGTAGTATTCCACCGTCGAGACCACCCGCACCTTTTTTATATGCGGGTTGTTCTGGTCCCGGTCCGAGATGCTGAACTGCCCCTGCGAGGCGCGCCTGATCTTTCCCAGTGTGCTTTGCGAATCGGCCGCGAATTTCTCCGCCACCTCCCGCGCCTGGCGCGTCGCCTCCTCGATCATCGCCGGTTTGACCTCGTTCAGGCGGGTGAACAGGTACTCCGTCCTGGCCTGGTAGTTGGCACCGGAAAACACGATGCCCAGCTTGCCCAGCTCGGACAGCCTGGCCATGACTGCCCGCGCGGTCGCGATCTTGTTCGAATAGACCGTGACTGTCTGCACCGCCGCGTAGCGGAACTCGGCCCGGTTATCGCCGTACTGCTGCGCTGACTTGTCGGTGATGGTGGGAGACGCCACGCTGGTTTCATCCGCCGTCAAGCCGTTTGCCTCCAGGAATTCCCTGATCCGGATGGTGCTGGCCTCGATGGAACTGTACAGCTCGGCCAGGTTGTTGCTGGCCGCGGTGAACTGGATCGGCCAGATGACGATATCGGCGTCGACCTCGCGTTCCGACAGGCCCTTTACCGTCACGCTCCTTTCATACTCCTTGAACCGGATCGCCGCATTGCCGAGCAGGTAACCCAGGGCAAGCAGGCCCAGGAAGATGAAAACGCCCAGTATCAACGAGGCGATACGGCTGTGTACCTGCATGCGGGAGCTCCTTATCGATTGGTTGCCGTGCAGATTTACCCGAATATTAGGATCAATCGCGCCCTGATGCCATGTTCTGTGATTCGCCGGAGGGTGGCTGATATCGACACCAAAGAAATCACACCCCGCGACATCCATGTGCGGGGTGTGAAAGTGGCTTATTAGAGAGGAGACTTATTATGTTCGCCACTGGTTAATACGATAGCGACAGCAACAGCCCGCGTATATTGTCCTTTGGTACCAGCCAGGATTCACAGCCTGTCCCGGGATCGACAGGGTCAGCCTCAATCGATTTGATGTAATCTTGACGGAACAATGGCACCCGATCCCGTCAATAACCGATTATTCCTGCAAGATACTTTTACAACATCGGTTTGACGCATACTATTGCAAACAAACGCTGGTTCCCGGAGAGATAAACACATGCAAAGAATTGCCCAATACCCAACATTCCTGCTCCTTGCGACACTGGCGCTGAGCGCGATGTTTTTGAACGGTTGCGGCATCAACAACATTCCCACCTATGACGAAGCAGTAAAAGCAGACTGGAGCCAGGTGCTCAACCAGTATCAGCGCCGCGCGGAATTGGTGCCCAACCTGGTAGCCACGGTAAAAGGCTATGCCGCTCATGAGAAGGAAGTGCTGATAGAAGTAACCGAAGCCCGCGCACGTGTTGGGCAAATGAATTTGCCGGACAATATCCTCTCCAATCCGGAGGCCTTCAGGCAATTCCAGGCAAACCAGGATGCCTTGAGTTCAGCCCTGTCACGATTACTGGTCGTGGTTGAGCGCTATCCGGATCTAAAGGCCAACCAGAATTTCCTGCAATTGCAGTCTCAACTGGAAGGCACCGAGAACCGGATCTCGGTTGCACGGCGAGATTACATCAATGCGGTGAAACGCTACAACACCGAGCTGCGAACGATCCCCGGGCGCTGGTGGAAGCGATTCATGTATCCCGAGTCGGAGCTGCGCGAAACCTTCACCGTGGCTGAAGAACTGCAGCTGGCTCCCAAGGTTGAGTTCTAGTCGCAGTCTTGGAATTACATGAAGATGGTCCTGCTGCGCACTGCGCCTTTCCCGATCGGGTTATGCCTGCTTGCCCTGTTGTTTACAGGCATTGCCCGGGCGGCACCCGATTTTCCGCAGCTGACTGGGCGGGTGGTCGATAATGCCAACCTGCTGTCTCCGAGCATTGAGCAGCAACTGGCCGGGCAACTCAAACAACACGAACAGGACACCGGTAACCAGGTCGTGGTGGTAACGATCACGTCCCTGCAAGGCTATGCCATTGACGATTATGGCTACCAGCTCGGCCGCCACTGGGGCATCGGCCAGGCAGATCGCAACAATGGCGCACTGTTGATCGTGGCCGCGGATGACCGCGAAGTGCGCATCGAAGTCGGCTATGGACTGGAAGGCACCTTAACCGATGCCCGCAGTCATGACATTATCCAGCAGGTAATCCTGCCGCAGTTCCGGAACAACCGGTATGAAGACGGAATAGTGCGCGGAACGGAGGCCATTCTCGGTACCTTGCAAGGAACCTACGAACCACCCGAAAAAACAACGCCGGATATTTCCGGACTGTTTTACAGCCTGGTCATTATCCTGATCAGTGCTGGTGAGTTTGTTGCAGCAAGGTTTGGCTCCCGCATGATCTCTGCCGGGGTGCTCGGAGCGATTACAGTGCTTGTAGGATGGCAGGTGCTGGGCTCGCTTAAAATCGGTCTCCTCCTCGGTTTCTTCGTGGTGATCTTTCACTTCTTCATCGGCGGCGGCGGAGGGCCGACCGGCAGTCACGGGAAACGTTACTATCGTCGCGGCAGCAGCAGCGGCTTCGGTAGCGGTGGCTTCAGCAGCGGCGGTGGCAGCTTCGGTGGCGGTGGCGGTTCTTTTGGTGGCGGCGGCGCATCCGGTCGCTGGTAACGCATGGCATTTCTAAGCGACACTGAAAAACAGCGTATCGCCGCAGCCATCGCAGCCGCAGAGCGGAATACGCGCGGCGAGCTGGTCACAGTGATCACCGCCAGCAGCGACGCCTACCACTACATTCCTTTTCTCTGGGCAGCACTGCTGTCGCTGCTGGTACCGTGCATCGATTTTTTACTCGATAACACCTTAACCTGGAACATTATTTACCTGATACAGATCTGCACATTTCTCGGCGCCGCGGCAGTATTCAACTGGACACCGCTGAAAACACACCTGATCCCCGATGCCGTCAAACGATTACGCGCTCACCGCCTTGCACAGGAACAATTCTTCATGCAGAAACTGCATATGACCCGCGAGCGCACCGGGGTCCTGTTATTTGTTTCAGTGGCGGAACGTTATGTTGAAATCATCGCCGACCAGGGAATCAACGAGGTGGTACCAGAAAATGCCTGGCAGGCAATCATCGAAGTATTTGTCCAGCGGGTTCACCACCGGCAGGTTGCAGATGGATTTCTCGGGGCAATTACTGCCTGCGGCGAACTGCTGTCGAGTCACTTCCCGGCACAGGAAGACGACAGCAATGAATTACCGAATCACCTGATCGAACTGTAACAATGGGCTGAAAACTGCAACCGGCCCCATTTTCCGAAAACCGAGTCACTGCACCCGCAGGCGGAAGGAAAAAGTCGTACCCCTCTCGAGTTCGCTGCTGACCTGGATCACACTGCCGTGCAGCTCCAGGATACGCCGCACGATGGCCAGCCCGAGTCCGGCGTTGTCACTGCCCGAGCGGTATTTTTCACGCTGATAGAAGCGCTCGAAGATCCGCGGCATATCCTCTTCCGGTATGCCGCAGCCGGTGTCCGCCACCTGCACTACGACGTTGCCGGATTCCACGTCCACACCGATGCGGATGCGGCCGTCGGCCGGCGTGTGGCGCAGGCCGTTTTCCAGCAGGTTTTCCAGCACCCGCTGCATCATACCAATGTCGCCGTACACCGGCGGCGTGTCCGGATTGAGGTCGACATCGAGCGTGATGGATTTCTCGCGCGCACGCAGCAGGTACTTCTGGCTCACGTCCTGCACCAGTTCGCACATCGAGAACGGCTCGGCGTACACCACCGACTCGCAGGAATCCAGCCGCGCCAGCTCGAACAGTTCTTCCACCATGTCGGCCAGCCGCTGGCTGTGAGCAAGCGCCGTCTGCAGGTATTCGCGCTGCTGCCGTTCGTCCAGCGAGTCGCGCTGCAGGTCCAGCGTTTCGAGATAACCGCGCAGCGTGGTCAGGGGCGTGCGCAGATCATGCGAGATGTTTGCCACCATCTCGCGACGCACGCTGTCCATGCGCCTGAGCGTGTCCAGCTGCGCACCGATCTTGTCGGCCATGGCGTTGAACTGCCGACCGAGGGTATCGATTTCATCATCCGATGCGCCAGGGTAGCGCCCGGCAACGTTCGCGCCGGTCTGCTCGCCACTGTAGCGGCGCATGATATTGCCGAGCATGCGCAGGCGCCGGGTGAGCACAGCGAATACCAGCAGGCCGCCACCCAGTGCCGCGACCAGCGCAACCATCAACACCGCCAGCGCGGAGTCGAGGATATAGCTGCTGCCGATCATCCCGGCAACGTGCTCGTACTGCTCGCCGCCGAGCACGATGTACAGGTAGCCCTGCGCGCCTGCGGCACCCGGCACGGCGGCCACGGAGAATACCTTGCGGCCTGCGCTGCTGCGCGGATCGTCGCCGCGGATGGGGAAGCGTGCGTCTCCGGACAGGTAGGCACGAATCGGCCCCAGCGCTACACGCTCGCGCTGCACCGCACCGGGCGGAGCGTTGTAGCTGACGATGGCGCCGGCCGCATCCAGCAGGTAAACCTCGATACTCGGGTTGATCACCATCAGCTGGTCAAACAAGGCGTTCAGCGCCGGCCGGTTGATGCCCGCACCCTCGAACAACTGGTGCTTTTCCACGATGTACGTGGCGAGATCACGGTTCAGCTTCTGCGCGACCTCCTGCTGGTAGAGCGTGCTGGACCGCCCGATCACCTGGATCAGGATCACGCCGACGACGCACAGCAGGACAAACAGGGTCAGTGCCAGCCGGCTGTAGAGGGTGCGCAGCATCACGCCATCGCCTGCCCGGCTGCGCTGCCGGCAAACTTGTAGCCGACACCCCAGACGGTGAGCACGTAACGCGGACGGGCCGGGTCCTGCTCGATCTTCGCGCGCAGGCGGTTGATGTGCGAATTGACGGTGTGTTCGTAGCCGGCATGACCATAGCCCCACACGCTGTCGAGCAGCTGGCCACGCGTGAACACCCGTTCCGGATGACTGGCAAAGTGCCAGAGCAGATCGAACTCGCGCGCGGTCAGTTCGACCACCTGCCCACCGATGCGTACCTGGCGCAGGTCCGGATCGATGTGCAACTCCCCGCAATGCAACGGCTGGCCCGACGACATGGCCGCTACCGGCTGGTACTGCCCGGCGCGGCGCAGCATGGCATTCACCCGCGCCACCAGTTCCGGCACGCTGAACGGCTTGGTCAGGTAATCATCGGCGCCAACCTCGAGGCCGAGCACGCGGTCCAGCTCCGAGGTGCGCGCCGTCAGCATCAGCACCGGCGTAAAGACTTTCCCGTCGCGCAAACGACGACAGATATCCAGCCCGTCTATCCCGGGCAGCATCAGGTCGAGAATGACCAGGTCATAGCGTCCGGTCAACGCCTGCTCGAGACCGGTCCGGCCGTCGGCCGCATGCTCGACCAGCAACTGCTTGCCGCGCAGGTTCACCATCACCAGCCGCGCGATGTCCGCGTTGTCTTCAATGACCAGGATGCGCTTCGTCATGTTCAAACAGACAGCCATTGCTGCAAGAGATTCCTAATAATGACTTATGAAGCACTGATTACGCGATATTGCGAGCGAAGCGAAGCAAGCTGTTAAATCTTTCTTTATCAATCAGCTGGAGATTGCTGCGTCATCCCATTCCTCGCAATGACGGGTGATAGGACCCGATCAGTGGTTCGTTCAATGCCAGCCTAGCAGACAGCTATCACGCAAATATCACAGCCGAGATGCGTGAACCCGGGTCAGACCCGTGGCCGGCAGGGTGCGTTTCACGCACCGGGCATGGCGCACACAACGCACACTGCTCGGAAAAGCGTAACAGTAGGGTGCGTTTCACGCACCGGGCATGGCGCATGCCTGCTCCAAAGCGCGGCTCCAGTCACGCAACTCCATCCCGTGACCGAATTGTGATAGTTGCGGGAGGGTTCCGTGAACTCTGGAGACTAGTCTTTCATTGCGCATGCCCGGGCGCTGCATACAACCCGGGACCAACCAATGGTCAATATTTCTTCAGGAGGAACACGATGAAAGCAAACTTCAAAACTCAGTTATCCATCATGGCGGGACTGGCAACCGCCTTACTCGGCAGTGCGGCACTGGCTGCCGATTCCGGTCATGGCAATACCTATGATGTCACCATTACCAACCTGACCCGGGGCGTATCCTTCACCCCCATTCTCGCGGCCAGTCACCGGCCGGCAGATCACCTGTTGTTCAACGCCGGCGAGGCGGCCAGCGAAGCCCTGGCCGCCCTGGCCGAAGGCGGCGATACGATGCCATTGAACGATGCCCTGGACGCAAACCCGATCGTCAGCAGCACCGCCACGTCCGCCGGCCTGCTGGAGCCCGGTATGTCCGTGACTATCCAGATCACGGCCAGGTCAGCTCGCGACCGCGTTTCCCTGGCTTCCATGCTGATCCCGACCAATGACGCATTCTTCTCGTTCCAGAACCTGACGCTGCCGAAAGGTCTCAGCAGCAGCGTATCGTATGGCCCTGCCTATGACGCCGGCAGCGAACCCAACGACGAGCTATGCATCAGCATTCCTGGCCCTGTGTGTGGTGGCGCAGGCGGCTCGCCCGGCGTGGGCGGCGAAGGCTTCGTGCATGTTCACAGTGGCATTCACGGCATTGGCAACCTGGAACCCGCACTATATGACTGGCGCAACCCGGTTGCGCGCGTCGTCATCCAAAAGACCAGGTAGTCGCGTGAAAAAAGGGGGAAGGGGGCCGGATACGTTTTCAGCTGGAAATTGTATCCGGCCCCGGTTTATCACTTCACCGGCACCATAATGTGCTGGTACGGCGTACCTGCCCACATGACGTAGGGAGCGGATGTGTCGGGCTCTGCGCCCTTCGGATACTGATCGTAGAAGCTGGCATCAGCACCCACGACCATCACGTGCTGACCGGTATTGATCCAGTGGTTGCTGCCCTCGGGTTTGGTGGCATACGGATCCGTATTGCTGGCATCCGTTCCGCCGGCCAGCATGTACATGAAACCGGGCCTGCCTTGCGGAGGTGCGACATGCGCAACCCAGGCATGCACCCATGCCATGGCATTTTCATCCATGCACATGGGATCGGGGCCAGGTGTCGCCGGATTGTCAGCCATGCAGGTAAATCCGTTGCTGCCCGGGCGCAAGGTGCGCATGCTGCCGTCAGCCTCCATGGCCACGATGCCGGCGTTCTGCGCCACCTTGTCCGGCGCCGCGGTCATCGCGCTTGATATCATTTGGCCGTCCGTGGATGACGCCACCACGCTTTCGGCATGCACATTCATCGTCAATACCAGTGCCGATACCAGCAGCATACCGCTTGCAGTACTGTATATTTCACACATCAAAGTCTCCTGGGGTTGGGATGCCGGACACTATGCCGGCGCTTCCCGGTGGTGCGCCACGTGCCGGTTCCAAGGCACACGGGCGTCAATGCCCCTGGGTTATACGCGGCGCCGGTTCAACCGATGCCGCAGCACGCTTTACACCGCTCTGAGTAAAGGAAACGTCCTGGCTGTTTCCCTGCCTGGAACCGGTCGTTCAAAAAATATAGTTGCCGGGGAACGTGAGTCGCCCGCAGCACCACATGCGGCATGGTAACTGACAGGGTAAAAACAGGGCCGGCAATATCCCCACCGGCCCGGGTAGCGGCAGGTTGAGGGGTCGAATGGCGCTGGCACCCTTGATGCCTTCTGGATCTGACCCCTTTTTTTTGTGATAGCATTGGCCGCATCCTGCTTGCGCTACCGACTGTGTCACCTCATCAGGCGGGTAGTTCGTTAAACTTGAACCCCGCCATTGCTTCCGCGATGGGAAAGCACCTAATATCCCGGTGAGTCACCTATCGTCTGTACTTAATCCGCAACAATTGACATCGCACGAGGGAAAGCCCAATGCAAACCGTTCTCTGGAAAAAAACCGGTATATTCATGCTGGTGATCAACTTCATCTTTACCACCTTCCCCGCCGCATCCTACGCCGGCCTGGTCGGTACCGATCAGATACTCTCCGCCGATACCCGCAGCCAGCACATGACCGAGATCCGGAACGTGCTGACCAGGGACGATGTAAGAACGCAAATGCTGGATCTGGGCGTCAACCCGGCGGACGTGGAAGTACGCCTCAATGCCCTGACCGATGCAGAGCTGGCACAACTGTCCACCGGGATGCGTGATCTGCCCGCAGGTGGCGACGCCGTCGCGGTGATCGGCATTGTTTTCATCGTGCTACTGATCCTGGAACTGCTGGGCGTGACAAACGTCTTCACCAAAATTTAGCAAAGCCAGAAAGGGGCCGGGTACATTTTTATAATCGGTATCCGGCCCCTTTACTGCTGGATGGTTCATATGAAGGCACGGTACGTGATGATTGTCTGCCTGGTGCTGGCCGGTTGCCAGTCCATGGCGACCGACGACCGCAGCTCGATCTGGTTCAAGATGCCGTCCGGCACGAAACTGGTGCTGAACCGTGAGCTGACTATTCCGGCGCAGCGGGCGCATATCATGCTGCAGCACGGGAAGCCTCTCCCGGCGGCCAGCAGTACCGAGGTTGCCTGTCGTTTCGAGGTCAGGGATCTCGGCCCCCGCGTCATCCAGCCCGATACCTTCCTGATCACCGCCTACAGCAGTCAGCAGGAGTGGGAG
>DATKZN010000273.1:0-4236 GCA_035527955.1 Gammaproteobacteria bacterium
TGGATGGTGATGTGACATTTAACAGCGGTTTCGTCGACGTAATCCTTGGCTTCACCCCTGCGCCGGAAGACTTGCTGGAATTCCTTGTTATCCAGGGCACACTCAATGTCTCGGGAGACTTCGGTGGTATTCGTGGCATCGCTGCTGCGGGTTCCAATGTTGCTCTGGGGACAGAGTTCACAGTGTTACTTGGTGGCCAGCAGTTCCAGGGTATCGTGACTTCCGCTGTCCCACTTCCACCTTCGATGCTCCTGTTCGGTGCCGGTCTTATAGGCCTGGTGGCAGTAGCAAGGCGTAAAGCCGCCTGAGCTCCTGTTCAACTCGGTTATTGAAGATTTTCACTTTTACTAACGGTTGCTTTGAGCGGTATTTCAACCGATTGACGCAACACACCTAATATATCTCTCAGCCGGTGTTCCGAACGCCAGCGCCACCGGAGTGTATTCATACAATAACGGTCCGGTTCTGGCCGATCTCGGTCCTACACGAGACGCTTATATAATATTTCGCTAATCGGCAGAGCCGACCCAAACCCGAAGTTCAACTTTTTCGATTGAATGTCTGGAAGGCCAATGATAGTCGACATTTTCAAAGAGGCCGAATTTCAAGATCGTGGAATGGTGGCAATCGAGCAATAGCACGAGTCCAGTGAATCAGCTAAATATGCCGACCGTAGAAGCGAGTCGATAAGAACGATTTTGGTGGTTGATGCTCGCGAAATAGGCAGGTTATGCTTCCTATATGCAGGATGAATGAGTGACCGCGGGGCACAGGGATGTGCGAGAGCGGCCTACCGGCGATTTGGTCAACCACTCGGACACAACTCCCGGGAAAACAGCCGAACAACATTAAACCAGAAGCCAAGGGGATCCAAATCCACCGCACCCCAGGATATCCCTTGCACTGTGTTTATGCGTATATTAACTAAACTGTGAACTGACCGGTGTCGTGAGAGTTTCGATGCGGCGTGTTGGTCCGGCAAGGTTCGCCACCTTATCCAGCGAGGAAGACGACAGATTTTGTCTAGCCCTACAGATCAAAGACACGCGGAATTGTTGGCGGGTGTCGGCATTTTCGCGAACCTCGATCGGCTCGCGCTGGCCAAGCTCGCAGCCTATATTGATTGGGTCGAGATTGCGGACAATGAGGAGATCGCCCGGGAAGGCGCCCCGGGCGATGCACTGTATGTCATTTCCAGCGGCACTTTTGGCGTGTACGTGTCCATGGATGCCGGCCTCGCGGAAAAACAGGTGGGTAGCCTGGGGCCGGGTGATCCATTCGGCGAAATGGCGCTGCTCACCAGCGCCCCGCGTTCGGCGACGGTCCGCGCGCACGGACCCTGCGAAGTATTGCGTCTCGAGCGTACCCGTTTTCTGGCATTGCTACGGGAAAACCCGGAGGTTGCGCTGTCCGTCGCAGCCACGTTGAGCCAACGACTGCATGCCGCACAGTCAGACTGGGAAGCAGTGGACATGCTCCCCGGGCCCGGCGTCGAGAAATCCGCACCCGCAGCGCATAAAACACCTGCGCCGGTTCGTTGGCATCTCTCCCGTTCCGGCATCGTCTATCTTGCATCGCTGGGGATCCTGTTGCTCGGGTGGTTCGCGCCGCCGCCGGAAGGCTTGTCGCCGGGCGGTTAGCGCGCCCTGATGACCCTGTCGGCGGCAGTGCCCGCACTCGCCGTTGGCGCGATTCCCGACGGCGTGCTGGCTTTACTCATTGCGACCATTTGGGTGGTGGGCGGGGTGGTGCCAGTGGCCGAGGCGTTCTCGGGTTTCGCATCGACAAGTTGGGTACTAGTCGTCAGCGTGTACCTCGTCGGCAGTGCTGTTGCCTCCTCCGGCCTGCTGTTTCGATTGGTGTTATGGACACTGACTCATACCGGGGGCGGTTTTACCGGGCGCGTGCTGTCGCTCGGGGTTACGGGTCTGCTGCTCGGTCCTGCGGCACCCAACGCCACGGGACGTATCAGCATGATGGCGCCCGCGCTCATCGAACTTGCTGAGGGCCTGGGCTATGCGCCGCGCTCGCGACCGGCCGCAGGTCTCGCCATGGCCGCGCTTGCAGGATTTGGACAAATGACCGCCATCACATTGACCAGTTCGACCACTGCGGTGCTGGTTTTCGCAGTATTGCCCGAGTCCATAAGGGCGGAGACCAGTTGGCTGGGGTGGATGTTGTACGGCGCGGTTTTCAATCTGACCGTATTCGCCGGGCTGATGGCGACAATTGTGTTCATGTATCGCCCGCGGACTGCAGACACCCAGGGATCGGAACGGGCTTTCAACGCGCTTGCCTTGCAAAGGGTGTTGCTGGGCCATCTGTCACGCCACGAAAAGTGGTCGATGCTGGTCGTGGTCCTGCTGCTGCTCGGTTTCGTATCCCAGCCGCTGCACGGCATTCACCCGGCCTGGATATCCGTGGGCGCGCTTGCGGCCCTTGGTGCCGTGGGTGTGATAACAGAAAACACCTTTCGCATGGTCAACTGGAGTTTCATCGTGTTGTTCGGTGTGCTGGCCAGTATGGCGACGGTCTTCGCCACCAGCGGGGTCGGCGCATGGATCACAGGACTCGCCGCGCACGCCGCACAGGGGACCGCGGGTAATCCGCTGTTGTTCTTGTTGTTGACGACGAGCGTGTGCTTAGTCATCCCCCTGGTGTTGCGCTGGCAGGCGGCGGCACCGTTAGTGACGATCGCCCTGGCGCCGGTTGCGAGCGCCGCGGGCATCAATCCGGTGGTGGTGGGGATCGTGGCCGTGGTGGCATGCAGCACCTTTTTCTTGCCGTATCAGAGCACTATTTATCTGGCGCTCTACCACGGCACCAACGGCAATCTGTTTACTCACAGCCAAGCGCGGCCTGTGGCGATTGCTTTCGCCCTCGCCACGTTACTCGCCGTACTTGTCTCCGTGCCGTACTGGCGCGCATTGGGGCTGATCTATTGATCCGTCAAATGGGGACGGAGATTTTCGCGGTGCTGGGCGTTGCGTGACGGGGCCATTGCCACAAATCAGCTGAGGATGGCCGGGCACACGTCCCTCACCACTAGCACCGACGCAGTAACCATTATCCGGCGCTTTAGTAGAGCGCTCAATCACAACGTGTATTTTCATGCGCTGTTTCGGATATCGTGTTTGCGGTATGAAGCGGTCCTTCGCTGGTTTCTGGTGACTGACCAGTTCTGGCCGAAAGTGTGAGTACAGATTGGTGGGCGTGAGCAGCAACTTATGCTGCTTTGCTAGCATGCACAGGAACTTCGGGAACGTCGCACTTGGGGTTGATCTTGGACGCCCATCCGGAAGGCACTTTACATAGGAAGACGCGGCGGTGTAATACCATCGCACTTCCCTGAGCGACGCTGAGCTCTATTCTGGAGTCGGATATGCACCACCCGTGGTCACCGATGGCAGACAAAGGTTCCACGTAGCCATCAGACGCGTAAACCCTCCCTTCCCATCGAGATCACTTCGCAGAGTCTCCCACCGGACGAGGTCGAACGGATCCCGATACAAACGCGCGACCCAATCCGCCAGCAACACGGCCGCACGACCCTCTGCACCAGTCTCATCGCCTGCAGGAAGTCCGGCGCTGTGAAGATATCCTGCCACCACGGTCGCGTCGTCGTAGCCCCAACGATGGAGCGCCACTGCAGCTACCCCTGCATGATAAGTCGTTTCCTCGGGCAGACTCGATTCGGCCGCCGAGGCGACGGGATTGAGTGCAGCCGGCAACTCAGAGAAGTGCATACCGGTGAACAAGGTTTGCACGTGCCTCGCGAGTTCAGCCGTATTTGCGGCATGCCAAAAGTTGAAAACGATCGTTCGTCGCGGTCAGGTGACCTCGGTGACTCCATGGTGCGAATCGGCGTATAGCAAAAAGCCAAAGGCTTCGTTGTATCCTGGGTTCACTCGATAAACCGGTGCGCCATCCGGCTGTGCGAACAGCTCCAGGACACCGCCGTGGCCGGGTTGCCACTAGCTATTGAACTGCACGACCAATCGGGCGATCTCATATCCCAGCAGCGGCCGGTCGCTGTGCACACCGATGCGTTGTCCGGGCATCATGCGCTGGGCCGTGATTTCAACCTTGTCCACGAGTGGCAGACAGGTGATTTCTCGCATCCTGGCGACCACGCAGAGCCGCATATCTGCCGGAATCTCCCCGGTCACGTCCCGGAGAGAACAATGGTAAAACGCGCCATCCCGGTGCTGCCACTCTCTGCCACCCGAAAATGTC
>DATKZN010000274.1:0-2331 GCA_035527955.1 Gammaproteobacteria bacterium
CAAGTGGTCGCTCTCGCACATGGCCCAGGCCAGCTTCTCGACCGCTACGCGGTCTCACCTTCTCCCTGTGCTTCGCGACACTCGGACTTCCTGTCCATCGTCGCCGGGAGAGAGGACGATGTGCAGGGATGCACAAGTGTCGCGAGAGGGCAGGATGCCCGTAGCGACCGTCGGGAGCGACCTCTTCATTCAAGTGGTAGCTACGGCCGCATCGCTCCGAGGGGCGGAAGAGGGGCCCCGCCGCACAGCGGTGGGGATCTGACCCCCGGTGGAGCGAAGATCCGCGGCGGTACTCGAAGCGCTATTCCGCTCACCGGCGGTCGCATCCCCGGCTGCGCCGGGGCCCCTGCTCTGCGCCTCGAGCGGATCTTTCATTCCAGAGCGGCGTTCGGTCACACGAGTCCTGCGCCAGCATCCGGGATCCCGGTGAGATATGCGGGCTAGGCCCTGACCGGCAGGCACCGCGACGGCGCACCAGGGTGCCGGCTCGCTGTCTGCCTGGGCCTTGCCTTCTTCCAGCCCCGATGACACGGTAAACAACGAGCAGCCATGCCATGACCAGCAATCCATTGTTACGCAGACGCAGCGGCATCCTGTTGCACCCCACCAGCCTGCCGTCGCGGCGGCTCGATGACGATGCGCGGCGCTGGCTGGATTTCCTCACCGCCGCCGGGCAGGGGGTCTGGCAGGTGTTGCCGCTTGGCATGCCGTGCCGTGGCTATTCACCCTACCAGTGCCTGTCGGCGTTCGCCGCCAACCCGGCGCTGCTGCCGCTGGACTGCGATCTGCAACCGCAGCCGGACGACCCGGGTTACCGGCAATGGCTGCAGCAGCAGGTGTTCTGGCTGGAGGATTTCGCCGATTTCCTGTTGCTCAAGCAGATGCACGACGGCAAGCCCTGGTACGAATGGCCGGACATCTATCGCCATCGCCGGCCCGGCGTGCTGGAGACGCTGCGGCGCAAGCACGCCCACCGGCTGGAGCTGATCCGCTGGCAGCAATTCCAGATATTCCGCACCTGGAATGCGATCCGGGCTGCGGCCGCCGAGCGCGACATCCAGCTGTTCGGCGACATGCCGATTTTCGTCGCGCATGACAGCGCCGACGTGTGGGCCGCGCCGGAACGCTTTCTGCTCGACGGGGAGGGTCAGCTGACCTCGGTGACCGGTGTACCGCCGGACTATTTTTCGGCCACCGGTCAGCGCTGGGGCAACCCGCACTACAACTGGCAGGTGCTCGCTGAAGAGGGTTTCGACTGGTGGTTGAAACGCCTGCAGACCCATTTCCAGTGGTTCGACCTGCTGCGTATCGATCATTTCCGCGGCCTCGAGGCCGTGTGGATGATCGAGCACGACTGTCCGACCGCCGAGCAGGGCGAATGGGTCAAGACGCCGGGCGACGCGCTGTTGTTGAAGCTGCAGCAACAGATGGGTAATCTTCCGCTGGTCGCCGAGGACCTCGGTATCATCACCCCGGCCGTGACCGAGCTGCGCAAGCGTTTCAACCTGCCCGGCATGGCCGTGCTGCAATTTGCTTTCGATGCCTTTGAAGACAATCCGCACAAACCCCGCAATATCACGCCGGATACCGTGGTCTATACCGGTACACACGATAACGACACGACCCTGGGCTGGTTCCGCTCAATGCAGCCTCACGAACAGCAGCACGTGCTGGAGAACCTCGGCATCAGCGACCCGGCCGGTGTGGTCGAGGCCATGATGAATGCCGCCATGCAAAGCCGGGCGCAGTTGTGCATCCTGCCGCTGCAGGACGTGCTCGGGCTGGACTCGGACGCACGCATGAATTTGCCGGGCAACGACGGCGATCACTGGCGCTGGCGCTTCGACTGGTCGCAGATTACACCCGATACCGCCTTACACTTGAAGGAGATGAGCAATCATGCGCAGCGCAGCTGATAAAGATACCCCGGTCCTGAGCGTGGCCCGGCAGCGCCTCCAGGACGGCGCCGCGCACGATCCGTTCGAGGTGCTGGGCCTGCACGAGCGGGCGGACGGCAGCCGCGAGATCACGGTGTTCCTGCCGCCGGCGGAGGCGGTGCAGCTGGACGGAGTGGGCGCGATGCGGCGCATATCGGCCAGTGATTTCTTCGTGCTCTCGATAGACGCCACGGTCGTTCTGCCGTTGCACTACAGTCTCACCTGGACCGAGAAGCTGACCGGCCGCGTGCACCGCCAGGTGTCGCCGTACAGCTTCGCGCCGCAGATCAGCGATTTCGACCTGCACCTGTTCCAGGAAGGCCGCCATCAGCACGCCTGGCAATTCCTCGGTGCGCGGCTGGCCTGCATCGATGACGTGACAGACATGCAGTTC
>DATKZN010000275.1:0-3878 GCA_035527955.1 Gammaproteobacteria bacterium
GCGGCATTGCAATGAAGATGCCGCGAGACCCTGTCTCTCCTGGTCGCGGGAGAGGCTTTACCTGCACCGCATGGTGCTTTTTTGTTGGAGAAGTCACATGGCTATCAGCTTTGAATTAACTGCCGAGTCGCGCACTGACCTGGGGAAGGGTGCGAGCCGCCGCCTGCGTCGTGCCGGCAAGATACCTGCCATCATCTATGGTGGCGACAAGGATCCCGAATCACTGACGCTGACTCACAACCAGGTGCTCCGTAACCTCGAGCACGAGGCGTTTTATTCGCACATCCTGACCATCAAGATCGGCGGTACGGACACGCCGGCGATCCTGCGTGACCTGCAGCGCCACCCGAGCCGGCCGGTCATCATGCACGTCGACCTGCAGCGCGTGAACATGACCGAGACGCTGCGCACCAACGTGCCGCTGCACTTCCTCGGTGAAGACACCTCGGCGGCCGTCAAGGCCGGTGCCCTGGTATCACACGAACTGACCGATGTCGAGGTAGAATGTCTGCCGAAGGACCTGCCGGAGTACCTCGAGGTCGATATCACCGGTCTAGAAATCGGTGACTCGATCCATCTCTCCCAGCTGGTCGTGCCCGCGGGCGTGACCCTGGTCGAGCTGGAGCGTGGTGAGGATCATGACCATGCGGTCGTGAGTCTGCATGCCCCGCGTGTTGAGGAAGAGGAGCCGGAGGCGCAGGCGGCGCCCGAGGGCGAGGGCGAGGCCGAACCGGGCGAGAGCGACTAGGCGCACGCTGCTTTGGCTGCGATACAGCTCGTCGCCGGGCTGGGTAATCCCGGAAACAAGTACGCACAGACCCGGCATAATGCCGGGTTCTGGTTTGTGGACGAGGTCGCGCGTCGCTGCGGCGCGCATTTCAGTGCCGACAACAAACACAAGAGCGAGGTGGCGCGCTGTGTCTTGCACGGACATGAGTGTCGCCTGCAGAAGCCGCAGGCTTTCATGAACTGCAGCGGCGGGCCGGTGTCCGCACTGGCCCGTTTCTACCAGATTCCGCGCAACGCCATCCTCGTCGTGCACGACGAGCTGGACCTGCCGGCCGGCACAGCGCGGCTGAAGAAGGACGGCGGGCACGGCGGTCACAACGGGCTGCGCGACCTGATACCACAGCTGGGCGGCAACGATTTCCTGCGCCTGCGTATCGGTATCGGTCATCCCGGCCACAAGGAAGATGTCACCGGTCACGTGCTGAAACCGGCGACTGCGGAAGAGCGCCGGCTGATCGACGAGGCTATCGAGGTGGCCGTCGGCGTCCTGCCGCGCATCCTGGCCGGCGAGGTGGAAGCGGCGATGAAGGAACTGCACACCGAAAAATAGCGTAGGGTGCGCCATGCGCACCAGACACGTTGTCAGACAGTAACGGTGTGCGTGGCGCACCCTGCGGAATTAATATGAGCGTGAAATGCGGTATCGTCGGCCTGCCCAACGTGGGCAAGTCCACCCTGTTCAACGCCTTGACCGAGGCGGGCATCCAGGCGGAGAACTACCCGTTCTGCACTATCGATCCGAACGTCGGCATCGTGCCGGTGCCGGATCCGCGCCTGGATAAACTCGCGGACATCGTCAAGCCGCAACGCGTGGTGCCCACCACCATGGAATTCGTCGATATCGCCGGGCTGGTCGCCGGCGCCTCGAAGGGCGAGGGGCTGGGCAACAAGTTTCTCGCCAATATCCGCGAGACCGATGCTATCTGCATGGTGGTGCGCTGTTTCGAGAACGACAACGTCGTGCACGTCAGCGGCAGCGTCGATCCGCTGCGTGACATCGACGTCATCGATACCGAGCTGGCACTGGCGGATCTCGATACGGTCGAACGCGGCATCCTGCGCGTGGCCAAGCTCGCCAAGGGTGGCGAGAAGGACGCCAGGGCGAAACTTTCCATGTTCGAGCGCGTGCGCGATCACCTCGATGCCGGTGGCATGGTCCTGGCCATGGACCTCGATGCAGAGCAGCGTGCCGCAATCTACGACCTGCACCTGCTGACTGCCAAACCGGTCATGTACGTCGCCAATGTCGCCGAGGACGGCTTCGAGAACAACCCGCACCTGGATGTGGTGCGTGCGCGTGCCGAGGCAGAAGGCGCGCAGGCAGTGGCGGTGTGCGCGGCGATCGAGGCGGAACTGGTGGAGCTGGATGCCGCCGAGCGCCAGGAGTACATGGAGTCGCTCGGGCTGGAGGAACCCGGCCTGAACCGCGTGATCCGTGCCGGCTACCGGCTGCTGGGTCTGCAGACCTATTTCACCGCCGGCGAGAAAGAGGTGCGTGCCTGGACCACGCACATCGGGGCGACCGCGCCAAAGGCGGCGGCCGAGATCCATACCGATTTCGAAAAGGGCTTTATCCGCGCCGAGGTGGTGGCCTATGACGATTTCGTCGCCGGCAACGGCGAGCACGGCGCCAAGGAGGCCGGCAAGCTGCGCCTCGAGGGCAAGGACTACATCGTGCAGGACGGCGACGTCATGCACTTCCGCTTCAACGTGTAGGGTGCGCTGTGCGCACCATTCAGGCGGTGACCGACCCTCCCGTGGCGGGCCCGGCACATCCCCCGGGCCCTGGCCTTGCGGGCCGCTTGTCGCCGCACCGGGTTTTCGGGTACCCTTTGCACCCCTTTTGGCTACGTAGCTCAGCTGGTTAGAGCACAGCACTCATAATGCTGGGGTCGGTGGTTCAAGTCCACCCGTAGCCACCATTAAATCAATAAGTTACGTGCGTTTCCGCGTTGTGCGAGAATTCCGTTCGGGAGTTTACGGGACCTGCTTGCTCATGCCGGCTTGCAACCGCCCACGAACAAGTATGTTCGCCCATACTTCACTAACGCCACGGTTCAGTTCACATTGAGAAATCACCATGGGTAAACCACCTCTGGTTTTACGACACCCGGGGTAGGTCAATCCGGTTCACCGTGGTGGGCCAATATCCGGATTAATTTCTGCGCAAATATACAGCGTTGATCAAATCAGCCGAAACGCCATATGGGTAATCCCTGTGTACGGTGTTTTTTTGAGGCCGTAAGGCCTGTCCACATCCCGATTACCCGCAGATGATTTTGCCGGAGCGAGATCAGCCCGGCACGACCTGACGATGGAGGAATCATGGATAGCGGAGAGGATCTAATTAAGGCGTGGGCAGACGATTGGACGTCAGGGGACCTGACTCACTTGATGTCGTTGTTTACTGGCGATTGTGTATATGAGGATGTCGCTTTTGGCGTTGTATACAGTGGTACAGCTGAGCTCAAGAGTTTCGCAGAGGGGATGCGCACGGCTTTTCCCGATTTACATGTGACAATCGAACACTGTTTCTCATCTGGGCAGTATGCAAGCGCCGAATGGAAAATGTCAGGCACTCACCGTGGAGATCTTCCGGACATGCCTGCAGGAAACAAGCCATTCTCCATACGTGGAACGTCTGTGTTTGAGTTCGTATCAGGCAGGATTCGCCGCTGCTCCGACTACTGGGACCAAACGGCTCTATTCAAGCAGCTGGGATTTATGACAAGTTAGTAGCTTGCGTAGCAAGCTTATGCGGCGGATGTGGCCTTTACCTCCAGGCAGTAGTGCAGCCGGGATAATATGCTCGGGCTTCGGTTGCGGTTCATGGCAGGGAAGAGCAGGAGATGTAGTGCTCGGTAATAAGGCTGACTACTTTATCAGCGTCTACTCAATTTTACGCGTTCGACATCCACGGCACTTCAGGCTAACGTTTGATAAACGGAAACTGTGCAGTCGGTGACCCTTGTCGTTTGATCCGTGTCTTGCCCGATGACGTGGTGTTGTCCTGGGTCCTAAGGGGTGCGTCTGCATCCTTGACAGGGCACTTCATCTGCTATTAGCCTCTCCGGGTCACCGCAAAGACG
>DATKZN010000276.1:0-9028 GCA_035527955.1 Gammaproteobacteria bacterium
GGCGCCGGCTGACTGCCCGCGCGGCTTGCGGGGCTGCTGTCCGCTGTCGTTGGCCGCGCGACGTGGCGTGTTTGAGCCTGGGCTGCGTCCCTTGAATATCGGCTCGGCCTTGATCGTTGCATCTGGGGCATAGCCCGTGACGACGACCTGGGGAATCCTGCGCTGGACGACGCGCTCGATATCGCGCAACAGTTTGTGTTCGTCCACGCATACCAGCGAGACCGCCTCGCCCATGTTTCCGGCGCGCCCGGTGCGTCCAATCCGGTGCACGTAGTCTTCCGGTACATGTGGCAGTTCGTAGTTCACCACGTGTGGCAACTGGTCGATGTCCAGGCCGCGGGCGGCGATGTCTGTAGCCGTCAATACCCGCACCGCGCCGCGTTTGAAGTCCGCCAGCGCACGCGTGCGAGCGGCCTGGCTCTTGTTGCCGTGTATCGCCGCCGTCTGGATGCCATCGCGCGCCAGTTGTTCCGCCAGGCGGTTTGCACCGTGCTTGGTGCGTGTGAACACCAGCACCTGGCGCCAGTTCTGCGTGCCGATCAGGAACGACAGCAACTCGCGCTTGCGCTCGCGGTCCACGGGGTGGACGACCTGCTCGACGAGTTCGCAGGCGGTATTGCGCTGCGCCACCTCGATCTCCGCGGGATTGTGCAGCAAGCTGTTGGTCAACTGCCTGATTTCATCGGAGCAGGTCGCCGAGAACATCAGGTTCTGGCGCTGTTTGGGCAGCAGGGCAAGGATCTTGCGGATATCGCGGATGAAGCCCATGTCCAGCATGCGGTCGGCCTCGTCGAGGACCAGGATTTCGACCTGCGATAGATCCAGCACCTTCTGCCCGACCAGGTCGAGCAATCGTCCCGGTGTCGCGACCAGGATGTCGACACCGCGACGCAGGGCCTCGATCTGCGGATTGATGCTGACACCGCCGTAGATTTGCATGCATTGCAGCGGCAGGTATTTACCGTAGGTGGCCACGCTGGTACCCACCTGGGCCGCCAGCTCGCGCGTCGGGGTCAGCACGATCGCACGCACCGGGCGGCGCTTGCCGGAGGGCGCTGTCCGCGACAGGCGTTGCAGCAAGGGCAGGGTGAATCCGGCCGTTTTGCCGGTGCCGGTTTGCGCGCCCGCGAGGACATCGCGTCCGGCAAGAATAACCGGGATGGCCTGGTGCTGGATCGGTGTAGGTTCACTGTAGCCCTGTTCGGAAACAGCACGGAGTAATTCGGCTATGAGGCCGAGATTGTCAAATGACATGATTGGATGTTGCTCCTGAGTCGGCCTGCCTGGCTTGCTGCCAGGACGGTCCAGGCGGAATTCAATAGTTGGTGTTCGGGGTTTGCCGGAAGGGATTACCGCGAAGGAATCAGGCGCAGACCGTAGTGCGCCGCTGTGCGTGGCATACTACCACGAATATCAGGGTTGTGTTGAATATAAAAAATCACATGACTGGTCGGCTGTGCCCGTCCTGGTGAAACAGGCAGGAAGTGGCCGGCTCAGAAAGCCTGCAGGGTGAAGCTTCGCAGTGTGTTTGCAAAGTCCTGCAGCGCCTTGATGCCCGAGCGTTCCGCCTCGTTGCACCAGGCCTCGAGACGCTCCACCCGGCTGGCGCCGTCGCTGGCGGTGTGGGTCCATAATGCCTTGAGTTGCGTCTTGAAGCGGTAGACCGTGGCCAGTGCCTGGCTGCGCTGCAGCACTTCATTCAGGGTGGCGCGTGCGCGCGCGTCCGGTGCGATGTCCTCCCGGGTCATCAGCTTGCGCACCTGGCGCAGCAGCGTACGTTCGGTGCCGTCGGTGGTCTTGCGTTCGATGCGAACGACCGGGCGAATGACCTTGCGGCCGTAGAGCGTAAGCACGTGATAACGGTCGCGCAGCACGGCACGCAGCGTCTCGAGATCCACGACCTGTTTGCCGTGTTCGATACGCACCCGCGGTGCGACGCGTCGAACCCGTGCGAGTCCGAGCAATGCCAGTGTCCTGATGTACAGCCAGCCGATATCGAACTCCCACCATTTATTGGAGAGCCGGGCCGATTGGGCGTAGGCATGGTGATTGTTGTGCAGTTCCTCGCCGCCGATCAGGATGCCGACCGGGGACAGGTTGCGCGAGGCATCCGTAGTCTCGAAGTTGCGGTAGCCCCAGAAATGACCGAGGCCGTTGATTACGCCGGCGGCCCAGAGCGGGATCCACAGCATCTGCACAGCGAAAATGATCAGCCCCGGCATGCCGAACAGCAACACGTCAATGGCGGCCATGAGCATAATGCCCAGCATGGGATGGCGGCTGTAGACATGGCGCTCCAGCCAGTCGTCGGGTGTCCCATTGCCATAGTGTTCAATGGTCTGTGCATCACGCGTCGCAATTTGATACAGGCCAAGACCACCCAGCAGGACTCTCCAGATGCCTTTGACCTGGGGGCTGTGCGGGTCATCCACGGTTTCGCATTTCGCGTGATGCTTGCGGTGTACGGCCACCCATTCGCGGGTGACCATGCCGGTCGTCAGCCAGAGCCAGAAACGAAAAAAATGACTCACTGACGGGTGCAGGGTCAGCGCGTTATGCGCCTGGTAGCGATGCAGGAAAATGGTGACGCTGGCGATGGTGATGTGGGTCAATAGCAGCGTGGCGCCGATGTAACCCCAGAAAGATAAATCGAGTAAGCCTTCTAGCATGTAGTTCTCTGTATAAATTGTTTCCTGTGAAACAGGGGGTGCAGACTATGGTTGTGCCTGCCTCGATCGTGTCAGCCCGAAGCTCAGCGCCGCCGGCGGCCCTTTGCCTTGGGATCTTCATAGCGCACCCGCAGCGACTTGTCGCCAAGGGTCTTGCCGTCGAGCCGGGCAATTGCTGCCCGTGCCTCGTGGCCTTCCATGGCGACGGTGCCGAAGCCGCGGCACTTGCCGGTGAAGATGTCGCTGGAAATGCTGATGGAGCGAACGATGCCGAATTCGGAGAACATCTCGCGCAAGCTCTCTTCAGAAGCATCCGCCGGTAAATTGGATACAAACATTGTCTTCAATGACTGCTCCTCCAGTGTAAGGAGATAATGCGCTGCGCTGGCGCTAAAGAAAAGCCCCGCAGACGCGCTGCGGGGCCGGATTCGCGGGGTGGCCAGGAAGGTTTAGTCCTGCATGGAGACCCGGGTAGCCTGCAGGCCCTTGGGGCCGGTTTCGACGTCGAAACTGACGGCCTGTCCCTCGTTCAGGGTCTTGAAGCCGCTGCCGCTGATGGCGGAGAAGTGGACGAAGACGTCCGCGCTGCCATCGGCCGGTGAGATGAAGCCGAATCCCTTGGATTCGTTAAACCATTTGACGGTACCTGTGCTCATGTGAATTACCTCTGTGAAAATTTAGATGTGTTTGTAGATGCAAATGATGGAAAGACAATTCACAGGAGATACCGGAGGTGACTTCTGAAATGACGCAGCCAACTTGCAACCTGACACACTATAGCAGGGCAGGGGTTTAAACGCGAGTTATCTTGTTTCCTGCCCGGCTGAACCCTGCCAATTTGAACGGGGGTGTGCCTGTCACTCTATATGGTGCCGGTGCCGGCACTTTTCAATGCCGGGTCGTCAATAACCGGCCGAACGACACCCGGTGAACTGACCCTGTTCCAGGCCGTCGCGCAGTATTCCATCGCCCCCGGGGCGAAGCAGAACCTGGGTGAGAGCGGCTGGGTGGTGCAGGGACGTGCACAGCCGGCACTGGATGAGCTGATCTTTATGCCGGAACCCGGCGAGCCTGGCGGAACGCCTGATTGACGCAATAGGCATACGGACCACGACAGCATCTGCGGACTGCAAGCCGGGGGCATTCGATTGATCGCGGCCGGTTAGGCGCGACAGCCCGGTTTCGTGCGGACGCTACCTGATCAGTTGGCGAAGTCGTTCCTGGTCCTGTTCCGAAATATCGATGACGTAAAAGCCGGCCCAGTACTGGTCTGCCTTGTTGCTTTGATTACACCACAGGCATTCGACGCCGATTTCGATGGGCTCGCTGTCGCCGGCCTCGTTGCAGAATCCCAGGGCCAGCTGGAAGACGGAATTTTCGACTACGGGTTCCGATACCAGTATCATCAGGCCTTCCTCGCTGATATTGGCGAGCTGGCCGAAATCGCGATTGGCCTGCCTGTCGGTCACGCATACAGTCCCGGGGACATCCACCCGAACTGTCTTGCGCATTTCACTCGGTGCCTTTTTCTGTCCACTCATCCTGGTTTACTCCCGGGGTATCTGTCTAGTGTATTGTCTTCTCATCGTTGCTTAACATACGACGCACCGTTTCCATCGCGCGCGTTACGAATGATTGTTTGTCGTTGTTGATGATTCTGGCCTTGTTATTTGCCAGCAGGGTGGCCAGCTCGATTCGATTTTTGACTGCAGCCTTGATTCCCATGCTGTCGACGAACATATAGTTACCCGACAGCTGCGAGAACCATGACAGTTTTAGCCTTACAGGTGAGGTTTCCTCGTTTTCGTGGAAGGAGAACCAGGTGCCAAACGCGAGTTCCTCGACCTGTGTAAGGGCTTTCTTTACGCTGGGTGAAAGCCGCTTTGTGTTCATGCCGGGCTTGTCTTTGGCGGGCGTCTCCTGTTTGTTTTCTGCCACGGGTTGGCTGTCAGGTGCAGCCTTTTCGGCCGCGATGGCATCAGTGGGGACTGTCTCGGCCGCGACGGTGTCTGCGGAGGCTTTTCCGGCAGCGTCGGCGGCAGGTGTGGCCTGTACGGCAACGTCTTCCGACTTGCCGGTAAGCTGTTGCCCGGTTGCCTGGGCCGGAACCGGGTCATCCTCAGCGGGTGCGGCCAGCGCTGTATCCTGCAACTTCATGATCAGCGCCAGTTGCGCCGCATTATCGCTGGCACCGTAGGCGTCAAGCATTTCGAATGCACGTTCGATCTTTCTGCGGAGATTCGGAAGCTTATCGCGCAATTCCTTGCGTGACTTGTCCGAGGATCGTGGTTCGACACTCCAGACAATGTTGTCGATGGTCTGGATCGCCAGGCTCCACGTGGTGCTGTACTCTGATTCAGGCTCACGCAGGTATATGAACATCAGTTTGTCGAGCCAGGCATCACCCAGTACCTTGCGCAATTCGCAAGGCACATTCCGCCCGGTCACCCGAGTTTCGATGGCACTGGCTGCGCAGCTGCGGGCCAGCTCCAGTTTTTCCTTGCCGGCCGCAGCCTGACGTGTGCGCTGCTCGATTGCCGTGGCCTTGTTCTCGAGGTCGCGAATACTGTTACGACATTGTTCGAGCAGTTCGCCGAAGATCTCGATATTATTTTCGAAATCCTCGATGATGCGCTGGATGATCATGCGCATCATCGGGAAGATGCCACGCGACAGGTCGTTCTCGAATACCCATTTCGTGCCGGCACCGGCCAGCATGTTCAGTAATTCGTGTGCGGGATGCCTGGCATTGGTGAACATTGTTTTATCGATGATGGCGACCTTGAGGTACGGCGTGTGCAGTCGGCACAATTCGGCCTTTGCTACACTGGGCAGTTCCGGGTCATTCAACAGGTATTCGAACATCATCCCGACAAGATCGATGACTTGCGTATCCGCGCTTGGCAGCCTGCGGCGATCAAGGCCGGTGAACAGCCGATCGCGTTCATCGGACAGCTGTGAGAGCATGGTCTTGACCAGGTGCCGATCACGCTGTGCTCCGCTGGAGGCAGTTGCAACGCCGACCGGCTCCGCCGGATCCGAATGCCTTCTCAGCTGCAACTGGTGAATGGCAGAGACAACTTCTTCCCGGGGCAGTGGATTGGACACTACGCGACCCCCGGATGCCTTGCCGTCAGCGCTATTGCCGCCATCCTGTCTGTCGCGACGTGACAACAGCTGCAGGATATTGCCGAACAGCTCATCACCCAGCGACTGCCCCGTTGCATCACCGGTGGCATTGCTGCCGTTTCCGGCGTCGACGCGAGCCGCTTCGGCGCCGCCGCCACCGCCACGCCGCTCCGTATTGACCGGCTGTTTGCGCACTTCGAACTTGAGATTCGGCAGCAGGCCGGCTTTCAGCAAACGCTGGTTATATTCGTCGTACAGCAGCTTCGTCCTGCTCAACACGAACTTGTCGAACAGCATGTAGACGATCAGCCTGGTTTCGTGATCGAGTACCAGTTCCTGCGCGGCCTCGTGAAAGGAACCGGCAAGACAATGCGGTCCTGATGGAATCTGGTCTTCCTCCAGCTTGCGCCCGTTATTGAGGACTGCCAGTCGCTGGCGAATGGCATACAGTATATGCGTGGATCCCGAGGCAGCGCTGGATGCCATGTTTTGCAGCGCGACCTCGATGTCGGAATCTTCCTTGCTGACCAGCCTGAGCGGCTCGCTTCGCTGTGCGGCCCCCAGCTTGGCGGCATATTTCAGCTGACCGAAATCCTTGAAGCCCTTGCCCAGATGTCTGTAGAAGACTTCTTCAACGTGAGTGCGATTCTTGTTGATAATGGCCATGGCTTCCATGAAGCGAATCTGCGAGGCGTTGGACTGTGCCTTGTCGATGAACTCCTGGAACGCGGTATCGCTGTTTTCAAACATTCTTTTCATGAGGGCGTGAACGTGTGTCAATACCAGGCGATGGCAGTCATCGAGGATGGTAGAGGCCCACGCGTGTGTGCTGGGGGTGGCTTGCATGTCGGTACCCATTGCTGATTACCTGTTCAGGGATCGCTCGTTGATGGCTGAAGGACAAGGCCCTTGCATATCGTGTTCTTGATCGGCTGTAGGGGGGATTCCTTAATGAGCGGAACGCACGTATCTGCCTGATTCCACTGGGTAGCTTTGGGTCGGGGAACTGGCATCTGTGGGCGGCTGTGGGTCGGGGGCAAGCAACTGGCTACGGCATCTCCAGGCGGCGACAAGAGGGGTGTCGATTATTATCACACTGAAAACCCTACAAAATATGATTGTTTAAGCAATGGTGGCGAGGTTCGGGCGCCAGGGGGTGCAATGATTTCATCCAGGGGCGCTTGCCGGGGCACGTCGTGTCATGCGCCTGCCGCATCGGGATGCATTGGCGCGGTAAGAGGCCGGGATCCAAGCGGGTAGCCGACGGATTCTCCGGTTCAGGAATGCCTGCCAGAGTCCGAGCCCCTGTGACATGCAGCGCAGCTGCCTGTGTATCCAGGATATCCCGGTCAGGTGACCGGAAGTCCTTGAACAAGGTCTGTTGCCGGCGAGACAACAGTCAAAAAAACGGCTACCGGGACAGCCGCACCGATGATTGCTGTTGTCGCGATCAGGGTACGTCTATGCGGAGGCGTTTCTGCGTCGAGCAATTCCAGCCAGGCCAGGCAGGCCGGAGCCGAACAGTCAGGCGGCGGATACCGGGACGGGTGACGTCGTCACCACGTGGCTCCACTCTCCAGGCAACAAGCTGAAATCATCACTGTTTTGCACCTCCTGCCGGGAGACCGCATTGCCATGCGGACGGACCCGCTGCGGGGACTCCCGTGAAGTACGGAAGCCTGAACCGGGTGCCAGGGAAGACAAATCAAATGTACGGTTCGCCGCGGGCCGGTAATAAACCAAGGCCCGCATGATGCGGGCCTTGGTTGTCTGCGAGATGCTGTGTGCTCAGGTAATCGGCGTCAGCAGGATCTCGACACGCCGGTTGAGGGCGCGCCCCTGGGCCGTGTCATTGGTGGCAATCGGGCTGCTCTCGCCCGCGCCGACAGTGGTGATGCGCTGGGGCAGTACCTTGCGTGATTCCAGATAACGGGCAACGCTGTTGGCGCGTGCCACAGACAACTGCTGGTTATAGGCATCCGCACCCGTGCTGTCGGTGTGGCCGGTGATATCGACATAGGTTTTCTCGTATTCGTTGATCACCAGCGCAACCGAGTCGAGCACCTGGTAGAAATCGGCCGATATATTGCTTGAGTCCGTGGCGAATGTGACATTGCCCGGCATGTTGAGGATGATGTTTTCGCCACTGCGTGTCACGCTGACGCCGGTGTTCTGCAGCTGCTGGCGCAACTTCGTTTCCTGCGTATCCATGTAATAGCCGACCGCACCGCCTGCGAGTGCGCCAATGCCTGCGCCGAGCAGGACGTTCTTGCGTTTACCGCCGGTAATCGCCGAAATGACAGCACCACTGACAGCGCCAATGCCGGCTCCTTTTGCGGCCTTGCTGGCCTCCTGTTCACCGGTATAGGGATTGGTGGTGCAGCCCGCGACACCAAGGGCAACTGCTACTGCGGCAGCGATGAGGGTAGCGCCGGGTTTTCCGATTCGTGTTCTGTTGCTCTTGTCCAAGTCGTGCGTGTACATGATGACTCCTGGGTATCTGGATGGGTGGAGATTGCATGTCGAGAGGAGCTCGATCCGTGCGCCAAGTTACCAGTAATGCAGGCAGCAATACAGTAATTATTGAACCTCGTGCCGGATTACCGAGCGCTGCCCGGATGCGGGTCATTGTATTTCCTGGGTGCAGGTTTCGGCGAGGTTGTCGGTTGATTGCCGCAGCAGCCTGGTCTCCGGATACTGCCGGGAATGCGGCCCTGACGCCCCGCGGCTAGATGTTGGCCAGCATGTTCAGTTCATGAAGAATCAGCAGCATGTAGGCCGGCACCAGTGCAAACAAGACGTACTTGACAGCAATATAGCGGTAAATCATGAAGTTGTAATGAAATACCAGCACGAGCAGTGCGATGCCGGTGAGTGCCATCTTGACGATGGCGAATGCATGGATGTCCTTGCGTATCAGCCAGTCCATAAACACATTCATTTCCACCGCACCCTTGTCCAGTAATACGGTAGTCAGAAACGCGTCCGCAAAACAGAGCAGGATGATGAGCAGGGTGGTAGCGAGCGGCATATGGCCATGCCAGTCCCTGTAGGAATTCACATGATCCTCGCCACGCCGGAACAGGCGACGTCGATTCAGAAACAACGCACCCTGCACCGTGGACAGTGACGGGTTGCGGCGATCAGAATTGCGCTGCTCGATTGCCCTGCCGTCAATTTTCTGTTGTCCAGGGTTCATCTTCCTCTCATCCTGTTATATTTTCGATAAC
>DATKZN010000277.1:0-9992 GCA_035527955.1 Gammaproteobacteria bacterium
TTATCGCGCATGAGATGCGCTCCTACAAACAATATTCCTGCATTTATATTTCCGTGTCATTCCGTGTGCTTCCGTGGCCATTAAATATGTGGGGCAGTCCTGAATTACACCCGTTATCCAGGACTGCCCCACAGTTTATTCAAAGGTATTGCAGGCATTTGCATCGCCCTGCGACATGCCCTGCTTGAACCAGTGCACGCGTTGCTCCAAGCTGCCGTGCGTGAACGACTCCGGCACCACGTAGCCCTGGCTTTCCTTCTGCAGGCGGTCATCGCCGATGGCCGTGGCCGCGTTCAGCGCCTCCTCGATATCACCTTCCTCCAGCACCTGCCGGCTGCGATCGGCATGGTTGCCCCACACACCGGAAAAGCAGTCGGCCTGCAATTCCTGTTTCACCGACAGGGTGTTGGCGTCCGCCTTGCCGAGACCCTGTTGCGCGCTGTGCACCTGGTCGCTGGTACCGAGCAGCTTCTGCACATGGTGACCGACCTCGTGCGCGATCACGTAGGCCTGGGCAAAATCGCCGGGCGCGCCGTGGCGGCGCTTGAGATCGCCGAAAAAGGCCAGGTCGATATAGATCTTGCGGTCGGCCGGGCAGTAGAACGGGCCCATGGCCGCACTGGCCATGCCACAGGCCGAGCGCACCGACCCGGAAAACAGCACCAGCCCGGGTTCCTCGTAGCTGAGCCCGGCCTTCTGGAAGATGGCATGCCAGGTATCCTCGGTATCCGCCAGCACCACCGACACGAAGTCGGCCTGTTCCTGCTCCTCGGCCGTGGGCTGGTAGGGCTCGCCTGTTTCCGCCGGTCCGAAACCCTGCGTGAGCTGCAGCAGGACACTCGGATCGACACCGAGGAAGTAACCCAGCGCCAGGGCGATGACAATCGTCCCGACACCGCCCTTGAAGGCACCGACCCCTGTACGGCTGCCCCGCCGATCCTCGATATTGCCGCTTCTGCGGCCTGTTCTCCAGCGCATGTCACATCCCTCGTATTCAGCGTCGTATTATAGAGCAACTCACACAATCCCGGTCCAGACTTCGTTCCCCGGGGATTGACCGTTGTCTGGCCCCGGTTTTTGCGTCACTATTGGTGCATGGAAACCACGCCAGATGCCATCGAGCCCGAACAGCCGCGCCGTCGCAGCGGCTGGACGATCTTCCTCATCGTACTGATCACCATCCTGGTCACGGCTGCGCTGTCGTACTGGGTGATCCGCACCTATATCTTCCCCGCCGAATTCAAGCCGGTGGAGTTGTCCCAGAAAGAAGAGCAGGTGCTGGAACAAAAACTCGAGCGCCTGGACAACCTGCAGACGCGCCGTACGCGCGGCCAGGCCAAGGCGCAGGAAGAACGCACCGAGGCAAACGCCGAAGTCCTCGAACCCGAGGCCTACAGCGAGGAAGGCGCCGACCGCAGCATCACCCTCTCAGAGCGCGAAGTGAATTCGCTGCTGGCGAAGAATACCGACCTGGCGAAGAAGCTTGCCATCGACCTGTCCGAGGGACTGGTGAGCGCCAAGCTGCTGGTGCACGTAGACCCTGATTTCCCGATCTTCGCCGGGCAGATCATCAAGGTGCGCGCCGGCGTGGAAACGGCCTATCGAAACGGCCGGCCCATCGTGATCCTCAAGGGGGTCAGCATCATGGGCGTACCGATCCCGAACGCCTGGCTCGGTGGCCTGAAGAATATCGACCTGGTCGAACAGTACGGCGGCAATTCCGGCTTCTGGAAGGCATTCGCCGACGGCGTCGACAACATCGAAGTGCACGACGGCACCCTACGGCTGGTACTGAAGGAATAATAAAAGGGGCCGGATACATTTTTCCTGGAAAAATGTATCCGGCCCCTTTTATGTTGGATACTCACCGGTATGCAAATGAAAACATTTGGCCCGGCCATATTCATTGCACTCGCCGGTCTGGTCATCGCCTGGCAATTCGTCAATCCCGCACCGCCCCGCAGCATCACCATCGCCACCGGTCAGCCGGATGGCGCCTACTACCTGTTCGCAATGCGCTACCGCGAGCGACTGGCCGGGCTGGGCATAACCCTGGCTATCCGCGAAAGCGCCGGTTCGGTCGAGAACCTCGCCCTGCTGCAGGCGCCGGACGCACAGGTCGACCTGGCCTTCGTCCAGGGCGGCACCGGCGACCCGGCCGCAGCTGGCGCACTCAAGTCGCTGGGCAGTCTGTACTTCGAACCGCTATGGGTATTCTACCGCGGGCCGGAGACCGACCGGCTGACCGACCTGGCGGGCATGCGCACCGCGATCGGCGAACCCGGCAGCGGCACGCGCCGCATCACGCTGACCCTGCTGGCGGATAATTTCATCGATGCCGGGGCCGACACCATCCTGCCGCTCGGCGGAAAGGCGGCCGCCGATGCCCTGCTCGATGGCAGTATCGACGCGGCGTTTTTCGTCGCCTCGCCCGAGGCACCCGTGGTGCAGCGCCTGCTGCACCGGCCGGACATCCGGCTGCTGTCGTTCGCGCGCGCCGCGGCCTACGCGCAAACCCATCACTACCTGTCGGCCGTCACGTTGCCGGAAGGCATCATCGACCTGCAGGCCAACATCCCGGCACGCGACACCACCCTGCTCGCCCCCACCGCGAACCTGGTCGCCCGCGCGGACTTCCACCCCGCCCTGACCAGCCTGCTGCTGCAGATTGTCAGCGACGTGCATCACGACGGCAGCCTGTTCTCGCAGCCCGGCGATTTTCCCAATGCGCAGCACCTGGAATACCCGCTCGACAAGACTGCCTCGCGCTTCTACCGGCACGGTCCGCCGCTGCTGCAGCGCTACCTGCCGTTCTGGACCGCCGATCTCATCGATCGCATGAAGGTCATGCTGGTCCCGCTGCTGACACTGCTGATCCCGCTGGCCAAGGTCACGCCTCCCGTGTACCGCTGGCAGGTGCGCAAGAAGATCTACCGCTGGTACCGCCTGCTGCGTGAACTTGACATCGATAACAGCGGGGAACTGACCGCTGAACGATGCGACGAACTGCTGCGGCAACTGCAGTCGATCGAGGACGAAGCGCGCAAGGTGACGGTGCCGCTGTCCTACTCGGATGAACTCTACAACCTGCGCCTGCACATCGACATGGTGCGGAAGAAACTGCTTGCGACGGCCAGGTCCTGAGGGCATCTCCAGCACGCAAGGGCAGGATATTTACTTTTGCAGTGATGGTTCAGATTATGACTATGCTGCATCCAGAGCACTAACATCGCGCATCACCGCAGCAAACAAGCAAAGCGTGGAACGACCACCGCTTTATGCTGTCCGCGTGCAGTCCATTGCCTGGGCTGGCATTCCTGGCGATTTCACCAAGAGTATCTGGTTCAGATTTTTTCCATTTTTGCGCAACTATTGCGTAATAGAACTCGCCAACAGTCTGCATACCGGGCGCCTGTAAGAAGGGTAGTTACCTAATCAACCAGAAATTGCAGTCGTGCATCGGATTTTGCGGGCGCGATCTCAAGGATTTCCGCACTTACTACATTTTGGGCCACAAACGGATCATCATTTACTCTGATTTGCAGATCTGTTAGTGACGTATTGTAAGCCACAATCCCGCCTCCCAGGCCGGGCTGAAGACTTCCGACCAACAAAAACACGTCGTCATCAAAACCGCGCCTTATCCATTCGTTGTGGCCCTCCATAAATTCACTTGCCTGTTTTTTATTGTCAGAAAACTTTAGCAGTATGACAAACATCGAGTTCATTCTCATCTTGATTTGATATGGCGAGCATATTCAGCCCTTTTCGCTCATGCCAATTGTCTAACGCCGCAATGCCTGTCAGGCATTATTATTTGAATCTACCCAGCACAGCCTTCGCTACGAGTTCTGATGACGCAGGATTCTGTCCGGTTATCAGGTTGCCATCAGTAATGACATATGGATGCCAGTCGTCGGCCTTTGAATATTTTGCACCTTTCGCTTTTAACTCGTCTTCAAGCAGAAAAGGAACAACATCTGAAAGTTGAACAGCATCTTCTTCCGTGTTGCTGAAACCAGTAATGGACTTTCCCTGCAGCAGGGGAGAACCATCAGGGCCTTTGGTGTGCCGGAGTACCGCAGGCGCGTGACAAACCGCAGCAACAGGCTTTCCAGCGGCATACATTGCTTCAATCAAAGCTATTGAGTTTCGATCTTCCGTCAAATCCCACATTGGCCCATGCCCACCAGGATAAAATACCGCATCGAAATCAACAGGTGAAATATCTGATAATTTCACCGTATTTGCCAGAGCCGCTTGAGCATCCCCGTCACCCTTGAAGCGTTCAGTTGCTTCTGTTTGAAAGTCAGGCTCATCACTTTTCGGGTCCAGAGGAGGCTGCCCTCCATTGGGTGAAGCCAGTGTGATCACCGCACCAGCATCTGCCAGCATGTAATAGGGTGCAGCAAACTCTTCCAGCCAGAAACCGGTTTTTTTACCGGTGTTGCCGAGTTGGTCATGTGACGTGAGAACAATGAGAATTTTCATACAGGTTTTCCTTTTTGTTTCAGGATTAGCAGGACAAGGGGACGGAGGGATTTTTTTCATCACTCCGTCCCCTTGTCTTCCTATTGAATTTTTTCCATTACCACAACAACCCGACTGCCCGCTTCCCCAGCACCTCCGCATCGAACACCACCCGTGCCGGCCCACCCGCAATCCCGTAGCAAACATGCAGCGGTAACAGGTGTTCCGCACGCGGATGGCAGTAGCGGGCATGCGGCGCGTGCTCCCAATCGACAAGACGTTGCTCGCGCGCCTGTTCTGACAGACCGGGACCGGTACAGGTCTCGACCAGCCAGTCCTGAAAGGCCGCGTTGTCCGTATCCGGCGTGCCCGGCCGGCTGGTGAAAAAGGCGCGCAGGTTGTGAAAGGAAAATCCGGAACCAACGACCAGCACATTGCGCGCTCGCAGCCCGGCCAGCGCCTTGCCCATGCGGATATGCAGGCCGGGATCGAGGCCGCGCACCAGTGACAGCTGCAGGCAGGGAATCGCGGCTTCCGGGTACATGAGCCTGAGCGGCACGAAAACGCCGTGGTCGAAGCCACGCGTCGCGTCCAGCTCCGCAGCAATACCGGCATCCTGCAGTATGTCCCTGATATCCGCGGCCAGTACCGGTGCGCCAGGCGCCGGGTACTCGATGGTGTAGGAGACTTCAGGAAAACCGGTGTAATCGTAGATCAGCGCCGGTTGCGCACTGCCGGTGAGCGTCGGCACCTGCGCCTCCCAGTGCGCACTGATCACCAGGATGGCGGCGGGCTGGCCCAGCTCCGCCGCGATGGCGTCGAGAAAGCGCACCAGACCCGCATGGTGCGGGTCGCCCAGCAACGGCAGCGGTCCACCGCCGTGGGGCAGGAATAAAACCGGGCTCGTCGCGCTGGCAGCGCCAGGTTGCATGGACTTAGTTCACAACGGCAAATACGGGTTAAGGGGCCGGATACGTTTTCCGACGGACGCACCCGGTTTTGATATCGCGTACCGGAAAAGGTATCCGGCCCCTTTTCCCACGATCAGTCACACTTCGCGCTGATGAACTTGCCCTGCGAGGAATTCCTGATTTCCATGTTCATGCCACTGAAGGACATCTTCATGACCATCTCGCCGCTTGCGGTCTTGCCCTGCGACTCGAAATGCCCTTCGGCGATCATGTCCGGCATGCCCTCGCCGGGACTGCACGCCATTTTCCAGGTCACCGTGTTACCGTCGTCCTGCATGTCCAGCATGCGGCAATCCTGGTTGTCCGTCATCATTTGCGAGGGATCGTAGCTGCCTTCCTCGATACATTCGACGCTCGTCCGGTTGACGGGCTGACCGGTCATCGGGTTCTGGCTGGTGACACTCATCTCCCACTTGCCTGGCTCGAGCGTGATGGCGGCGGCGGGCAGCGCGCACGCGACCAGCAGGCAGCCCAGCAGCGCGCGCCGTGTATGCTTTGTCCTGAACATCATGTTTTTACTCCTCGATATGGCATGCCGAATCAAGCGACTGCCAATCAGCTTAGCATGTCTTATCCGGCGGCGGACGTGGATCAATCGCATGCGGCCGCTATAAAACGGCCCTGCCAGCGGCTTTGCTGCTGCATCTCCATGCCGCCGAATGACAGGGTCATGTTCAGTTCACCCTTTGCTGCCCTGCCCTGTGATACGAAGTGGCCGTCACCCTGCATCATCGGCATGCCGGCGCCGGCGGCGCCGCCGCAGGTCATGTGCCAGGTCACGGTGTTGCCTCGTTCCTGCAGGTTGCTGACATCACACATGCCGTCCGCCATGCCGGCAAGCTGCACCGGATCATGCTCGCGTTCGGCGATGCATTCGATGGTCTTACGCGACATCTGCGAGCCATTCATCGGGTTAAAGCCATCGAACTGCATTTCCCACTTGCCCGGTTCCAGCTGGATGGCCTGCACGCCAGTCGCAGCGAACAACAGGCTGCCGCAAATCACCGACTTGTAAAAGATGTTCATATTCATACTCACTCCCTCTCAGGATTTCCTGCCCAGTAATTCGATTTGATAGCCGTCCGGGTCCTCGATGAACGCGATGATGGTGGTGCCGGCATTCATCGGTCCGGCCTCGCGGATGACCTTGCCACCGCGCGCCTGCAAATCCTCCACCGCCTTGTAGACATCGTCGACCTCTATCGCGATATGGCCGAAGCCCTTGCCGAGATCATAGCGTTCGGTGTCCCAGTTATAGGTCAGCTCGAGGACAGTATTGTCCCGTTCTTCACCGTAGCCAACGAAGGCCAGCGTGAACTTGCCGTCCGGATACTCTTTCTGCCGCAGCAGGCGCATACCCAGCACGTGGGTATAGAAATCGATGGAACGTTGCAGGTTCCCGACCCGCAGCATGGTGTGTAACAGACGCATGATTCGACCCTCCGGTTAACAGGTGGTTCAGCGCACGGCCAGCTTGAACGCGCGGCGCGGCAGCAGGGTGATCAGACGGCTGGGCATAGTGGCAACGGATGATAAATAAATTGCCACGGAACCCACGGAAGAACACGGAAAAAAGCAAAGTCGTTCCATTTGTGCAGATGGTTGTGAGTTCAACCCAGCGGCCATTGTACCGAACAGAATGATATCGAAAAATAAAACCTTACGTGTATTTCCGTGTGGTTCTGTGGCATTTTCCTTTACAGTCACGAAATGACACGGAATGCACTGGAGATTTTTCCGTGTTCTTCCGTGGATTCCGTGGATTCCGTGGATTCCGTGGCCAATTCAACGAATAAATAGCCACGGAAGCACACGGAAATACACTGAAGATTTTTTCTTTCCATATCTTTTCGTTGACTTTAAGCAATATCCACGAATGCACCTGGAACAACTTTATTTTCCTTCCGTGTCATTCCGTGTGCTTCCGTGGCCATTATCTTCTATCCACGAAACAACGGGCTCTGACCCGTCTACGTCCTGAACCTATAAGCACGAATGTACAAGGAGCAACTTTGTTTTTTCCGTGTTCTTCCGTGGATTCCGTGGCCATTATCGCCGAACCACGTAAAACGTGGCCTGCCCCCGATTATTTCCGCCTCTTGCGGTTGGCCGCGATGCGCATGCGCAGGGCGTTGAGCTTGATGAAGCCTTCCGCGTCTTTCTGGTTGTAGGCGCCGGCATCGTCCTCGAAGGTGGCGATGCGCTCGTCGAACAGGCTGTCGCTGTCGGACTTGCGCCCGACCAGGATGACGTTGCCCTTGTAGAGCTTGAGCCGTACTGTGCCGTTGACGTTTTCCTGCGAGGCATCGATGAGTTCCTGCAGCAGCCGGCGCTCGGGACTCCACCAGTAGCCGTTGTAGATCAGGCTGGCATAGCGCGGCATCAGGTCGTCCTTCAGATGTGCCGCTTCGCGGTCCATCGTCAGTGATTCGATGCCACGATGCGCCTTCAGCAGGATGGTGCCGGCCGGTGTTTCGTAGCAGCCGCGTGACTTCATGCCGACATAGCGGTTCTCGACGATGTCCGTGCGACCGACACCGTTCGCCCCGCCCAGCTTGTTGAGAAGCTCCATGACCCGTCCCGGGCTGCTGGACTTGCCGTCGACGGCCACTGCGTCACCGCGTTCGAAGGTGATCTCGACATAGGTCGGCGTATCCGGCGCCTTCTCGGGCGACACGCTCCACAGCCACATGTCTTCTTCCGGCTCCGCCCACGGATCTTCCAGGATGCCACCCTCGTAGGAGATATGCAGCGAGTTGGCGTCCATTGAGTACGGGCTCTTCTTGCCTTTCTTGTGCTCGACGGGGATGCCGTGCTGTTCGGCATAGGCCAGCAGCGTCTCGCGCGAGGTCAGGTCCCATTCGCTCCACGGCGCGATAATCCTGATATCGGGATTGAGGGCGTAGGCGCCGAGCTCGAAGCGCACCTGGTCGTTACCCTTGCCCGTCGCGCCATGCGCGATGGCGTCGGCGCCGGTTTCGTGCGCGATCTCCACCAGGCGCTTGGCGATCAGCGGGCGCGCGATGGAGGTACCGAGCAGGTACTCGCCCTCGTAGACGGTGTTGGCGCGGAACATCGGAAATACGAAATCGCGCGCGAATTCCTCGCGCAGTGTCTCGATATAGATCTCCTTGACGCCCATGGCCTTGGCCTTGGCGCGCGCCGGCTCTATCTCCTCGCCCTGGCCGATGTCGGCGGTGAAGGTCACCACCTCGCAGCCATAGGTCTCCTCCAGCCACTTGAGGATAACGGAGGTATCCAGCCCGCCCGAGTAGGCGAGCACCACTTTTTTTATGTCAGACATTCCAATGTAACCCTGTTAACGCCCGCTCCCTAAGGGAGGGGGTTGGGGAGAGGGGATAGAATACAGGACGCTGGCCTGTTCAAACTCCCTCACCCCCCGCCTGCGCGGGGGCAGGCCTGGCCTTCTCCCTGAGCACCCGAAGAGTGGGCATCAAGGAGGAGGAATTCTTTAAAGCTCACGGTGCGCAGAGCGCACCCTACATAATCCCTTCTCCCGGAGTAGCCGAAAAACAGGCAAAAGGAGATGGAATTCTCTCCCACGTCCTTGCCTGCTACCACTCAGGAAAAGCTATCCGACTGTCACGCCGTTGCCTTCTTCGTACTGCGACGCAGGCGCGACAGCAGGCGCCGCGCCAGGTCACCGAACAGTTCGGTCTGTGTCGGGTGCGGATGGATCGCCTCGCCCACCTGCTCCAGGGTCATGTTGCCGGACACCATCATCACCGCTTCGCCGATCAGCGTGTCGGCATGGTCGGCGAGGAAATGCACGCCGACCACCCGGTGCGTGATCTTGTCCGCGACGAGCTTGATCATGCCATGCGTCTCGTGGTTGATCATCGCCTTGGCATCGATGTTCATCGGCACCTTCACTTCGGCGACATCCATTCCTTTCGCCTTCGCCTGCTCGGCGGACAGGCCGACAAACGCGGCCTGCGGACGCGAGAAGATCACGCCGCAATCCCGGTCCTGGTCGTATTGCATGTTCTCGCCGAGAATGGTCGCGGCCGAGACGCGCCCCTGCTGCGCGGCAGTATGCGCCAGCATCAGGCCACCGATGACATCGCCGACGGCGAAGATATGCGGCACGCTGGTGCGGCAGCGGCTGTCGGCGGTGACGATGCTGCGCTCGCTGGCTACACCGGCCGCCTCCAGGTTGAGCCCGCCCAGCACCGGCCGCTTGCCGGTCGCCATGATGACATAGTCCACGGACAGGCTGCGCGTCTTGCCGTCGCTGTCGGTACAGCTCACCTTCATCGTGCCAGGGGTTCCGCTGATCTTGTTCACTGCCGCGCCGGTCAGCACCTCGAGGCGCGGCTCGGCGACCAGGATCTCGGTCAGGGCCTTCGCGATCTCCGGCTCGACCTCGGCCAGGATACGCGGCTGCGCCTCGAGCAGCGTAACCTGCGCACCGAAGTCCTGGAAGATCTGCGCCATCTCGACACCGATGGCGCCGCCGCCGATGACGGCGAGTTTTTTCGGCGGCGCGTCCAGCGTCCACACCGTGTCCGAGGTGAGCACGCCGCCGTT
>DATKZN010000278.1:0-12420 GCA_035527955.1 Gammaproteobacteria bacterium
GGTCACCGATTACGTCGGCGCCACATCCTTCCTGCCTGTCGCGCAGAAATCCGACGTCTGCCTGTTTATCTGAGGACAAACAGGCGTAACGCGGGTGGCAGTATCACTGAGCTGACGCTGCCACCCGCAACACCGGAAACACCGGAAACACACTTGTACAGAGCGAGCCTGGCATGCGAACCGTACTGATTACGGGTGTAACGGGATTCGTCGGCAGCCATGCGCTGAACAGCCTGTCAGGCCAGCCGGGCCTGGAGGTCATCGTTGCCTGCAGGAATCCAGCACGGCTGCCGGAGCAGTTCCACGGCGTGGTGCGCACGGGCGACCTGCGCGATAAAGATTACGTTGCGACCCTGTTCAGGGAGGTGGATATCGTATGCCAGTGTGCCGCCTGGACATCCCTGTACAAACACCGCGCGTTATCGGACGAACTCTTTCTCAAACCGGTCATGAACCTGATCGATGCGGCGAAAGCTGCCGGTGTCGCCCGGTTTGTCAATATCAGTACGACCAGTGCGGCCTCGCCGGACCACTCTGCGGACGCGATGAGTGCGGGTATACCGCGTTCTTACTGGCCGCACCTCTGCAATGTGATTACCATCGAGGACCACCTGCGCACACAGGCCAGCCCGGAATTCGGCGTGATCAACCTCAGGCTCGGGCTGTTTGCCGGCCGTCATTATGCGCTTGGCCTGCTGCCCGTCCTGCTGCCACGCCTGCAAACGCACCTGGTTCCCTGGGTGGCAGGAGGGCGGACTGGCATGCCGATCATCGACGGCCGCGATATCGGGCAGGCGTTCCTGTGTGCGGTGCAGGACACTGCCCTCAGCGGTTTCAATTCGTTCAATATTGTCGGGCCGACGGTACCTGCGGTGCGCGAGGTTATCGAGTACCTGCATGATGAATTCGGTTACCCGAAACCGCATTTCAGCGTACCCTTTCCGCTGGCGTTTGCATTTGCCGGATTGATGGAATTGCTGGATCGCGTCGTCCCCTGGGACCCGCTGGTAACACGCAGCATCGTGCACTTGCTGAGGGAAACCGGCGCGGACAACACACGCGCACGGGAACTGCTCGGCTATATTCCCGCCTGCGACTGGCGCGAGGCCGTGAAGTCTCAACTCGATGAAATGGCTCAGCGCCAGGAGCAGCCCATGCGCATGACAGTGCCGATCAGCTAGTGGAGTATCAGGCGGCGCGGTCGAGACGCACCGAATCGGGCAGCGTAATCTCCATCTCCATGGGCAGGTGATCGGACAGGGAAAAATTCAACGCCCCGACACGATCCACCTGCAGCGTGGGTGTCACGAGGATGTGATCGATGTTGTGCTGTGGTCGCCAGCTGGGGAAGGTGTCCATGCCGTGAAACGGTTCGCGCATCAGCGTGCGGTTGATCAGGTATTCCATCTCGGCACTGTCTGACTGGCAGTTCATGTCACCCATCAGGATCACGTGCCGGTACTCGTTGACGATTTCGCTGATGTAATCGAACTGCATCATGCGCGTGCGCCGGCCCAGCGCGAGATGCAGGATCAACACGACCAGCGACTCCTGCTGCGTACCGTAGCGGATAAACATCACGCCGCGCCCCGGGATCCTGCCCGGCAGGCGGTGTTCGACGATCTCGGCCGGGTGATAGCGGCTCAGCAGACCCGTGCTGTGTCGTGCCAGCCGGCCGATGCGCCGGTTGGTCTGGTCGTACCAGAACGGCATGCCCGATTTTTCACTCAGGTATTCGGTCAGGTTGACATAGCCGCTACGGATGCTGCCGGCATCGAGCTCCTGCAGACCGACAATGTCATAACCCCGGACCAGTTGCGCGACCCGGTCGAGATTGTGAAAACGCTGCGCGTGGGGCAGCACGTGTTTCCAGCTGTGCGTGAGGTAATGCCGGTAGCGGTGCGTACGTATACCCGCCTGGACGTTATAGCTCAGCAGGCGGATTTTCTGTCCCATTTCAGTATCCAGATCGAACGTTGTGCCGGTGCTGACCGTGTCCTGCAGGGGGGGTGTCAGGTCGGACATACCAGCGATCCCAATTGCTCTGTGAGTTTGACATTCTCCCGGTAATCGACCGGGCAATCAATGATGCTTACCGTGTCATTGGCAAGCGCTTCCTGCAGTATGTTCGGCAACTCTTCCGTCCTCTGAACCCGGTACCCCTTCGCACCGAAGGCCTCGGCATATTTTACAAAATCCGGGTTGCCGAAGTGTACATTTGATATGCGCTTGAACTGGTTCATCTGCTTCCATTCGATCAAGCCATAGCTGCTGTCGTTCCAGATCAGGATCACGATCGGCAGACGGTTGCGGATAGCCGTCTCGATTTCCTGCGAATTCATCATGAAACCGGCATCGCCGGTTACCGCGACGATATTGCGTTCAGGATACGCCAGCTTGGCGGCGATAGCACCGGGTACCGCGATCCCCATGCTGGCGAAGCCGTTGGAAATGATGCAGGTATTCGGATGCTCGCAGCGGAACATGCGCGCCATCCACATCTTGTGTGCACCGACATCGCACACCACGATGTCCTCCAGGCCGAGCGCCGTGCGCAGGTCCCAGATGATCTTCTGCGGTTTCACAGGGAAGCCGGTGTCGTCGCGGTGCTGGTTCATCTCCACGACCAGGCGTTCGCGCAGGGGACGGATGTGGGTTCCTTCATGGGGGCTTGCCCGGGTGGCGATGCGCTGCAGGCTGTGCCCGATATTGCCGGTCACGCCGACCTTGACCGGGTAGTGTGCATCGACCTCGGCCGGGGCGTTGTCAATATGGATGATGCTGCGGTCGCGCGTCGGGTGCCACAGGTAGGGGTGGTACTCGACCAGGTCATAGCCGACGCAGATCACCAGGTCGGCGCGATCGAAGCCGCAGCTGATGTAGTCATTGGCCTGCAGTCCGGCACTGCCCAGCGCACAGGGATGGCGGAACGGGATCACCCCCTTGGCCATGAAGGTGTTGGCGACGGGGATGTTCAGCCGCTCGGCGAACTCGGCGAGCTGGCGCCAGGCCCGCGCACGCACCACGCCGTTGCCGGCCAGGATGATCGGATTTTGCGCGGCACTGATCAGGGCGGCGGCCTGCTCGACCTTTTCGGCCGGCGGCTCTGCCTCCGGCGACCGGCTGACCGGCAGCGGCGTGGCATCGATCTCCATCTCGGCGATATTTTCCGGGAACTCGATAAAGGTCGCGCCCTGCTTGGGTGTTAGCGCCACCTTGAAGGCCTTGCGCACCACCTCGGGAATGATGTCGGGCTCGAGCAGGCTGGCGGTATATTTGGTTACCGGCTCGAAGATGCGGGTCAGGTCCAGCACCTGGTGCGACTCCTTGTGCAGGCGCGTGGTAGCGGCCTGCCCGGCGATCGCCACCAGCGGGGCATGGTCCATGTTGGCATCGGCCACGCCGGTCAGCAGATTGGTTGCGCCGGGGCCGAGCGTGGCCAGGCAGACGCCGGCCTGTTCGGTCAGGCGTCCGTAGACATCGGCCATGAAGGCCGCGCCCTGTTCGTGGCGCACGGTGATGAACCGGATGGTGGAGTCCAGCAGGGCATCCATCACGTCGAGATTTTCCTCGCCGGGGATACCGAAAACGAATTTAACCCCCTCGTTTTCCAGGCAGCGGACGAACAGTACGGCGGCTTTCATGCCGTCATGCGCCGCATACCGGCCTGCACTTGCTCGTCACTAATGTGCTGCACTGGCGGTTGCGGGCTCGGCAGTCGCCAGCCTTTCCAGCTCCACAAGGTAATCAACCACGGCCAGGACACCCTCGTTGCCGTTGGTCACCATGCTCGGGCCGGTGCTGTACTTGCCGTTGACTATCAGCGTAGGTACGCCGGTAATGGCATAGCGGCGCGTCATCAAGCGCGCATTGTTGACCTTGACGGCAACGGCGAAGGAATTGAAGGTCTTGTTGAAATCCGCGGCCGATATGCCCTGCTGCATGAAAAAGGCACGCAGTATGTCTTCATTCTTGATCTTGTTGTTCTGCTCGTGGATCGAATCGAACAGTGCGCGATGGGTCTTGTCCAGCACGCCCAGCAGCTCGGCAGTGTAATAGCCCTTCGCCAGTAGTTCCCAGCTGGCGCCCAGGATAGCGGGCATACGCACGAACTCGACGTCGTCCGGCTTGCTCTTCAGCCAGTTCTCCATGAACGGTTCCAGGTGATAACAGTGCGGGCAGCCATACCAGAACAGTTCGACCACCTCGATCTTGTCGCCGCTGGACGTGGGCTGCGGGCTGGCCAGCTTCGTGTATTCCTTGCCCTCCACAAAGTTCTCGGCCGCGCACGCGCTCAGCGCATAGAACGGGATGAGCAGGATGATCAACCAACGGGACAGGATCTTCATACCACCAACTCCTTATATTTGATTGTTTGCGACATTACCGTGGTTCAGGGGCCACCGACAACTCGCCGCCGGAATGCAGCCCGCACAGTAATATACTAACGCCGGACACGGCGAAAAGGGTGACGGACGCTGCCCGACATCGCGCAGCACTCGGCGCCGGTGGATACCGCCCGCGGCTGGCTGTGCACCGCTGGCACTGGCGATGTCCCTGGCGAGTACTCCCTGCTGTGACAGAACGTCATGCGAGGAAAAAGACAACGCTGGCTGCAATCAGTTCCGCCTGGCGGCTTGCGCCGGGCATGCCGCTACGCGGGGATTCCGCAGCAACAGGCAGCAGAATCCCCGAGGAAGGCTGGAATTTCGGTCAGTGCAGTCCCTGGATGTAGTTGGCGACTGCGCGGATTTCCTTGTTGGTCATGCGCGATGCCAGGATCTGCATCATTTTCTTGGCATTTTCGTTGACGCGTCTGCCCTCGGCAAAGCCGTGCAGCTGGTTTTCGATATACCGGGCGTGCTGGCCGCGCAGCGCCGGGTACAGGGCGGCCGGGTTGCCGGCACCGTTCGGTCCGTGGCAGCCCATGCAGGGCGCAACGCCGCTGACCGGGTTGCCGGCGCGGTAAATGCGCTGGCCCAGCGCAAAAAACTCGTGATCGGAATCATCGGCAGCACCGATTTTGGCCTTCTGGCTGGCATAGTAAGCCGCCACGTCTTCACGGCCCTGCGCGTCCAGCACGGAGGCCATCGGCTTCATGGTCACGTTCTCGCGTTCACCGGCCTCGAAATACGACAGCTGCTTGACCAGATAATCCGCATGCTGCCCGGCCAGCTTCGGCCATTCCGGGTTGATGCTGTTGCCGTCCACACCGTGACAGGCCGCGCACTGGGAAGACTTTTCCTTGCCTGCGACCGAATCGCCCGCGGCGTGGGCCGCCTGCCATCCACAGGTAACAAGCAAAGTGATTGTAACTGCAAGCCAATTCTTCATTTCAATCCTGCTCCTGATATGCTCCTGCCGTATGCGTGCAGGCACTGTGCCGGCCTAGTATATGCTGTCCCGGGCCGCGACCGAAAAGGGCTCCTTTTATACCCGCCAGCGCCCGGCGGGTCAACCGCAAGATAGTGATACCCGGCAGCTAAGCAGATAAAAACAAAGACACTTTCCATATGCATTCAAGTCACGTCTAATGCGTCCGGGACACCATTTATGAACAATCGTTATCAACAGACACGCTTCCTGCTCGGGGCACCGGATGCCCGACACGCGCCGCCGGACACCGGGGCCGAGGTCGCCTTTGCCGGGCGCTCCAATGCCGGTAAATCCAGCGCACTCAATACCCTAACCGGGCAGCGCGCCCTGGCACGCATCAGCAAGGCACCCGGGCGCACCCGTGAAATCAATTTTTTCCAGGTCGCGGATGGCCAGCGTCTCGTCGACCTGCCCGGCTACGGCTACGCGAAGGTCGCGCGCTCCGTCAAGGAACAATGGCAGCAGGGCATCGCCCGCTACCTGGAAACGCGACAATCCCTGTGTGGCGTCGTGCTGCTGATGGATGTCCGCCATCCGTTAAAGGACAGCGATCGCCAGGTGCTGGGCTGGTGCCACATGGCCGGACTGCCTACCCACGTCCTGCTGACCAAGTCCGACAAGCTCAAGCGCGGGCCCGCCCAGGCCACACTGCTGCAGGTGCGCCGGCAACTGGAGTCGCTGCACCCGCAGGCCTCGGTGCAGCTGTTCTCCTCGCACAGCCGTAGCGGCTGCGAGGATCTCACGGCGGTGCTGGACCGCTGGCTCGGATTCGAGCAGGACGAACAGGATCAGCAGACGTGAGACGTGAAGAGAAGTGAAGAATGGCCACGGAACTATAAATGCAGGACGTTTTTTGTAGGAGCGCATCTCATGCGCGATAAATAATGGCCACGGAACCACACGGAAGAACACGGAAGAACACGGAAGTACACGGAAAAAGACAGGGTGTAGGGTGCACTCTGTGCACCATTGACTTGGACGTGAGACGTGAGACGTGAGACGTGAGTGTTAATACCTGCACTGAATCGGAGCAAGCTTTTCGTTTCGCGTTTCACCTATCACGCTTCACGTTTTCCGGATAAAAAAAGCCCGGCAGAACGGGGGAGTTTCGCCGGGCTTTCGAATGGCCGATCCTTTCGGACCGGTTGGAGGATTCGTCGCCCAGGGAGGGGAGCGAGCAGTACGCCTCCGTGCTAGGTGTGACTCGACTCGTTGAAAAAAGTTCCGGGTCGGGAGACAAAATGGCAGGGGCGCGGCGGTGTTCCTGCGCAAGGCCTGCGCGATCCGGGGGGAATCAGTAAATTGGCCGTACTATAAATTTAGTCAATTCTTTATAATAATAGATTATTGGTTGTTATTGAAGAAGTTACTATCTGGCCGAGGGGCCGCACTAATGCGCCTCGTCCCAGTTGCTGCCGACCCCGATATCCACCAGCAGCGGCACCTTGAGATCGGCAGCGGCGCTCATTCGGGTACGGATCTGCTCCCTGACCGCGTCGAGTTCATGCCTGGCGACCTCGAACACCAGCTCGTCGTGCACCTGCATGATCATGCGCAGGCCGGTGTCGCCCCGGGTGATGATCCAGCCATGCAGGTCGATCATGGCACGCTTGATGATGTCCGCGGCCGTGCCCTGCATGGGCGCGTTGATCGCCGTCCGCTCCGCCGCCGCCCGGCGTGCCCCGTTGCGCGATTTGATATCCGGCAGGTGCAGGCGCCGGCCGAACACCGTTTCCACGTAGCCCAGCGCACGGGCCTGCTCGCGCGTGCTTTCCATGTACACCCGTACCCCCGGATAGCGTTCGAAGTAGCGTTCGATGTACTCCTGAGCTGCACCGCGCGCGATACCCAGCTGCCGCGCCAGGCCGAACGCGGACATGCCGTAGATCAGCCCGAAGTTGATGGCCTTGGCGGACCGGCGCTGGTCGCTGCTGACCGTCTCCGGCGCGACCCCGAACACCTCCGCCGCCGTGGCGCGGTGCACGTCCTCGCCGGCCGAGAAGGCGGCCAGCAGGCCCGGGTCCGACGACAGGTGCGCCATGATGCGCAACTCGATCTGGGAATAGTCGGCCGCCAGCAGCACGCAACCCTCGCCCGCCACGAAGGCCTGGCGAATACGACGGCCCTCCTCGGTGCGCACCGGGATGTTCTGCAGATTGGGATCGGACGATGACAGCCGGCCGGTCGCGGCCACGGCCTGGTGATACGAGGTATGCACCCGGCCGGTGGCCGGGCAGACCTGTTCGGGCAGACGGTCGGTGTAGGTGGACTTGAGCTTGCTCAGCGAGCGATGCTCCAGGATCAGGCGCGGCAGCGGATAGTCGAGCGCCAGTTCGGCAAGCACGGACTCGGCCGTGGACGGGACGCCCGTCGGGGTCTTGGACAGCACCGGCAGCTGCAGCTTTTCGAACAGCAATTCCTGGATCTGCTTGGGTGAGCTGAGATTGAAGGGCTGGCCGGCCTCCCGGCATGCCTCCTGCTCGATTTCCACGATCCGTTTTGCCAGCTGGCGGCTGTGCTGTGCCAGCATGCCGGTATCGATGGCCACCCCGGTCTGCTCCATGTCGGAGAGCACTGTCACCAGCGGGATCTCGATGTCGCGGTAGATCGTCTCCAGGCCCGGCTCACGCGCCAGTCGCGGCCACATCGCCGCGTGCAGACGCAGCGTGATATCGGCGTCCTCGGCCGCATAGGGGGCCGCGGTCTCGAGCGGGATTTCGTTGAAGGTAAGCTGGTTCTTGCCCTTGCCGGCGACCTCCTCGAACTTGATGGTGGTGTGCGCGAGGTACTTCAGCGCCACCGAATCCATATCGTGGCGGGTGGCGGTGCTGTCCAGCACGTAGGATTCCAGCATGGTGTCGTAGCCGATTCCGTCCAGCTTTATATCGTGGTTTGCCAGTACATTACGATCATATTTAATGTGATGACCAATTTTCTTGATCTCTCTACTTTCCAGTAAAGGGCGCAGTTTTTCCAGCACCGCGTCCCGCTCGAGCTGCGCCGGCGCTCCTGGGTAGTCGTGCGCCAGCGGCACGTAGGCCGCCTCGCCTTCCGTCACCGCGAACGAGACGCCGACGATGCGCGCGGCCATGTAATCCAGGCTGGTGGTCTCGGTGTCGAAGGCGAACTCGCCGGCCGCCTCGAGCACGTCCAGCCAGGCCGTGAACCGCACCTCATCGAGCACGGTTTCATAGGCCGGCTCGACCGCAGGCCCGCGGGCCGCCCCGGCCGACGGTACGGCGTCACCCTCCTCCAGCTCCTCCAGCCAGCGCTTGAAATCGAGCGCCTGGTACAGCTCACGCAGGCGCCCGGCATCCGGCGGCTGGCGCTGCAGGGCCTCGGGGCCGGTGTCGAGTTCCAGGTCACAGCGGATGGTGGCCAGCTCGCGCGACAGCGGCAGCTGCTCCAGCGCGGCGCGCAGCTTGTCGCCGACCTTGCCCTTGATCTCGCCGGCATGCTCGATGACGTTGTCCAGCGAGCCCCAGGCGGTCAGCCACTTGGCTGCAGTCTTCGGACCCACGCTGGGTACGCCCGGGATGTTGTCCGAGGTGTCGCCGATCAGGGCGAGGTAATCGACGATTTGCCCTGGCGTCACGCCGAACTTCTCCTGCACGCCGTCGGCATCGAGCCGGGTGCCGCTCATGGTGTTGACCAGGGTGACGTGTTCATCAACCAGCTGGGCCATGTCCTTGTCGCCGGTGGAAATGACCGTGTCCAGGCCGTGCGCGGTAGCCGTTGCGGCCAGCGTGCCGATCACATCGTCCGCCTCGACCCCCTCGACCTGCAGCAGCGGCAGCCCCAGGGCCCGGATCAGCTCCAGCAGCGGTTCGACCTGGGACGACAGCTCGTCCGGCATCGGCGGCCGGTGAGCCTTGTACTGCGCATACAGGTCATGGCGGAAGGTCTTGCCTTTCGCGTCGAACACCACGGCGATGTGCTTCGGGGCATACTCCGTCAGCAGGCTGCGCAGCATGTTCACCACCCCGTATACCGCCCCGGTCGGTTCGCCGCGGGCGTTGGTCAGCTGTTGCAGGTTAGGTACGTGGAAGGCCCGGTACAGGTAGGACGAGCCATCGACCAGCAGCAGGGGTGCGGAATTGTTGGCAGCCATGGGTTTGGGATCGTCTATTGGCGTCAGTGGTGCGTCCAGGGAAAATGCAAGCCAAAACAACCGGCCGCAGCCGGCATGGTATCATTTATCATTCCCATCAACCCGGGCTTTCAGTAGCCGCGCCCCGACAGGAACAGGCCAGACAGCCATATGAGCAACAAGGACACGATTGGCCGGCAGGTCACGCATCACGGCATGCTGCCGCAGGACGACGCGCAGCTCACCCGCGAATCGTGGAAGATCTTCCAGATCATGGCGGAATTCGTCGAGGGCTTCGAACGCCTCGCCCACATCCGGCCCTCGGTCAGCCTGTTCGGCTCGGCACGCATCCCGGCCGACCACCCCTGGTACCGGCAGGCCGAGGCGATCGCGCTTGCCCTGTCGAATGCCGGCTTCGCGGTCGTCAGCGGCGGCGGCCCGGGCATCATGGAGGCCGCCAACAAGGGTGCCTTCCATGGCAAGTCACCGAGCATCGGCCTGAACATCCAGCTGCCGCACGAACAGGTGGGCAACCCCTACCAGAATATCGCGCTCAATTTCCGGCACTTTTTCTCGCGCAAGGTGATGTTCGTGAAATATGCCTCGGCCTACGTGGTGTGCCCGGGCGGTTTCGGCACGCTGGACGAGCTGGCCGAGATTCTTACCCTGGTACAGACCGGCAAGACCCGCCGCATCCCCATCATCCTGGTCGGCAGCGACTACTGGCAGGGGCTGATCGACTGGTTTCGCGACACGCTGGTTACGGCCGGCACCATTGCGGCCGATGACCTGAAACTGTGCCAGGTCATCGATACACCGGAGGACGTGGTCAATGCTATTTTCGATTATTATGAACACAAGGGCTTCGAACCGTCCGAACAGGAACGGGAAAAGCTGCTGGACCTGTAGGACAACCATGATGCATAAACTGATAGCCATACTGTTATTCACGCTTGCCCTGCCGGCCTATGCCGGCGACACGGCACCCGAACCCGCGCCCGAGACCACGCCGCTGCCATCGACCGGCCTGGAAGAGGACATGCAGCCCGAGGTCAGCATCATCAAGCGCGACGACGCCGTGGTGCGTGAATACCGGGTCAACGGCGCGCTCTACATGATCAAGGTCGAACCGACATTCGGCCCGGCCTACTACCTGATCGATACCACCGGCGATGGCAATCTCAATGCGCGTCGCAGCGAACTCGATCCGGCCTTCGTGGTACCGAGCTGGATGATCTTCAGGTGGTGATCAGCGCAACACCAGACACCGGGCGCTAGGCATGTCGGCAGTTACCCGCGCCGGGCGCGACGGGCTCGTGGTTCCGTATTTCCGGCGCTCGCACCTGCATGAGTGGCACTTGCCGCGCCCGGGAGAAATCACGCAGCGCAAGGAACCGGGCGTATTCCGCCGCCTCATCCTGCACCGCCGGCCGGACAACCGCCCACGAATGACCGCCGCATAGCACACATGCCGACCAGCCACGCCATGCTCAACCGCCTGCAGCAACTTGCCCGCGTACTGGACGGCTTCGCCGAACTGACCGGCCGCGCTGTGTCTTGGCTGACGCTGGCCATGGTCGCCGTCACTTTCACGGTCGTGGTATTTCGCTATGCGTTCGACATCGGCTCGATCGCGCTGCAGGAGTCGATAACCTACCTGCACGCCGCGGTGTTCATGCTGTGCGCGGCCTACACGCTGAAACATGATGCCCATGTGCGCGTCGATATCTTCTACCAGCGCTGGTCGCCGCGCGGTCGCGCCTGGGTCGACCTGCTGGGCACGCTGTTACTATTGGCGCCGGTATGCATCCTGATCATTGTCGCCAGCCTGGATTACGTATCCTCGTCCTGGTCGATTCACGAGGGTTCGCGCGAGGCCGGCGGCCTGGACGGCGTGTACATTCTCAAGACCGCCATTCCACTGATGGCAGCGCTGCTGTTGCTGCAGGGCTGCGCGCTGGCCATCCACAGCCTGCTTACCCTTACCGGCCATACTGAACCACCCGCGCCGGACACCGGTATTGACCGTGAGCTGTAGTACCGTGCACCACGTGCGTCATCATTGCCGCGATTACGCTGTCGCTACCGGCGCGAAGCCGCGAGCGGCGCGGGGTTGCCCGGCATGACCGAATACATTCCCTTGCTGCTGTTTCTGGTCGTCTGCCTGGTGTTGATGGCCGGCTACCCGGTCGCGCTGTCGCTGGCGGGCACGGCATTGATATTTGCCTTTGTCGGCGAATTGAATGGCCTGTTTGATATCAGCTTTCTGAATGCACTGCCCTTGCGGCTGTACGGCATCATGACCAATGTCACACTGATCGCGGTGCCGCTGTTCGTGTTCATGGGCATCATGCTGGAACGTTCGCGCGTGGCGGAAAACCTGCTCGAGACCATGGCCGCACTGTTCGGCCGGCTGCGTGGCGGTCTGGGTTTTTCGGTTACACTGGTCGGCATGCTGCTGGCCGCCAGCACCGGCATCGTGGGCGCAACCGTCGTTACCATGGGGCTGCTGGCGCTGCCGACCATGCTGCGGCGCGGCTATGACCCGTGCCTTGCCAGTGGCGTGATCTGCGCATCCGGCACACTCGGCCAGATCATTCCGCCGTCCATCGTGCTGGTGCTGCTCGGCGACGTGCTGTCGAGCGCTCACCAGCAGGCGCAGCTGGACATGGGTGAGTACTCGCCGGACACGGTTTCGGTCGGCGACCTGTTCACCGGCGCATTGCTGCCCGGCTTGCTGCTCGTAGTACTTTACATGTTGTATATCGGCTTCGTTGCATGGACACGCCCGCAAAGCATGCCCGCATTGCCGGCGGACGATGCCACGCTCGAGCGCGGTCTCGCCGGTCGCGTGATCAAGGGACTGCTGCCGCCGGTGATACTGATCGTCGCCGTACTCGGCTCCATCCTCGGTGGCATCGCCACGCCGACCGAAGCGGCGGCGGTCGGCGCCG
>DATKZN010000279.1:0-15272 GCA_035527955.1 Gammaproteobacteria bacterium
CTGGACGGGTGCTGCAGTTCCAGCCGCGTGGCATGCAGCGCCTGGCGGCGGAAACCGGCCAGTTCGGCCTGCAGGGCGGTGCCGGCACCGGCCGGCAGGCGCAGGCGGCCACCATAGACGGGGTCGCCGACCACCGGGGTATGGTGGTGCGCCATGTGCACCCGGATCTGGTGGGTGCGGCCGGTCTCCAGCCTGACCCGCACCAGCGTGTGCGCCCGGTAACGCTCCTCGACCCGGTAGTGCGTCACCGCTTCCTTGCCACCCGCGGTCACGGCCATGCGCTTGCGGTCCACGGGGTGCCGTCCGACGGGCGCATCGATGGTGCCGCCGCCGGTCAACACCGTGTTGACCACGGTCAGGTACTCGCGGGTTATGGCGCGGGCCTGCAGCGCCTCGACCAGGCGCTTGTGGGCGGTGAGGTTGCGTGCCACCACCATGAGGCCGGTGGTCGCCTTGTCGAGCCGGTGCACGATACCCGCGCGCGGCAGCGCCGCCAGCGCCGGGTCGTAATGCAGCAGCGCGTTCAGCAGGGTGCCGGCGGGATTGCCGGCCGCCGGGTGCACCACCAGCCCGGCCGGCTTGTTGATCACCAGCAGGTCGGCGTCGGCGTACACCACCTCGAGTTCGATGGGTTGTGGCTGATCGTCGGACTGGTCGCGGAGCTCCGCCTCGATACGCACGACCTCGCCAGCGCTGACCTTTTCCCGGACTTGCGCCACTCGCCCGTCGAGCGTCACCTGCCCGGCCCGGATCCACTGCTGCAGGCGCGAGCGCGAGTAATCCGGCACCAGCTCGGCCAGCGCACGGTCGAGGCGGTGGCCGCGCAGGGTATCCGGAATGGTCACTTGTAGCTGTACGGTCGGCATCATGCAGTCTTCGATATTGGGTTATACTCTCGCGCGGCGTCACCCGTGGCGCCCCTGTCCGGACATTTTGACACATCACAAGCGATGCGATTGACGAGATTATTCCTGGCCGTCCTGCTGCTGCTCTCCAGCGGCTGCTCCCTGTTGCCCGAACAGATCGACAAGACCAAGGACTGGTCCGCCAACCAGCTCTACAGCGCGGCCAAGGAAGAACTCGCGGACAAGAACTACGAGCAGGCGATCAAGTATTTCGAAACCCTGGAGGCACGCTACCCGTTCGGCAAATATGCCCAGCAGGCACAGCTGGAGATCGCCTACGCCTATTACAAGTTTGACGAGCCCGACCTCGCCATCACGGCGGCCGACCGCTTCATCAAGATCTACCCGCGCCACCAGAACGTGGATTACGCCTGGTACCTGAAAGGCCTGGTCAACTACAACCGCGGCAAGTCGATGGCTGACCGTTTCCTGCCGCAGGACCCGACCGAACGCGATACCTTCACCATGCGCGCGGCCTACGATGACTTCAACCAGCTGGTGCTGCGCTACCCGGACAGCATCTACGCGACGGATTCCGCCCAGCGCATGATCCACCTGCGCAACAACATGGCCGAGTACGAGCTGCACGTGGCCGACTACTACATGCGCCGCAAGGCCTATGTCGCGGTAGTCAACCGAGCCAAATACGTCATCGAAAACTTCCAGCGCACGCCCGCCGTGCCGGATGCGCTGGTGTATATGGTGCGCGCCTACCGCATCCTGGGCAGCGACGATCTCGCCGCTGACGCCCTGAAGGTGCTGCGTCTCAACTATCCGCAAAATCCCGAACTCGCCCTGCTGGAATCGCCCGGCGGCTACCCCGCGGATCAATCGCCCTCGTTCTGGAAGTTCTGGTAACCGCTGGTGATCGGGTAACGCCGGTCACGGCCGAAGGCGCGCTGGGTGATGCGCACGCCGGGTGGCGCCTGGCGGCGCTTGTATTCATTCGTATCGACCATGCCGGCGACACGTCCCACCACCGCGGCGTCGAAACCGTCCGCCACGATGCGTTCGACGCTCATGTCGCGCTCGATATAGCGTTCCAGGATCGGATCCAGTATCGCGTAGGGCGGCAGGCTGTCCGCATCCTTCTGGTCAGGGGCCAGTTCCGCTGACGGCGGACGCTCCAGCACGCGCTGCGGGATCACCGCCGCCCGGGTGTTGCGGTAGCGTGCCAGCCGGTACACCAGCAGTTTCGGCACGTCCTTGAGCGGCGCGAAACCGCCTGCCATGTCGCCGTAGAGCGTGGCATAACCGACCGACATTTCGCTCTTGTTGCCGGTCGTCAGCAGGATACGGCGCTGCTTGTTCGAAATCGCCATCAATATGATGCCGCGGCAGCGCGCCTGGATATTTTCCTCCGTCGTATCCGCGGCCAGGCCTGCGAACACCGGCGCCAGCACCGCGAGGAAACTCTCGAACGGCTGTTCGATGGGGATTTCCCGGTAGTGCACGCCCAGCGCCGTGGCCTCGGCGCGCGCATCCTCGAGACTCATCGGCGCGGTGTAGCGTGACGGCATCATGATCGCTTCCACCCGTTCCGCACCGATGGCGTCCACTGCCAGTGTCAGGGTCAGCGCCGAATCGATGCCGCCGGACAGGCCCAGCACCGCCCCGTCGAAACCGTTCTTGCGGATATAGTCGCGCACGCCCAGCACCAGCACGTCGTAGACGGCCGCCTCCAGCGCCTGGCGCGGCGCGCAGTCGGCGGCTACCGGCTGCGCCGGCACACCTGCCATGATATCGACCGGGTACAGGCCCTCGACGCAAGCGGGCGCATGCTGCGTCACCGTACCCTGCCGGTCGACGACGAAGGAACCGCCGTCGAATACCAGCTCGTCCTGGCCACCGACCAGGTTGACGTAGACAACGGGCAAGTCGTTTTCGCGTGCACGCAAGGCCAGCACCTGCTCGCGCTCGTCGCGCTTGCCGGCGTGAAACGGCGAAGCGTTGAGATTGACCAGCAGGCGCGCGCCTGCCGCGGTGGCCTGCTGCGCCGGGCCGGCCTGCCAGATATCCTCGCAGATGGTGATGCCGACCGGAATCCCGCCGAGCGTGACGACACAGGGCTGCCCGCCCGGCGTGAAATAGCGCCTTTCGTCGAACACGCTGTAGTTGGGCAGCAGCTCTTTTTTATACTGCGCAATGATGCCGCCATCGCGGATCACCAGCGCAGCGTTGTACAGCAGCCGGCCTTCCTGCAACGGACAGCCGACGACCGCCGTAATGCCGCTGATGCTGCGACACAGGCGTTCGATCGCGGCCTGCACGTGCTCCATGAAATGCCGGCGGAACAGCAGGTCTTCCGGCGGATAACCGGTCAGTGCCAGCTCGGGAAACACCACCACGTCGGCCGCGTGCTCATCGCGTGCCGCATTGCAGGCCTCCACGATCTTGCGCGCATTGGCGGGGATGGCGCCGACCAGGAAGTCGAGCTGCGCCATGACGATGCGGATGCCTTTGGTTTTTTGTTGTGCTGATGTCATGGTGTGGGAGTCTTATGCCTGCCAAGGTACTTTGCAAGCAAGGCGCCAGAGTTTATTTACAGGTTTCGCCCTGTCGGGCGAGGTACTTTTCTTTGCTCCGCCAAAGAAAAGTACCCAAAAGAAAGGCGGGCCCAAAGGCTTGCCCGGCCATTCATCTGCGATGACTGTCCGGGTTCCCTGCGCTTCTCGCCATTTTGGGCGCTCGCCGAACTCGCAGGATTTGCCGCGCCTTCCGGCTTGCAAATCCAGCTCGACAGGACGGCTCGCTCGATCCCAAAATGCCTGCGATGCTCGGCAGCGCCTGACGGGACAAAAATGTGCAACCCCTTACCCCGTTGGCCGCGCCGAGTACCGCAGCCAGGCCGGGATCAAGGCGCGCACCCTGTCCGAGGCAAGTCGGAGCGGGATGAACATCCCGCTCCGACTCCGAGTTGTGCGCGCCCCCGGCCTTGCGAGGAACGCAGGGCATCGGCGAAGCCGACGCGGCCAGTGGGGTGCCTTTCTCTTTGTGTACTTTCTCTTGGGCACGCAAGAGAAAGTACCTCGCCGGAAAGGGCGAAACCTGCGGTAAAAAATAGCTATTGAATCCGATTCGACGCTAAGGAAATATTACCCTGCCATCGCCTGCCGCATGGCCGTACCGATATCGGCGGGCGAGCGCACCACGGTGACGCCGGCGGCCTCCAGGGCGGCGATCTTGGCCGCCGCCGTGCCCTGGCCGCCGCTGATGATGGCGCCGGCATGGCCCATGCGCTTGCCGGGTGGCGCCGTCACGCCGGCGATATAGGCGACTACCGGCTTGTGGACCTGCGCGCGGATATATTCCGCGGCGCGTTCCTCGTCGGTGCCGCCGATCTCGCCGATCATGACAATGCCGTGCGTACCCGGGTCAGCCTCGAACAGCTGCAGGCAATCGATGAAGCCCATGCCGCGGATCGGGTCGCCGCCGATGCCGATGCAGGTACTCTGGCCGAAACCCTCGCGGCTGGTCTGGAACACCGCCTCGTAGGTCAGCGTGCCGGAGCGCGATACGATGCCGATGTTACCGGGCGTGTGAATGACACCGGGCATGATGCCGATCTTGCAGCCGCCCGGGGTGATAATGCCCGGGCAGTTGGGACCGATCAGCCGTGCGTCCGTTTCGCGCAGCACGGCCTTGACGCGCAACATGTCGAGCACGGGAATGCCTTCGGTGATGCACACGATCAGGCCGATGCCTGCAGCGGCCGCCTCCAGGATTGCATCGGCGGCGAATGCGGCCGGCACGTAGATCATGGTGGCATCCGCGCCCGTGGCGCTGACCGCATCCTTCACCGTGTTGAACACTGGCAGCCCGAGATGGGTCTGGCCGCCCTTGCCAGGCGTCACGCCGCCGACCAGTTGCGTGCCATACTCCAGCGCCTGTTGCGAATGAAAGGTGCCCTGCGCACCGGTGAAACCCTGGCATATGACGCGGGTGTTGCTGTCGATGAGTACACTCATGCCGCACTGCCGCCCCGTGCCGCCTCGACCACCTTGTCCGCCGCCCCGGCCAGGTCGCTGGCGGTCACTACCGCCAGGCTGGACTGTTCGATCAGCGCGAGACCGGCTGCCGCGTTGGTGCCCTCCAGGCGTACCACCACCGGCACCTTGATCTCGACTTCCGCAATCGCCTGCAGGATGCCCTGGGCGATCAGGTCGCAGCGCACGATACCGCCGAAGATGTTGACCAGGATGGCCTCTACCTGCGGATCGGACAGGATGATCTTGAAGGCCTCGGCGACCTTGTCGGCGGTGGCGCCGCCACCGACGTCGAGGAAATTGGCCGGCGCACCGCCATGCAGCTTGATAATGTCCATGGTCGCCATGGCGAGACCCGCGCCGTTCACCATGCAGGCGATATTGCCCGTCAGACGGATATAGTTCAGCCCGTGCTGCTGGGCGATGTTCTCGCGTGCATCCTGCTGGCTGGCGTCGCGCAGCGCGGCAAGTTCCGCATGCCGGAACAGCGCGTTGTCATCGATATCGAGCTTGGCATCCAGCGCCAGCAGTTCCCCGTCGCCGGTCACCACCAGCGGATTGATCTCGAGCAGACTGGCGTCGCAGGACAGCACCAGCCGGCAGGCGGCATCGAGCAGCCGCGCAAAGGCACCGATCTGGCTGCCCTGCAGGCCGAGACCGAAGGCGAGGTTGCGGGACTGGTAGCCCTGCAGGCCAACCGCGGGATTGACGAGCTCGGTGAGAATCGCGGCCGGGTCGGTGGCAGCCACCTCCTCGATATCCATGCCGCCGGCCGAGGAGGCCATCAGCATGACACGCTCGCGGCTGCGGTCCACCAGGATACTGAAATAGATTTCGCGTGCGATGTCGATGGTCTGCTCGACCAGCACGCTGCCGACCGGCAGGCCAGCCGCATCGGTTTGCCGTGTCACCAGCCGGCTGCCGAGCAGCGCTGCAACTGCAGCGGCAAGCTCGTCACGGTTATTCACCAGCCGCACGCCGCCACCCTTGCCGCGGCCGCCGGCGTGGACCTGGGCCTTGACGACCCACGCACCCGAACCGGCGCCGACTGCGTCGATGTCTTCGCTGCGGGTGATCAGCCGGCCTTCGGGAACCGGAATGCCGTATTCGGCAAACAGTTGCTTGGCCTGGTATTCGTGCAGGTGCATGGACGAAGTGTGGCAACCTTGCGGTTATTGATCAAGTGATACGTGATCGGCATTTCACGTGGCCGGTTTAAAGGTAGTATCATCGTCGGCAACGCCACACCTGGCATGTCGACACATACCCTGCGACCCGAACCTGTTCAATGCGTACCCTGCTCATCTTTATCGCGCTGGCGCTGATCGTCATGGTCGGCAAGCAGCTGCTGCGCAAACCGCGCAGCCGCGGGCGCACGCAGAACCCGCCAGGCAAGATGGTGCAGTGCGCGAACTGCGGCATCTTCGTGCCGGAAAACGAGGCCATCGGTCAGGATGGACGCTTCTACTGCTCCAGACAGCACCTTGATGCAATGCAGGACCGGTCATGACCGCTGTTGACGCTACGGACACTGACCTGCCAGCAGGTGCTGAAACGGATTTCGGTGTGACCGTCATGGACGAGCGGCCGGCGTGGAAACCCCTCCGCCTGCTGACATTTTACCGCCTGATACTTGCCGGACTGCTGACAGTCCTGTACCTGACCATCAGCGGCGAAACCACGCTCGGCATGATGGCGCCGGGCCTGTACGGACTTACCTGCATCGTCTACCTGCTGTTTGGCCTGCTGGCGGGATTCGCCGCGCGCCTGCGCTGGCCCGGCTACGAGGTGCAGGCGATCAGCCAGCTGTTTGTCGACATCGGCGTCATAACGGTCCTGATCCATGCCAGCGGTGGCCTGGCCAGCGGCCTCGGCATCCTGCTGATCATTACGGTCGCCACCGGCAGCATCCTGTTCCCCGGACGCATGGCATTCATGTTTGCAGCGGTGGCCACTCTCGCCGTCATGGGCGAGCATTTCTACAATCACCTGCTGCAGGCTGTACCCAACACCAGCGGCTATACGCAGGTCGGGCTGGTAGGTATTGCACTGTTCGCAAGCGCGGGCGTAACCGACCTGCTGGCGCGCCGGATCAGGGAAAGCGAAACGCTGGCGCGTCGCCGCGCCGTGGATATCGCCAACCTTGCCCGGCTCAATGCCCACATCGTGCAGCGCCTGCAGGCCGGCATCGTCGTCACCGACCATCTCCACAATATCCTTCTGATCAACGATACCGCACGCAAACTCCTCCACACACCCGGCACCCGAACCGGCCAGCCACTGGCGCGCCTGTCGCCTGCGCTGTTCGGCAAACTGATGGAATGGCAGCGCGCACCGGCAAGCCAGCCGACCCTGCTCAGGGATGAGGCGCATGCAAGCAGCATCCTGCCTCAGTTCACCCGCCTGGACTCGTCAAGCGGTCCGGGCGCACTGATCTTCCTTGAGGACATGGCAGCCATGGAAAAACAGGCGCAGCAGATCAAGCTGGCCTCGCTGGGCCGCCTCACCGCCAGCATTGCGCACGAAATCAGGAATCCGCTCGGCGCGATCAGCCATGCCGCGCAATTGCTGAACGAACAGAATGTCCTGGCCGCGGAGGATCGCCGCCTGACAACCATCATCGGTGACAACACATCGCGGGTGAATCTCATCGTCGAGAATATCCTGCAACTGTCCCGCCCGAACTCCTCGATACCACGCGTCCTGCAACTCGCAGACTGGCTGAAAAATTTCGCCGAAGAATTCATGAGCAGCGGCAACTGCACAAGGGAGCAGATCAGCTGCTCGGCAATACCTGCCGATATCGAAATCTGCATGGATCCGAGCCTGCTGCACCAGGTCGTCTGGAACCTGTGCCAGAATGCAATCCATCACGGCCGCGCAACGCCGACAATCCGGCTGCAGCTGATCGCGAGCCTGACGGCTACCCCGGGCGTGGCTCATCTTGATATCATCGACAACGGTCCCGGCATCGAGCCTGACATGACAGACAAGATTTTCGAGCCCTTTTTCACCACCCACAGCAGCGGCACCGGGCTCGGCCTGTATATCGCGCGTGAAATCTGCGAAAGCAACGGTGCACACCTCGAGTACCGGCCGCTCGCCGAAGGTGGCAGCTGTTTCCGCATCACCTTCCCGGTCAGTACGGAGTCGCCCGCCAACCGGCTGGCCGCACAGAGTGCATCATGAGCAAGCCGCTGGCACTGGTCGTCGATGATGAACCCGATATCCGTGAATTGCTCGAGCTGACCCTCGGCAGGATGGACATCGATGCACGCAGTGCGGCCAGTTTCGAACAGGCCCGCGCCCTGCTGGACAGCACACAGTTCGACATCTGCCTCACCGACATGCGCCTGCCGGACGGCGACGGCCTGGACCTGGTGCGTTATATCCAGGACCACACACCGGAAACACCGGTTGCCGTGATCACGGCCTACGGCAACATGGATACGGCAGTGGAAGCACTCAAGGCCGGAGCCTTCGACTTCATCTCGAAACCGGTGAACCTGAATGTCCTGCGCAACCTCATCACCAGCGTGCTGAAGCTGTCCGGCGACTACCACCAGCGCGAGCGCCGCAGCCGCGACACCCTGCTGGGTGAATCAGACGCCATGCGCAGTATCCGCTCCACCATCGAGAAGCTGTCGCGCAGCCAGGCGCCGATCTATATCTGCGGAGAATCCGGCACCGGCAAGGAGCTGGTGGCGAAGCTGATCCACAGCAAGGGGCCGCGCACCGACCGGCCGTTTGTTCCGGTGAACTGCGGCGCCATCCCGTCCGAGCTGATGGAAAGCGAGTTCTTCGGTCATCGCAAGGGCAGTTTTACCGGCGCCACCACCGACAAGGACGGCCTGTTCCAGGTCGCCGCCGGCGGCACGCTGTTTCTCGACGAGGTGGCCGAGCTGCCGCTGCACATGCAGGTCAAGCTGCTGCGCGCCATACAGGAAAAGGCCGTGCGCCCGGTCGGCGCGCAGCGCGAGGTGGCCACCGACGTCCGTATTCTCTCTGCCACGCACCGTGACCTGGCCGAGCTGGTTGCCGGCGGCCAGTTCCGGCAGGATCTTTACTACCGCCTCAATGTCATCCAGCTCAAGGTGCCGCCACTGCGCGAACGCGGCGAGGACATCGCCATGCTGGCCCGCCATTTCCTGGACAAGCTCGCGCACCAGAACGCGAAACCCGATCTCGCACTGAGCGAAGAGGCATCGCAGGCACTGACCGCCTACCCGTTTCCCGGCAATGTCCGGGAGCTGGAAAACATCCTCGAGCGCGCCACCACGCTGTGCGAGGGCAACGTCATCCACCGCGCAGACCTGCACCTGCCGATGACCGGCACCATTGCCGGCGCGGTTGACGAGGACCGGGGCCGGGCACTGGAACCGGGCACGGTGCCGCTGGACACCTACATGGACAACATTGAAAAAGACGTTCTTATCAAGGCGCTGGAGCAGACCCGTTACAATAAGACAGCAGCGGCCAGGAAGCTGGGCATCACGTTCCGCGCGCTGCGCTACCGGCTCAAGAAACTGGGGCTCGACTAGCGCGCATAATCCGTGTCACAAAGTGACGCCCTGCGTCACAATCTGACCCGACTTGTGAGACTGGTCTCATTTTTTCTTACGCCGGAATGTCGTCGCCAGCGGGCCAGGCGGGCCAAGCCTTCCCGGTGCTGGCCCGCAACATAATAATAAGTTACTGTTTTATATGCCATTAAATAACCGAGCACGTAATCTGGCTACCGCAAACCGGCAAGCGGCAGAAAACTGGCACGGAAAATGGATAGTAATTACCAGCCAAAGAAACCGGACCTTTGTCCGATAATAGGCTGTCAGGTGGCTCGGACCGGGCAACCAAACAATGCTTTACCATCGTTCATGTACATGAGAGGAAATACCATGAAACTGCAAAAGGGCTTCACACTGATCGAACTTATGATCGTTATTGCGATCATCGGCATCCTGGCAGCCATCGCTATCCCGGCTTACCAGGACTACACCATCCGCGCCAAGGTCTCTGAGGGTCTGAACCTGGCCGGTGCCGCCAAGCTGGCGGTGTCTGAGACCTACGACAGTACCGGCAGCATGCCGGCCGACCATCCAGCTGCCGGCCTGCCAGCGGCTGTCAGTATCTCTGGCACTTATGTGTCGCAGATTGCACTGACTGCCAACACCGGCGTGATCACCATCAGCTACCGTAATAACCTGGGTGGCAACCCGACGGCTGACGGTCAGACCATGGTACTGCAGCCGACGACCAATGCCGGCTCCATTGAATGGGTCTGCGATGGTACGGCTGGCACGAACGGCAGCATGAACAACAAGTACCGTCCTGCCAACTGCCGTCCGTAACAGGATCGCACTGGTACATAAAACGCCCCGGTCTCCGGGGCGTTTTTTATTTTCAGCTCACACAGATAGACAGTACACTAGCGCGCATGGCCGGAGCACACGCTTATCCCCGTCACCGCGGCGCACCCGACTGATCATGACCGGCGCATGAGCATTACACAGCTGTTCAGAAATCCCGCCGGCTGGATGGTCGCCCTGCTCTGCCTGCTGACCATCGCGGTGTACTGGCCAGGCCTGGCAGGCGACTACATGTTCGATGATCGCCCCAACCTGCTGGAGAACAGTCGGCTGGACATGGCCTCGCTGGACATTGACAGCCTGATAGACGCGGCCTGGTCTTCGACATCAGGCACCCTGCGGCGACCCGTTAGCATGGCCAGCTTTGCCCTGAACCGCTATTTCTTCGGCATCGACCCCAGGTCGCACAAGGTCGTCAACCTGGGCATCCATCTGCTGACCGGTCTGGGTTTTTGGCTGCTGGGCACCCTGATCCTGCGTGCCTATGTGCGCTATCGGAATCCGGATTTTTCCGCTACCGCCGCGCGCTGGCTACCGGCCGTGGTCGCCGGTCTGTGGCTGCTGCATCCGCTGAACCTGACCACCGTGCTGTACATTGTGCAGCGCATGGCCGGGCTGTCGGCGCTGTTCAGCGTGGCCGGCCTGTGTCTGTACATGCTGGGACGGTTGCGCATGCGCGAGGGCAAGCCGGGGCTGTTTTACATTCTCGCCGGACTACTCGTGTTCGGTGCACTGGCCGTGCTCAGCAAGGAGAATGGCGTATTGCTGCCGGTCTTCATGCTGGTACTCGAGATCAGCCTGTTCCGTTTTCGCGACCACGGCGAACAGCTTGACCGGCGTATTGCCGGCTTCTTCCTGCTGTTCCTTGCCGTGCCCGTGCTGTTGACGGTGCTGGTGCTGCTGGTCGAACCTGGCAAACTTGTCAGCTACAACAGCAGAACCTTTACCCCCGCAGAACGCCTGCTGACCGAGGCAAGGGTATTGATGTTCTACCTGAAGATGATCGTCATGCCCTCGATCAATGAGCTGGGTCTCTACCATGATGACATCACGCTGTCGCGTGGCCTGCTGGATCCACCTGCCACGCTGATCTCGGTGCTGGCCATTGCCGGGCTGCTGGTCACCGCCGCAGCACTGCCTGCGCGACAGGCACTGGTGAGCCTGGGCATCCTGTGGTTTTTTGCCGGTCACCTGCTGGAATCGACCATTATTCCGCTGGAAGTCGCTCACGAGCACCGCAATTACCTGGCCGATTTCGGCATCCTGCTGGCGGTCGGCGCATTCGTCAGCCAGCTCAAAATGCATCACCGTGGCAGGCTTATCCGCATCGGCAGCGCGGCGCTGTTCCTGCTGATGTTTTCCTACACCACCTGGATCAGGGCCGGGCAATGGGCGGACAATGTACAACATGCCATCTATGAAGCTATCCACCACCCCGCATCGATGCGCGCGGTATTCGCGGCCGGCCGGATCCATGCACGCCTGGCACTGAACGGTGTGACAGACAGCGAGGCGGAGGCATTCGACTACCTGGAACGGGCTCGAGAGCTGGACAGGACCGGCATCATGTCGGATGCCACCCTGATCATACTTCGCTACCAGCTCGGTAAGCCCGTTGATCCCGCAAGTTTTGCAGTGATCAGGCGCAAACTGATAGAGTATCCGCTCTCAACATCGGACATCAGTGGCCTGAAAATGCTGACCGAATGCTACGGGAACGGCTGCGACATCCCCCCCGAGGTGATGGACGAGCTGCTCACCCTCGGACTCAACAACATAAAAACACCGCAGTTGTTGACGATTTACGGCTTTTTTCGCATCAACAAGCTCGGTGATTTCGATTCCGGACTCGAGCTGTTTCGCGAGGTGGTCGAGACATATCCCGGCGAATCGCAGCACTGGGTCAACCTGATCAATCTGCTGATTGTCATGGAACGCTATGAGGATGCCGAACGACAGCTGGAACAGCTCAGGACCAGCAACAGCTACGGCGGCAATACCGCTTTGTATGAAATGCTGGAAAGCGAAATCAACACGGCCCGCACGGTAAACACGGCACTGACCAACCAGGGCGGAGCACAAGAGACACTCCAATGAGCGAAATCAGCATCGTCCTGCCCGCCAAGAACGAGGCCGACAGCCTGAAAACCCTGCTCCCGGCGCTAAAGGAGAAATTTCCGGAGGCGGAAATCATTGTTGTCGATGACGGGTCGACGGATGACACGGCCGGTGTTTGCCGGCAGCACGGCGTGCGGGTGCTGTCACACGTCTATTCCATGGGCAACGGGGCTGCCATCAAGACCGGAGCGCGCAATGCCGAAGGTGACATCCTGGTGTTCATGGATGCCGACGGTCAGCACGACCCCGCCGACATCCAGCCGCTGATCGACGGTATCAACCGGGGTTTCGACATGATGGTGGGTGCGCGTCATCTCGACAGTCATGCGTCACTCACACGCCGCATCGGCAACAGCATCTATAACCGGCTGGCCTCGTGGATGACAGGCCATCCCATCCAGGATCTGACCTCGGGGCTGCGCGCCGCACGGGCACGCCATTTCAAGAAATTCCTGTACCTGTTGCCCAACAAGTTTTCCTACCCGACCACCAGCACGATGGCGTTCTTCAGGTCCGGGCTGCCGGTCGGATACGTGCCGATCCACGCCAAAACACGCACTACCGATACCAGGAGTCACATACGCGTATTCCACGACGGCTTCCGCTTCCTGATCATCATTCTCAAGATTGGCGCCCTGTTTTCTCCCATGCGGTTTTTCCTGCCTATCAGCCTGATGCTGTTCACGGCCGGTGTTGCTTACTACAGCTATACCTACATCAACTGGGGACGACTCACAAACATGAGTACAATTCTGGTTCTGTCCTCGTTATTCACCTTTCTGATCGGAATAATCTCCGAACAGATTTCAGCATTGCATTACAAGGGGATTGAAGAGTCAAAACGCCGCACCATCAGGTAACAATATCAGTGGTGTAGTACATGATTTATCGCCCACCACATCCAGCAGGGCTGGCAACTGATGTCAAACACATACGGAACATCATCTTCGATATAAGCAACTACAGGATGTAGGCACACCGGAACAGTGCCTGGCCATGGATGGTAACACTGGTTGATACCAGTCGAGGACACCCTGACCGGTGGAAGCCTGAAACGCGTAGCGGGTCACCTCGATGCACAGGTTTCTGCATCACGTACGGCGACGGTACAAGCGATGTCGGCACAGGAAAGCTGGTTGCATAACATCGATCAAAAGGCAGCGCGGCAACGACTGCCTCAGGGGGCGCCAAACACCATCGCGCCTGACGGAAATCTCAGGCGGCAATAACCGTTAATCGCAGTCCCGGTACATACGATGAGCAGCGTTAAACGCAACATCATAGCCAACTATCTCGGCAGCGGCTGGATCGCACTGATGTCGCTGGCATTCATCCCGTTCTATATCAGGCTAATGGGTGCAGAAGCCTATGGCATTGTGGGTGTTTTTATTTCGCTCCAGGCAATGTTATCTGTGCTCGATCTCGGCCTGTCACAGACACTAAACAGGGAAATGGCGAGGCTCTCTTCCGATCACAGGAATGCAGGGCTAATGGCCGACACGGTACGCACGCTTGAGATAATTTATTGGGGAATTGCGATAACAATCGTAGTCATTATTGTGCTGCTTTCGAAGTTTATCGCGTTTGACTGGTTAAATCCCGAAGTATTACGCAGGGAAACCCTGATTGAGGCACTATGGGTGATGTCGGTCGTTGTCGGACTGCGCTGGCCAGTCGCACTGTATACGGGAGGCCTGAACGGCCTCCAGCAGCAAATTTCGGTTAATATCCTGCTCGCCATATTTGCGACCCTGCAAGGTGTCGGCGCGCTGGCCGTATTACACTTCATTGAACCCACCCTGCGCGCCTTCTTTATGTGGCAGGCCCTGATTGCATTACTGCAGGTCGTTGCGATCAGGTTTGTATTTTTGCGATACCTTGCTTCACCTCAACCCGGATCATTCAAGTCTGCTGCAATAAAAGATATTTGGCGCTTTGCTGCCGGTGTAAGCGGCATTTCCATACTGGCCACAATTCTCACCCAACTGGACAAAATCATACTCAGCAAGTTACTCACGCTCTCTGATTTCGGTTACTATACGTTTGCAGCCAGTGTCGCCGCCGTTCTTTACCGGTTAATAAACCCAGTATTTACGGCGTATTATCCCCGGCTCACCGAACACGCATCACACAATGACATTCACGGAATCACCAGAGACTACCATCACGGCAGCCAGTTGATGGCGGTAGCCGTACTCCCTGCAGCACTTACCCTGGCCTTCTTCTCGAGGGAAATCCTTGAATTGTGGGCCGGCGATCCGGACATTGTCCTGCATTCATACTGGCTGGTCAGCCTGCTCGCAATCGGAAACAGCCTGAACGGCCTGATGCATATGCCCTATGCATTGCAGCTCGCTCACGGCTGGACGCGGCTTGCGTTATTCACAAACCTTGTTGCCGTGATCGTGCTGGTACCCGCCATTATTATCGCTACCACACACTGGGGCACTGCCGGAGCCGCAGGTGCATGGATACTTTTAAACGGCGGTTATTTGCTCGTCAGCGTCCAGTTAATGCATCATCGATTGCTGAAAGCAGAGAAATGGAGCTGGTACATCAATGATGTGGGCAAACCGCTACTCCTGGTACTGGCTGTTGCCGGCGCCGGGAGAATGCTTGTAACCGGTAACATGCGTGATCCCCTGGTATTGGCGAGCCTGATCGTCATCTTGATTCTGACGACAGTGGCAGCAATCAGCAGTTCCGGCTACATTCGCCATGCGCTGCTAAAGCAGTTTGCGCGGACACACTGAAATACAGGGCTATCGCCTGATCAATAACCATGCGCTTGAGGAAAAATGATTATAATTTTCGCATTCGCCACGCCAGTCAGGATCGAGACAATTTCCGCGTAGCCGGCACAGGACTCCCATGACAGTAATTACTGAAAACACAAC
>DATKZN010000280.1:0-11204 GCA_035527955.1 Gammaproteobacteria bacterium
CCCCGGTAGCTCAGCTGGATAGAGCGGGCGCCTCCTAAGCGCCAGGTCGGATGTTCGAATCATCTCCGGGGCACCAAACGACAACGCCCGCATCTGCGGGCGTTGTTGCACCTGCCTTTCCTTGGCGCGGCGCTGCTTGCCGGGTGTTGCGGCGTGTTACGACGGAGGCGGATGGCGGCGAAACAGTGCTGCTTCCAGGTCGATGACCTTGTCTGCGATTTGCTGCGGGTTAACGGTATAGGCCTCATCCTCGATTCGGGTACGCAGGAGCGCGACGCGCCGGGCATCGATATCGGGTGTGACGGAGTGCTGATCTGGCATCATTTATTGGTAATCCACATATTGTTGTCGGTATTCCGGTTCCGCGCCAGGACAGGCTGCCTGACTCAATAGGACTATCGTCCGTGGGCTTGCCCGAATTGAGGCGGTTTTTGCGGCATCGCGCACAAAGCGGATGATTGCCGTCTCCGCGACGCCACGCCAGCCCTGGCGTGGTGTCAGTCGCCTGGCAAGCCCCCGTTGCGGAGTATTCGCAGGCGGGAGGACTTTTCTCCGGGGCAGGGCGCCGGCATCCGCTGCGCGCGCTGTGCGATTCGTCAATTCACAGAAAAACATGGATAAAATCAGTCGCGTGCAGATAGTTCAGGCGTTTCGTGTGGCGCATATTCGTAGCGCCCGACATTGCTTTGACATGCCTTGCTTCCATGGTTAACATCCACTTGATATGAAGGGGGAGAAAAATAACTTTAATAATGCTCGGGTTTTTATAATAATCCCCTGCCGATAACGATGTTCGAGCGGGAAATCGAATGCATACAGAACCCAAGGTACTTGTTATTGATGCTGATGAAGCTATCGGCAATGAGCTGCAAGCCGTCCTCAAATTTATCAATTACACACCGCTACAGGTGACCAGTTGTGCGGACTGGCAATCGGTCGCCGGCGACGAGGAGAATATTCTCGCAGTGCTGGTAGGCTCCTGCGGCTCCGACCAGATGCTCTCCAGCCTGCTGGGCCAGATCCACAAGTACGACGAACACCTGCCAATCTATCTGCTGTCAAGAAAGGGCAGGGAACCCACAGTCACCATCGACACGGGATCCTGCATCCTTGGCCGGCTCGAGCTGCCGGTGAATTATGCCCAGCTTACCAGCGCACTACACCAGGCTGAGGTGTTCGCTGACTCACAACGCACGTCCGGTTCCAGCCAGCGCCCGGTGGATCTGTTCCGGAGTCTCGTTGGCAGCAGCCGGGCGATCCAGCATGTGCGCAAGCTGATCGAGCAGGTGGCCGACAGCGATGCCAACGTCCTGATACTGGGTGAGTCCGGCACCGGCAAGGAAGTGGTTGCCAGGAATCTTCACTATTATTCCTCGCGGCGTGACAAGCCGTTCGTGCCGGTCAACTGCGGCGCCATTCCCGGTGACTTGCTGGAATCTGAACTGTTCGGTCATCAGAAAGGCGCATTTACCGGTGCCATCAACGACCGCCAGGGTCGCTTCGAAATGGCCGAGGGCGGCACGCTGTTTCTGGACGAGATCGGCGACATGACCCTGCAGATGCAGGTCAAGATCCTGCGCGTGCTGCAGGAACGCACCTTCGAACGCGTCGGGTCCAATACTTCGTTGACGTCCGATGTACGCATCATTGCCGCCACTCACAAGAACCTGGAAGAAGCGATTGGCAAGAACGAGTTTCGCGAAGACCTGTTCTATCGCCTGAACGTGTTTCCGATCGAGATGCCGTCACTGTCGGCACGGGTGGAGGACATTCCACTGTTGGTGAACGAGCTGGTGCGGCGTATCGAGTATGAGAATCGCGGCTCGGTCAGGCTGTCACCGGGTGCGATTTACGCGCTTTGCCAGTACAGCTGGCCGGGCAATGTCAGGGAATTGGCGAATCTTGTCGAGCGACTGGCCATCCTGCATCCGTTCGGTGTCGTCGATGCCGGCGATCTGCCGGAAAAGTTCCGCAACAGCGATGGCGAGCCGTCCGAACAGCTCCTGGATGCGCTGGTCGGATCGCAGCTGACGGCGGATGATCTCGATCCGCGACTGCCACGTAATGGCATGAATCTCAAGGAACACCTCAGCCACCTCGAGGTTAGCTACATCAAGCAGGCGCTTGCCGATTCCGGCGGTGTCGTTGCGCATGCAGCCAAGCGGCTGGGTATGCGCAGGACCACACTGGTCGAAAAGCTGCGCAAGTACGGAATGCAGAGACAGGCCTGACGACCGCGGCAGGCGGGCTGCCTTGCAACACACCTGACGCGCCGACTGAATTGGCGTCGGTAGCGGCCCGCCCATGCGGGCGCGCTTTATTTGCACGCGACCCTGTGCTAGATTCAGGCACACTTATAAAAATAAAAACATCGTTGGAATAACAAGTTCAGCAGCACGTGCATCATCTGAAATTGTTTGTTTTAGGCCGGCCGCCATTGCTGTGTACGGACGAAGATGTGTGCCTGCGTACGGAACGGTCGATGGCGGCGCTGTCTTGCTGCCATCCGGATAATAACACCAACCGCAATCACACGATGGCTGTGAAGAAGAAAGAGAGGGGGCGCAGATCCGGTGTGCAGGCTGCAGCAAGCCTGCACCAGCGTGCCGCTTGCGACCTGCTGGCGAAGGATTACAATTACCTGTTTCGTCTTTCAGGCAGCGATCGCAGCCTGCTTGATGCCCATCATGCAACGCTGGTCGCGGCAGCCGCCGGTTTCGCCGAAAAATTCTACAACTACCTTTTCGATAATCCCGACATCGCGGATGTGCTTTATGCGCATGAACGGGCTGGCGGCGATGTCGGCCTGTTCGCGCGTAGCGAGCTGCAGATTCTGCTCAATTCCATCGCCTCGACTGACCTCAGGGATCGTGTGGACATCCTGCTGGAGAACGGCAGGGTACATCTGGAGCACCGCATCAAGCCGGCATGGGTCATCGGTGCGTATCAATTGTTCATTGATTATCTGCGCGGCCTGTTACCCACGCTGGTCATGTCGGATGAGGAACACGTGGCCCTCGAGTCCCTGCTGATTCGCATGTTGTTGCACGACCTGGGATTGACGCTCGAGGGGTACTGGACCTGCGCAGGCGACGAACTGCGCGGGGAGCTCGCCCATGAATCCGGCCGGTTCGGCCAGGTCGAGGACCTGCTGGCCGGGATCCCGCATTACCTGTGGAGCGTGGACATACTCGCAAACAGCATCAGCTATGCAAACTATCCCCTGCGTGTGCTGTACGAGTGTGTCATGGATTGTCCGTTCCCGTGCCTGCCGGATACACACGCCGAGGATGGACAGCTGCTGCTCTCTGCCTGGCAGGATGCCGTCAATGGCAAAAGTTGCCAGGTCGAGGTGCGCATTTCCCTGGCCGGTTCCGCCGAGCACTGGTACCGGGTGGCGCTGTACCCGGCTGCCGGCAGCCAGGGGCGGCCGGCAATCGTGCATTGCGTGCTGGAGGATATCGATAAGCAGGTGGCGGAGCGCAGGCAACTGCAGCAGCTTGCTACCGCCGATGACCTGACCGGGTTGCCGAATCGTGCGTTGTGGACCGATCACCTGAATATGGCCCTGGCTGCCGCGCGTCGCGCGCCCGGTTCACAGATGGTAGTGATTTCAATCGATATCAACCAGTTCAAGATGTACAACGATACGCTGGGTCGCGATGTCGGCGATATCCTGCTGAGAAATATTTCCGAACGCCTGAAATCAATCGTGCGTGAATCCGATTCGCTGTCGAGGCTGGGTGGTGACCAGTTCGGCATCCTGTTGCAGCCTGTGCTCAATATCAATGAGGCAACCGAACGGGTAATTACCAAGATACTCGATTCCTTCGATATCCCCTTTACCTACAAGGACAAGCAGTTGTGGGTAAGTCTGACACTGGGCATCTCCTGTTTTCCCGGCGATGGCGATAACGAGGAAACGCTGCTCATCAATGCCGAGAGCGCGATGCAAAGGGCGAAACGCAACGGCCTGCCATACCAGTACTACGATCCGGCGAACGACGTCACTGCCGCCCAGCAATTGCATTACTCCGGACAGATCAAGACGGCGATCGACAACAACGAATTCACTCTCCATTACCAGCCACAGGTCGAACTGCAGACATCCAGGATTGTCGGCGCCGAGGCGCTGCTGCGCTGGGATCACCCGGTGGAGGGAACGGTCATGCCGCAACGCATCATTCCTGTCGCCGAGCAACTGGGCATGATTACCCCGATTACCGACTGGGTGCTCGTTACCGCACTTCGGCAGTGCCGGCAGTGGAAGTGCAAGGGGCTGGACATTCCGGTTTCAGTGAACGTTTCAGCCAGGTCTTTCCAGAATCCGCGTCTGTTAGACAAGATCAAATGGGCATTGCGCGAGGCGAATGTCGAGGGTGACTGCCTCGAGATCGAAATCACCGAGGCCACGCTCATGCAGGATATAGCGCGTGCGTCGGATGTACTGAACCGGCTGAATGACACGGGTATCACGATTGCCATCGATGATTTCGGTACCGGCTATTCGTCGTTGTCCTACCTGAAAACCCTGCCGATCGACACGCTCAAGATAGACCAGTCCTTCATCATGGACATTGCGTTTGACGAGCAGGACGTTGCGATCGTCCGTACCATCATCGATCTCGGGCATAATCTGGGTTTCAAGGTGGTTGCCGAGGGCGTCGAGAATGTCAGAGCCTGGGACCTGCTGATCAGCCTGGATTGTGATGTAGCCCAGGGTTTCCACATCAGCCGTCCCCTGGCGGAAGATTTGTTCACCTCGCTCATCTCCGGTACGGATCGCTTGCCGCTGTAGCCCTGCCACCGCGGGCCGACCCGTCCCGTCCCTTGCCGTCCAGGCGAGCCAGGTATCCCCGCCAGGCCGGCGTAAATAAGTCATTTTGCCGTCATTACCGACTCTAAAGTCAAAAGTGTGACGTAATTCCGAAAAATACCCCCGCAAACTGATAGAAAGAATTCCATTCTAATACATGTAGTTATGTCGACATCTGGCGCATTTGTCGTCTGTCGGCGATGTTGGTACGCAAGTTGCTATCACAGTTGCATGCAGAACTCATCCCTGAATCAGCAGCAGGTAGCGCAGATGCAAATGTCCTTTTCAATCCAGACCCCTCGTGGCAAATCCCATGCAGTTCGCTGATATCAAACTTGGCCGCACCGGTGATCCCGTCAAACCTGCCATGCATCCGCCGGTACAGGTTATTGCATTCACCGGTGGCAAGGGTGGCATTGGCAAGTCCAGCATCGCCCTCAATGTCGCGCAGGCGCTGAGCAGCGAGGGGCAGCGGACCCTGTTGCTGGATGCCGATCTCGGCATGGCGAATATCGATGCGCTGCTCGGTCTCAAAGTCGACTACACCCTGCATGACGTTCTCAATGGCAACAAGTCGCTTGGGGACATCCTTACGAGTGGCCCGGACGGCATCCGCCTGATACCCGCCGCGTCCGGGGAAAAGCAACTCGCCGAACTCGGTATGAAGGAGTGCGCGGGCCTGATGCGCGCATTCAGCGACCTGGACGAACCGATCGATGCACTCGTTATAGACACGGCAACCGGAATTTCCGAGATCGTCACCAGTTTCTGTCGCGCGGCGACCGATATCGTGGTGGTGATCTGCAACGAACCGGCCTCGATCAGGGACGCGGTAGCGCTGATCGACACACTGTACAGGGCGCACGGAATCGCACGTTTCCATGTATTGCCGAACATGGTCGCATCCGCTACTGAGGCTGGGGAGCTGTTCGCGTGGCTATTCGGGCATTTTTCCGACAATCACGACATGCTGTTGTCCTGTTGCGGCTACGTGCCGCGCGATGAATGCATGCAGCGTGCGATCGCACAGCGCCAGACCGTACTAAGCGCGTTTCCCCGCAGTCGCTCAGCCATGGCATTGAAGAATCTTGCCAGGCAGATCATGAAATGGCCGCGCCAGCTCTATGCGGGCGGCCATCTCGAGTTTTTTGTTGAACGTCTCATTCAGAACGAAAACAGGGATATGGAGGTGAGGTCATGAAAGGTAACGCAGCTAAGGCGGCAGCTGAATTTGCATCCAGCAACGAACTTGTTGTATTGCACGAACCACTGGTCAAGCGGATCGCCTATCATTTGATGAGCCGGTTGCCCGCCAGTGTCCAGGCAGACGACCTGATTCAGGCCGGCATGATCGGGCTGATCGAGGCCTCCAGAAAATTCGACCCCGAACAGGGTGCAAGTTTCGAAACCTACGCCGGCATCCGTATTCGCGGCGCCATGCTCGATGAGATCAGGCGTACCGACTGGACGCCCCGCTCGGTACATCGCAAGGCCCGGGAGGTTGCCGAGGCGGTGCGCAAGATAGAGAACGACAAGGGTCGGGACGCGCGTGATGTCGAGGTCGCCGGGGTGATGGAAATCAGCCTCGAGGAGTATCACAAGATCCTGCAGGACTCGACCGGCTGCCGTATTTTCAGTTTCGAGGACCCCGGCATGCTGGGCGAAGAGGGAATGCCGCAGTCCGGACGACATATCGATCAACCCCTGGAAAACCTGCAGAAGAGCGATTTCAAGAAGGGCCTTGCCGACGAGATCAAGGGCTTGCCGGAACGCGAGCGACTGGTGATGGCGTTGTATTACGACGAGGAACTGAACCTGCGCGAGATCGGCGAAATCCTGGGCGTCAGCGAATCGCGAGTCTGCCAGATACATGGCCAGGCGCTGATCCGCCTGCGCGCGCGCATGGGGGAGTGGCTGAGTGACTGAGGGTCGCACGCGGCACAAACATGAAACGGCGGGGGGACACTGTCAAATGGTACACACGCCGTGAAGGCGTGGTACGCGGGCCTTTCCCGGCTGCAGAAGTAACCCGCTACATTCTGCTCGGCCGCATTTGTCTCGACGACGAACTGAGCAGGGACCGCCTGTCCTGGTCACATGCCAGGGCGCTGACCGGTCTGTTGCCGCACGAGATGCTGAGCCTGTCCAGCTGGGAGGATTACCAGCGCTACATCGAGGCACGCATGCAGGTCGACGAACGCCGCACCGACAGGCGGCGCGATACCTGTCCCCGGTGCAAGACGGCTGCCAGTGAACGGCGTGCAGGCACTGACCGCAGGCGCGAAGACAATTTACGCATGATCGACAGTTACATGTTCGGTTTTCAGGGACTGGATACGCATGGCAGTGCAAAATCCAGCCGGACGCGAACACTGTTGCTGACGCTGTTGCTGGCGACGCTCGTGTTTGCGTGGCTGGTGCCCGTATCGCGCTGAACATCCACTCCGGGCCGGTGATGTGGTGCCGAGGGCGGGAATCGAACCCGCATGGAGTTGCCTCCGCTGGATTTTGAGTCCAGTGCGTCTACCAGTTTCACCACCTCGGCATTGGTGCAGGCATGCTGCCGGCAAGGCCCGCTAGTATCGGGGAATCCGGGCATGCGGGCAAGCGGCAGGCACAAAATCCTGTGCTAACATGCCGCGCCATGCAACGTAAGGACTTCAGCTATGACCTCCCGCCGGAGTTGATTGCGCTGCGACCCTGTCCGGTTCGCAGCGACAGCCGCCTGTTGTGTATTGACCCGCGTAATGACGGGCTCGAGGATTGCCGCTTCGGCGATTTTGCGGACCAGCTGCAACCGGAGGACATCGTGGTGTTCAATAACACCCGGGTCATACCGGCGCGGCTGCTGGGCAGAAAGGATAGCGGCGGCAGCGTGGAGGTACTGGTGGAGCGTATTGTCGCTCCCCACAAGGTGCATGCACACGTGCGTGCCAGCAAGTCGCCACGCGCGGGCAGCCGCCTGTACCTGGCCGACGCCTTCGAGGTCGAAGTGACGGGGCGTGCCGGCGACCTGTTCGAATTGTCCTTTCCTGAAGGTGTCGGGGTGATGGCGTTGCTGGAGGCCCACGGACACATACCGCTGCCGCCCTATATCCGGCGCCCGGACGAGGCGGAGGATCATGCGCGTTACCAGACGGTCTATGCCGACAAGCCGGGCGCGGTGGCGGCGCCAACGGCCGGGCTGCATTTCGACGCGGCCGTCATGCAACGGCTCGCCGACAGGGGCATCGAGACGGTCTTCGTGACCCTGCACGTGGGCGCCGGGACTTTCCAGCCGGTACGTGTGGACAACCTGGACGAGCACGTGATGCACCGCGAAACCTTCGAACTCGACAGCGCGACCTGTGAGCGGATCGCTGCCGCGCGAGCTCGCGGTGGACGGGTGATCGCAATCGGCACCACGGTAGTGCGCACCCTGGAGTCGGCGTTCAGACACGGCCGGCTCGAAGCCGGCCAGGGCGAAACAGCCCTGTTTATTACACCAGGCTACCGCTTCCGGACGGTGGATGCCCTGCTGACGAACTTTCACCTGCCGGAATCGACCCTGCTGATGCTGGTCTGTGCCTTTGCCGGCCATGCGCGCATCATGCGCGCCTACCGGCATGCCATAGCTAACGGGTACCGGTTTTTCAGCTACGGAGACGCCATGTTCATATCAGCCCGGGACGAGGTGGCTGCGGAGGCTGGAGCACCGTGAACTTCACCTGGACCCACAGTGACGGCGCGGCGCGGCGCGGGACACTCGAGTTTGCCCGAGGCACGGTACAGACACCGGCGTTCATGCCGGTGGGCACCTATGGCACGGTCAAGGCGATGACGCCCGAGGAACTGCGCACCACCGGCGCCGAAATCATTCTCGGCAACACCTTTCACCTGATGCTGCGGCCCGGCACCGCTATCATCCGCCAGCACGGCACGTTGCACGATTTCATGCACTGGGACGGCCCTGTCCTGACCGATTCCGGCGGCTTCCAGGTATTCAGCCTGGGTGCCCTGCGCAAGATTACCGAGCAGGGCGTGACCTTCAGCTCGCCGGTCAACGGGGATAAGGTGTTCCTCGGGCCTGAGGAGTCCATGCAGGTACAGCGCGAGCTGGGTGCCGATATCGTGATGATCTTCGACGAATGTACCCCGTACCCGGCGACCGAGGACGAGGCGCGGCAGTCGATGGAGCTGTCGCTACGCTGGGCGCGGCGCAGCCACGTGGCGCACGCCGACAATCCCGCCGCCCTGTTCGGGATCGTGCAGGGCGGGATGTATCCCGCCCTGCGTGCGGAATCGCTGGCCGGGCTGGTGGAAATCGGTTTCGATGGCTACGCGCTGGGCGGGCTGTCGGTGGGCGAGGGCAAGGCGGAGCGCGAGGCCGTGCTGGCGCGGATCATGCCGCAGATGCCGGCCACGGCGCCGCGCTACCTGATGGGCGTGGGGACGCCCGGGGATATCGTGGAGGCCGTCAGCCACGGCATCGACATGTTCGACTGTGTCCTGCCCACGCGCAATGCACGCAACGGCCACCTGTACGTGCGCAACGGCGTGGTCAGGATACGCAACTGCGCAAACCGCACGGACACGCGTCCGCTGGATGACTCATGCCATTGTTATACCTGCCGGAATTTCAGCAGGGCCTACCTCCACCACCTGGACAAGTGCAACGAGATCCTGGGCGCGCGGCTGAACACCATCCATAACCTGACCTATTACCAGGACCTGATGGCCGGCCTGCGGACGGCCATCGAGCGCCAGGCCCTGGATGCGTTCCGCAGGGATTTTTACGCCGGGCGCGGCGCTGTGTCATAATGCGCTGGTTTGACCGGTCGCCGGCATGGGCAGGTGCTGCCGCCGGGCGAACAGAACCGCATGATTTTGAGGAGCAGCCATGGATTTCTTTATAACTGACGCACTGGCGGCGGCGCCGCAGGGCCAGGGTGACGCCCTGATGAGTTTTCTGCCGCTGATCTTTATCTTTGTCGTATTCTACTTTCTGCTGATTCGTCCGCAGACCAAGAAGGCGAAGGAGCACAAGACGATGGTCCAGGCTCTGGCCAAGGGTGACGAGGTGGTCACCAACGGCGGCCTGCTGGGCCGTATCTCGAAAGTGGGCGACAATTTCATCGAACTGGATGTTACCGAAGGTGTCACCGTCAAGGTGCAGCGTCATGCGGTCGCAAACCTCATGCCCAAGGGAACCATCAAGGGGCTGTAGGGCCGCACAGGAAACTGAATACTATGAATCGGTACCCGCTCTGGAAATACCTGCTCATCATCGTTGTCCTGTTGGTGGGTACGATCTATGCATTGCCCAACCTGTATGGCGAGGACCCTGCCCTGCAGATATCCGGTACGCGCAGGGCCGAGGTCGATGAATCGGTGGTCCGCAGTGTGACCGCCTCACTGGAAAAGGCCGGCATTGCGGTGAAACGTGCCGATCTCGACGCCGGCCGGATACTGGTGCGCTTCGATGATACCGAGACCCAGCTGAAGGCGGTTGATTTCGTCAAGGCGACGCTCGGCAACGACTATGTCGTGGCGCTCAATCTGGCGCCGTCGACACCTGCCTGGCTGCAAAGCCTGAATGCCCAGCCCATGTACCTGGGCCTGGACCTGCGCGGCGGCGTGCACTTCCTGCTCGAGGTGGATATGGGTGCGGCCTTCAAGCAGGCGCTCGAAAGCTACGCGAACGACTTTCGCACCCTGCTGCGGGAGGCGAAGTTGCGCTATACCGTGCTGCGCCCGGAGGCATCCTCGGTACGTATCGAGTTCAGGGAACAGCAGGATGCCGATGCGGCGCGCAGTGCCATCAAAAAGGATTTTCCCGCGCTGGTCGTCGAGCCTCTGGACGAGGCAGGCAAGACCGGCCTGAGGGTCAGGCCGCCCGAGCAGGAAGTCAGGGAGATCCAGGATTTTGCGCTGCAGCAGAATATCCTGACCCTGCGTAACCGCGTAAACGAGCTCGGTGTTGCCGAGCCGGTCATCCAGCAGCAGGGCAGCCAGCGCATCGTCGTGCAGTTGCCCGGCGTGCAGGATACCGCCCAGGCGAAGCGTATTCTCGGTGCCACGGCAACACTGGAATACCGTGCCGTGGACATCGAACATGACGTCGAGCGGGCCGTGGCCGGCAAGGTGCCGGCGGGATCGCGCTTGTACTACGAACGCGATGGCACCCCGGTACTGCTGAAAAAAGCGGTTATCGCGACTGGCAACCAGATCATCAATGCCCGCTCCGGTTTCGATCCGCAAAGCGGGTCACCGATGGTGTCGGTTACCCTGGACGCCAAGGGTGCCAGGAGCATGCTGAAGTTCACCAAGGAGAGCGTTGGCAAGCCCATGGCCGTGGTATTTATCGAAAACCGCACGGAAACCGCGCTGGTCGACGGCGTGCCGGTCA
>DATKZN010000281.1:0-4669 GCA_035527955.1 Gammaproteobacteria bacterium
CCTGCGACAAGCTGCGCTTCGAGGCGCTCGCCGACGACAAGCTGTATGAAGGAGACACCCGGCTCGGCATCCGTATCGATTTCGACAAGACAGCGCGTACCGTCACGGTGTCTGACAGTGGCGTCGGCATGACGCGCGACGAGGTGGTCGACAATATCGGTACTATTGCCAGGTCCGGCACCCGCCAGTTCTTCGAGTCACTGACCGGTGACCAGGCAAAGGACACGCAGCTGATCGGCCAGTTCGGCGTCGGGTTCTACTCGGCCTTCATCGTCGCCGACAAGGTGACCCTGACCACGCGCAAGGCCGGCCTGCCCACCGCCCAGGGCGTGCGCTGGGTTTCGGCCGGAGACGGCAGCTACACCCTGGAGACAGTCGAGAAGGCCGATCGCGGCACCGAAATCGTGCTGCACCTGCGCGAGGGTGAGGATGAGTTCCTCGACGGCTTCCGGCTGCGCAGCATCGTCAGCAAGTACTCCGACCACATCCCGCTGCCGATCGAGATGCGCAAGCAAGCTGCGGACAAGGAGCAGGCCACGGGCGAATTCGAGGCCGTCAACAAGGCCTCCGCGCTGTGGACCCGGCCGCGCAACGAAATCAGCGACGAGGAATACACCGAATTCTACAAGCACGTCGCGCACGATTTCGAAGACCCGATGCAGTGGGTGCATAGCCACGTCGAGGGCACGCAGTCCTACACCTCGCTGTTCTACGTGCCGACGCGCGCGCCGTTCGACCTGTACGACCGCGACAGCCGGCACGGCATCAAGCTGTACGTGCGGCGCGTGTTCATCATGGACGACGCCGAGCAGCTGATGCCCTATTACCTGCGCTTCGTGCGCGGCCTGGTGGACTCCGACGATCTGCCGCTGAACGTATCGCGTGAAATCCTGCAGCACAACCGGCTGATCGACACCATCCGCGCGGGCTCGGTCAAGAAGGTGCTGGGCATGCTCGAGGGCATGGCAGCTGAAAATCCGGAGCTGTACGCGAAATTCTGGCAGCAGTTCGGCCGTGTGCTGAAGGAAGGGCCGGGCGAGGACTTTGCCAACCGCGAACGCATTGCGAAGCTGCTGCGCTTCGCCAGTACCGCGGCCGACAGCGCGGAGCAGACGGTCGCGCTGGACGACTACATCAAGCGCATGAAGGATGGCCAGGACAAAATCTACTACATCACCGCCGAGACCTTCGCCGCGGCGAAAAACAGCCCGCACCTGCAGATCTTCCGGCGCAAGGGCATCGAGGTGCTGCTGCTGTCCGATCGCGTCGACGAGTGGCTGGTGTCGCACCTGCACGAGTACGACGGCAAGCCGCTGGCTTCGGTGGCCAAGGGCGAGCTGGACCTCGACAAGCTGGCCGACGAAGCGGAAAAGGCCGCGGCGAAAAAGACCGGGGAAGATTACGCCGGCCTGGTCAAGCGCATGCAGGAGACACTGGGCGAGCGCGTGGCGGAGGTGCGGGTGAGCCAGCGCCTGACCGAATCGCCGTCCTGCCTGGTGATGGGCGAGCAGGACATGCCCGTGCACATGCAGCACATGCTGCGCCAGGCCGGTCACGAGGTGCCGGTCAGCAAGCCGGTGCTGGAAATCAACCCGACCCATCCGCTGGTGAGCCGCCTGCAGGACGAGGCGGACGATACGCGCTTCGCCGACTGGTCGAACATCCTGCTCGACCAGGCCATGCTCAGCGAGGGCGGCCAGCTCGAGGACCCGGTGGCCTTCGTCAACCGGTTGAACCAGTTGCTGCAGGCGATGACCAGCCCGGAGACTGGCGGTCAGTAGACATTGGTGGCCAGTCTGGCTACCCGTGACCGGCGGCTGTGATTCCCCATGCCGCAGCTGTTATGTTCCCCTCTCCCCCCGTCCGGGAGAGGGGCTATTCGAGAGGTCGCCATGTCCGCTAGCGAAAAACCCGTACTGCTCGCTACCGTATTCTCCGATTACATCTGTCCGTTCTGTTACATCGGCGACCTGCGCCTGGACCGCCTGCGCGAACATTTCGATCTGAAGATCAACTGGATGTTGCTTGAGATCCATCCCGAGACGCCGGCCGGGGGCATGCCGATCGCCGACCTCGGCTATGACGATGCTCGCTGGCGCCTGATGATGGACAACCTGGCACGCCTGGCGAAGGAGGAGGGTGTGACACTGCGGGACCAGGTGATCAACGCCAATTCGCACCAGGCCCTGCTGCTGGCCGAGGCCGCCAAACAGGCCGGTGCCGATATCTTCTACGTGCTGCACCGGCGCCTGTTCGAGGCGTATTTCGTCGACGGCCTGAACATCGGTGATACGGTGCTGCTGCGGCAGCTGGCCGCCGAGTGCGGGGTGCCGGCGGACATCGTGGAAAAGGCCTGGTCCGATCCACAGTACGCGGAAACGCTGCAGCACAACCTGGCGGCGGCCGGCAAGTACGCGGTACGGGCGACACCGACGGTGTTTTTCAGCGAACAGCACCGCCTGGACGGCGCCATGCCCTATGCACAGTTCGTGGCAACCGCGCGCGCCGGCCTGGCCGCGCAACAGCAGCAGGGTCAGCAACAGTAGGACTGATCAAGGGTATTCAAAACTCGCCACGGAAGCACACGGAAAAGAACACAACATGCCATCAACGATGTTGATGCGGCATGACGTGAAATGTGAGACGTGAATCGTGAATCGTGAAAAAATAATCGCCACGGAATCCACGGAAGAACACGGAAAAATAACAAATGCAGGGTAAAATGTAGGGTGCGTTTTACGCACCGGCAACGGTGCGCACAGCGCACCCTGCGATCATACAACACCCTTTTGCGACACCTTCCGCCGGGAGGCGGAATGCAGCGCTTATTTCCGTGTCATTCCGTGTGCTTCCGTGGCTATTAAAAGGGTAACATGACTGAACTGTCATGCTGGAATCTGCGCCAATACAGGACAGGGTAATGCGCAAGCAGTGCCACACGTTTTGCTTGCAACCGATCCGGTTACCCGCAGAATAGGGTCATGGATACATCCCGCGAAACCATGCGCATCGACAAGTGGTTGTGGGCGGCGCGTTTCTACAAGACCCGGGCACTGGCCACCGAGGCCATCAACGGCGGCAAGGTGCACCTCAACGGCAGCCGCATCAAGCCCTCGCGCCAGCTCGTGGCAGGAGACGTGCTGAGCATCCGCAAGGGCCCGTACCGCTTCGAGGTGAGCGTGGTAAAGCTCTCCGCGCAGCGCCGCCCGGCCGGGGAGGCACGCACCCTGTATCTCGAATCGGCGGAAAGCGCCGATGCCCGCCACGCCCTGTATGCACAGCGCAAGCTGGAAGGGCATAATGCCGTGCAACGCGAGCGGCGCCCGGACAAGCGTACGCGGCGCCTGATACACCGCTTCAAGCAGCGTGGGACAGAATGATACGACCCGTGACTCCGGCCGTCGCCGTGGACATCATCATCGAAATGGCCGACCGGCCCGGTCGTCCCATCGTCCTGATCGAGCGCAGGAACCCGCCGCACGGCTGGGCGCTGCCCGGTGGTTTCGTCGACGTCGGCGAGACGCTGGAGGCGGCTGCCGTGCGCGAGGCGCGCGAGGAGACCTCGTTGGCGGTATCGCTCAGGCTGTTGCTGGGCAACTACTCGGCGCCGCAGCGGGATTCGCGCGGCCATACCGTCAGCCCGGTCTACATCGCCGAGGCCCGCGGCGAACCCCGAGCGGCGGATGATGCGCGCAACCTGGCGCTGTACGATCCGCGCGAGTGCCCGCCACTGGCCTTCGATCACGGACTGATCATCGCGGACTATCTGGTCTACCTCGAGACCGGCCGGATCGCGCCGCTGCGCTGACACCGGAAAGTACCTTTCCTGGTCGTCTGCCTCTGACCCCCGCCTGATGAACCCCTGGTGCCTGCCGATGCGACGCGCAATTGCCTGGTTGAGCCTGCTGATGTTCGCGCTGCAGTCTGGCTGTAGCGAGCTGACGGTGAAAGCGCCGGAAACCGCCTGGCAGGACAACCTGGGCCAGGTAGCCGTCATCGGTCTCCAGCATGAGGCGGAGATCAATTTTGAAGGGTTCTCCCGTGGCAAGGGTGAAGGCGCCGCCTACGGTGCCGGCTCGACCTTTATGTCCTGCATGACCGGCATCGGGCACGGCGGATGCAGCGGTGAATACTGCGGTGCCGCCATCATTATCATGCTCGGTATCTGCGGTGTTGCCGGTGCCATCGGCGCCGTTGCAGGCGCTGCAACGGCGCCCGCGGCCGACAAGGCAGCGGAATCCACGCAGGAGATGTCGGCCTTGCTGCAGGTCGGGCACATTCAGGATTCTCTGTCGAACCAGGTTGTCGCCAGCGCGCTTGCACAGGGAACACGGCTGCTGACACCGGCAGCGGAAAGCGCGGAGCAGGTGCGTCTCTCGAAAGACTACAGGCCGCTGGTCAACGACGGTGTGGATACGGTGCTGGAGGTGGCGCTCACCCGTGCGGGTACCCGTGGCACGGGCATCAATGCGCCAGTGCAGCTCTACATGGAGGCCCATGTGCGCCTGGTGCGCACGGCCGACAGCAGCGAGCTGCTCAGTACGGATTATGAGTACCAGGGCGAAAAGCTGAAGCTGGCGGAGTGGTCGGCCAACCAGGGGAAGGCCTTGCTGGAGGGGCTGGAAGCGGGCTATGCGGCCCTGGGCAGTCATATCTACGACAGTGTCTT
>DATKZN010000282.1:0-25872 GCA_035527955.1 Gammaproteobacteria bacterium
TGATTTTTATGCACTGCATAATATCTATTAAAAACAATAATATGTAGTTATTAATAAGTTTCTAATATTGATCGAGGTCAAGTATTGACGTTTGTCATACGTCGATTCCATCCTGTGAATAAGCGCAGCCATGGTGGTCGTCGACCGGGTCGGTTTGCGGGAGGCGGAGCGTCAATTTCCAGACTGCCTTGGGGGTAATATTTGCACCATTTTGTGTCGCCGGTGCACGACGGATTACCAGGTTGCGTGGCGTGCGGGCCATGATAGCACCGGGCTGCCGGAGGCGGGATTGATGTCGACGAAATAATAACCGACCCGCAGTTCGTCGTGGCTGGACTGCGGGTCGGTCCGGTCGGTGCCTACTGGACTTCCTTGATGGCCTGGATCAGCTCGCCGACCATGGCCTGGCCGTCACCGTACAGCATGCGCGCGTTGTCGGCGTAGAACAGGGCATTCTCGACGCCGGAGAAGCCCTTGCCCTGGCCACGCTTGATGACGATGACGTTCTTCGCCTGGTCGACGTTCAGGATCGGCATGCCGTAGATCGGGCTGTCCGGGTTGGTGCGTGCTACCGGGTTGACGACATCGTTGGCGCCGATGACCAGCGCCACGTCGGTCTTCGGAAAGGCCGGGTTGATCTCGTCCAGGTCGTAGAGCAGTTCGTAGGGCACATTGGCCTCGGCCAGCAGCACGTTCATGTGGCCGGGCATGCGGCCTGCGACCGGGTGAATGGCGAACTTCACGTCCACACCACGTTTGGTCAGCATGTCGGCCAGCTCCTGGATCTTGTGCTGCGCCTGCGCCACTGCCATGCCGTAGCCGGGCACGATCACCACGCGTTCCGCATAGGCCATCATGACGCCGACATCGGTGGCGTCGATCGGCTTCATGCTGCCGGCGACCTCGCCACCCGCACTTTCCTCGATATTGCCGAAGGCGCTGAACAGCACACTGCCGATAGAGCGGTTCATGGCTTTCGCCATCAGCTGGGTAAGCAGGGTGCCGGCCGAGCCGACCACGGTGCCGGCAATAATCATGGCGGCGTTGCCGAGCACGAAGCCTTCGAAGGCGACGGCCAGACCGGTCAGGGCGTTGAACAGCGAGATCACCACCGGCATGTCGGCGCCGCCGATGGGCAGAGCCATCATGACACCGTAGGCCAGTGCCAGGACGAAGAACAGCAGCACCAGGCCGCCGGCCAGTTCGCCCTGGATGACCAGCCAGGCACCGATGCCGGCGGTGGCCGCCAGCAGGGCCAGGTTGAAGACCTGCTGGCCCGGGAAGCGCAGCGGCTTGCGCGCCCAGCCCTGCAGCTTGGCGAAGGCTATCAGCGAGCCGGAAAACGACACCGAGCCAATCAGCGCGCCGGCGATGGCCAGCGTCAGGAAGGTGGTGGAGGGGAACTCGCCCCTGAGCAGCTCGACCGCCGCAATGGCGCCGGCCGCGCCGCCGCCCATGCCGTTGTAGAGCGCGATCATCTGCGGCATGTCGGTCATGGCGACCCGCTTGCCCGACCACAACGCCAGCCCGCCGCCGAGCGCGATGGCCACGGTCATCAGCAGGTAATTCTGCATGCCCGGGTGGAAGAAGGTGATGAGCGTGGCGACCAGCATACCGGCGCCGGCCCAGAGGATACCGCCGCGCGCCGTGACCGGAGAGCTCATGCGCTTGAGGCCGAGGATGAACAGCACGGCTGAGGCGAAATAACTGATCTGGATGACGTTATCCATTATTTGGCCCCCTTCTTGCTGCTCTTGAACATGTCCAGCATGCGTTCCGTGACGACATAGCCGCCGACCGCGTTGCCGGCCGCCAGCATGACGCCGAGGAAGCCGATCACCTGCTCCAGCGGGGTGTGCGCATGGCCTGTGGCGACCATGGCGCCGACCAGCACGATGCCGTGCACGAAGTTGGAACCGGACATCAGCGGCGTGTGCAGGATGACCGGGACCCGGCTGATGATCTCGTAGCCGGTAAAGGCCGCGAGCATGAAGATATAAAGTGCTGTCATGCCGGCAATCATGCGGCACCTCCTTCGATCCGTTGCCGGGTGAGTTCATGCTGGATTTTCCGGTCGCGGGTCAGCACGCTGGTGGCGACGATCTCGTCGTCCCAGTCCGGCTTGATTTCGCCGTCGTGAACGATCAGCGACAGGAAGTTGTAGAGGTTTTTGGCATACATCTCGCTGGCATGCACCGGCATCATGGCCGGCACGTTGAGCGGACCGTAGATCATGACCAGTTCATGGCCGAAGGATTCGCCGGGAATGGTCAGCTCGCAGTTGCCGCCGCTGTAGGCGGCCAGGTCGATGATCACCGCGCCGGGCTTCATCTGTTCGACCATGGCGGTGGTGATGATCTTCGGTGCCGGCCGGCCGGGCACGCCGGCAGTGGAGATAATGGCATCGGCCTGCGCCACGTGCTCTGCAAGCACTTCCATTTCCTGGCGTTTTTCTTCCTCGGACAGCTCGCGGGCATAGCCGCCCTCGCCGACGGCATTGACCTTCACATCGACGAACTGCGCGCCCAGCGATTCGACCTGTTCGCGCGTTTCCGGGCGTACGTCGTAGGCCTCGACCCTGGCGCCGAGCCGTTTTGCCGTCGCGATGGCTTGCAGACCGGCCACGCCGACGCCGATGATCAGCACCTTGGCCGGGCGGATGGTGCCGGCGGCCGTGGTCAGCATGGGGAAGAAGCGCGCTGTTCGGTTCGCCGCCATCAGTGCCGCCTTGTAGCCGCCGATCGAGGCCTGCGACGACAGCGCATCCATGTTCTGGGCGCGCGAGATGCGCGGGACCAGTTCCATGGCAAAGCCGGTGATGTTGTGATCGCGCAGGGCACTGATGCGGTCGTCGAACTCGTGCGGGTGCAGAAAGCCGATGACGATGGTGCCCTCGCGCAGCAGGGCTATGTCTTCCGGCACGAGCGGGTCCACCGTCAGGACGATATCCGCCTCGCCGAGCAATGTTGCCCGGTCCTCCACGATTTCGACGGAAGTGTAATCATGGTCGCGGTAATAGGCGGCGGTTCCGGCGCCGGCCTGGATGCGGACCTTCAGGCCCTGTTTGGCGAGTTGTTCAGCGATGGTGGGAACGAGGGCGACGCGACGCTCACCCGGGGTGGTTTCGTGGGGCACGGCAATTCGTATCGGCATAGCGATCTCCGATGCGACTTGTCGTGCCTGCGGCCCGGGGCAAGTTACATGTCAGGTTGTTTACAGGGTGCCGGTCAGCAGTTCTTGAGGGTGCTGCTTCCCGACAGGTTTGGGAATATTAGCCCATATCAATCTAGAAAAAAAGTGCTCTGTTTCACATTTCTATTAATTCGCGAACAATAAGGGATCGGATTCATTTTCTCGTCTATTCGCGGCAAAACGGGTGACGATAATGTATCCGGCCGCTTTTGATATATTTTTCGATACCTGGCCGCGGGTTAATCATCGGCGCTGGCCGCCCATTCTTGAATCAGGCACCCATGCCCATGTTGATGTAACCGGTCGGGCAAACCTCGGCGCAGATGTGGCAGCCGATGCAGCGGTCGTAATCGGTGTACACGTAGCGGCCCATGGTTGCGCGGTCCTTCGGCGTGCGCTTGACGGCGTCCTGCGGGCAGTAGATCACGCAGTTGTCGCACTCGAAGCACATGCCGCAGCTCATGCAGCGTTCGGCTTCGGCCTGTGCCTGTTCCTCGCCCAGGCCGCGGAAGCGTTCCTCGAAATGGCCCAGCACCTGGTCGGCGCCGACACCGGTCTCGAGACGCTGGTTGCGTGGCGTGAACGGAAAATGTCCCAGGTAGAGCATGTCGTGCGGGATGATTTCGCTCTGCGAGCGGTCCTCATAGTTGTGCACTGCATAGGATGCGCTGTCGGTGCCCCACTCCTGGAGGTGCGCATACTCTGCCGGGGCCAGGCTGGTTTCGCGCAGTTTCTCCAGTAGGTTGAAGTGATGCACGTCGACCTTGGGCCGGCGGCCGGTCCCGGACTTGCGCAGGTAGCGGTCGATGCTGTCGACCGTGACGGCAGCCTGGCCGATGGCGGTGGTCAGCAGGTGCGGGCGAACGATATCGCCGCAGGCGAAGTAGCCAGGTTTGTCGGGGAGCTGGAAAAACTGATCGGCGTCGATCAGGCCGCGGCCATTGTCGAACTGCTCCAGGCCGGTCAGGTCGCCGGACTGGCCCACGGCCGGCACGACCAGGTCGCACGCGATGTCGAATTCAGAGCCGGGCTTCTCGACCATCTTGCCGCTGCTCCAGTCGACCTCGATGACGCGCAGCGCCCTGGCGCGGCCGTCCTCGCCCAGCACCAGTTCCACCGGCGCCAGGTTGCCGCGCAGCTCGATACCTTCTTTCTTCGCGGTTACGCGTTCGTGCTCGGCCGCTGGCATGTTCTCGATGGGGCGGCGGTAGATCAGCATGACCTCGGAGCCCTCCCGGCTGGCGGTGGCGGCGACGTCATGCGCGGTATGGTTGCGGATGACCGCCTCCGGGCGGTCGTTTTCATGGGTGGTGTTGATGTGGCCGAGGCGGCGTGCCACCGAGACCACGTCCATGGCGGTGTCGCCGCCGCCGATCACCACGACCTTGCCCGCGGTGAAGTGCATGCGGCCCTCGTTGAAGGCCGCCAGGAAGGCCACGCCGCTCACGCAGTTGGGTGCCTCGCCACCGGGGATGTCCAGGCCGCGTCCCTGCTGTGCGCCGATGGCCAGCACAATGGCGTCGTAGTCTTTTTCCAGCTGTGCGAAGCTGATGTCGCCTCCGACGCGGGTGTTCATGTGGACATCCACGCCCATGTCGAGAATGCGCTGGATCTCGCCATCCATGACGTCGCGCGGCATCCGGTAGCCCGGGATGCCGTAGCGGGTCATGCCGCCGAGTTCCGCGCGCTCGTCGAAGAGTGTGGCGCCGTGGCCCAGCCGGCGCAGCTGGTAGGCGGCTGCCAGGCCTGCCACCCCGCCGCCGATGATGGCGACCCGCTTGCCGGTTTCCTGCGCGGGGCGCTGAAAAGCGAGCCTGGCAGCCAGGGCGTGGTCGCCGATGAACTGTTCCACCGCGTTAATGCCGACAAAGTCCTCCACCTCGTTGCGGTTGCAGCCTTCCTGGCAGGGTGCCGGGCAGACCCGGCCCATGATGGCGGGGAAGGGATTGGCATCGGTGGAGCGGCGGAAGGCGTATTCCTGCCAGGGCATGTCGGCCGGCGGTTTCTCGATGCCGCGCACGATCTGCAGCCAGCCGCGGATGTCCTCGCCGGACGGGCAGCTTCCCTGGCAGGGCGGGGTGCGGTGGACGTAGGTCGGGCACTTGTAGGAGGTATCTTCGTTGAAGATGTCCTCGGACCAGCGCTTCCAGATGTGGTCGTCGTCGGCATAGCGACGGAAGGTCAACTTGTCTGCCATGGTGAGTCCCTGCCCCGGTTACGATTTTATGGTCCACATCTTACTGTAAGGGGGCAGTGCATGAAAACAATCTGTACGGCGCGGTACCTGTCTGGTGCGCAATTATTGAACATGCTAGGCTTCGTGGGAGTCTGAAAAAACCCGATTGCAAGGGGTATGCGGGCTGCAGGCGGTAGCTGCCGGATGCGGTTCGCGGGGTAGTGGCATGGTTGATTTGAGTCATCAGGTGTTGCGCACCGATGTGTCCGGTATGCCGCTGGAATGGATCGGCTACCAGGATGCGGTACGTCTCTACCATCTCGAGCAGGTGGCCTATACCTGTGGCACGCTGCTGTACCGGGTGCACGGCGGGATCTGCGCCAGGACCGGGCAGCAGAGTGTGATCGAGGTCAATTCCATCATTGCCACCCTCGGCCGCAACCGCGAGCTGCTCAAGTTGCGCTCGGCCTACGTGCCGCCACTCAATAACCCGGCGCTGTTTCGCCGCGATTCCAGCCTGTGTATGTACTGCGGCGAGACCTTTCATGTACGCGACCTGTCGCGCGATCACGTGACGCCGGTTATCCAGGGTGGACAGGATGCCTGGAACAACGTCGTCACCGCCTGCCGGCGTTGCAACAACCACAAGGCCGGACACACACCGGAACAGGCCGGCATGCAGTTGCTGGCCGTGCCATTCACGCCGACTCACGCCGAATATATTTACCTGCAGGGCCGGCGCGTGCTGGCCGACCAGATGGAGTTCCTGCGCGCGCACTTTCCGCGCAGCAGTCCGTTGCACGAACGGCTGGCGCTGAGCGGCTGACGGAGACGTGTCCGGTAGCCAGCGGCGCGCCTACCTGGTCGACGCCAGCATCTACATCTTCCGCGCCTGGTATTCGGTTCCCGATACGCTGACCAATGCGGACGGCGAGCCGATCAACGCCCTGCACGGTTTTGCCGGCTTTCTGGGTGGCCTTCTCGACGAGGCCAAACCGGAACACCTTGCCGTGGTATTCGACGAAAGTCTCACCACCTCGTTTCGCAACGAGATCTACCCGCCCTACAAGGCCAACCGCGAAACACCGCCGCAGGAGCTGAAACGGCAGTTCGCCTTTTGCCGCTCGCTGGTGGATGTGCTCGGTATCGCGGCGTTTTCCAGTGCGCGCTTCGAGGCCGATGACCTGATCGGAACACTCGCTGCGAATCTGCGCCAGCAGAACTTTTCTGTGGTAATCCTGAGTGCCGACAAGGACCTTGCGCAGCTGCTTATGCCGGGCGACCTGTTGTGGGACTACTCGCGCAATCTAAAGCATCACCATGAAAAGGTTATCGACTGGCTGGGCGTTCATGCCGGGCAGGTCGCGGACTGGCTGGCCCTGGCCGGTGACGCGGTGGACAATATATCAGGTGTGCCTGGCATAGGTGCCAAGACCGCCGCGGCGCTGCTGGCGGAATTCGGTTCGCTGGACGCACTGTTCGATGGCCTGGAACGCGTGGCGGATATGAAGCTGCGTGGCGCCGCACGCGTGCAACGACTGCTCGGTGAGCATCGCGAGGCGGCGTTGCTGGCGCGCAAGCTGACCGGTATCGCGATCGATCCCGATCTCATGGCCGGCGTGCGTGATGTGCAGCGACGCAAGGTGAATGCGGAGGATGTCGCAACGGCGTGTGAACAGCTCGGCCTGGGGCGCATGACCGCGGCGCGGCTGGTACGCACATGCATTGAGTAACCATCCTCGCGCAGAGACGCAGAGGCGCAGAGAAAAATGCGTGTTGGCGCATCTTCTGTTGCTTTGATGGTTGATGCCCAAATAATGTGTGTTGAATGATAACGAACCAGGACGAGGGAAAAATAACAACGCTATGGATCGATGGGTGCTGATGAAATTAGGTTTACTGCTGTTCGCCGGTTTGTTGGTTATCTATACAAGGTTTTTATGGCCACAGATCTTTGGACGCATGCATATCGAAGGTATTACATTTATTGCGGCAATTATGGATGTTTCATTACATATGATGGCATTTCTGGCCTTTGTGGCCGGTGGTTTGCAGCGGGTATTTTGGTTTACGCAAAGAATCGCTCAGGTGGATAACGCGCACACTATTAATTCAGCCTGATCCGGCGTTCAATTGTGCAATTGGCTTCCAACGACGTGTTAATGCACTGAGCGAGGCGCTCTCCTTCGTCATTTCGTTTCTTGGTGTGCATGCGATTTTACGCGAGATCTGCTCGAAATCGAAAAACTCTGCGATCTCTGCGTCTCTGCGCGAGATGTATTTTTCTGGCATGACTGTATACTTCTGAAAGAATTCGCTGACAGGTAACAAACGGTGTCGCACTGGGAAAATATTGCGCAGGATATCGCCGCGGCGACCGGTGTCACAGCTCGGATGCAGCAGCAGGGCGCGATCGGCGGCGGCTGCATCAACGAGGCAAGCCGTATCCGCTACGGCGATACCGATTACTTCGTCAAGCTCAACAATGCGCGCCAGGCGGAAATGTTCGCCGCCGAGGCGGCCGGGCTGGCGGCGCTGCGCCAGTGCAGTGACTTGAGGATTCCCGAGCCGGTGTGTTTTGGCAACGACGCGCAGTCGGCCTGGCTGGTACTTGAATACCTGCCACTCGGCGGGCATGGCAACGCCCGGGCGCTGGGCGCGGGCCTGGCCGCGATGCACCGTATCACGCAGGACCGCTACGGCTGGGAGCGCGACAATACCATCGGCTCGACGCCGCAGCTCAACCCGCTGACTGACGACTGGATCGGGTTCTGGCGCGAACAGCGCCTGCGCTTTCAGCTCGAGCTGGCGGCACACCACGGTCACGGTGGGCGCCTGCAGGCGCAGGGTGAATTATTGCTGGACTGCTTTCAGGAACTGTTCGATGGCTACACGCCGGCTGCCTCGCTGCTGCACGGCGACCTGTGGTCAGGCAACCATGCCTGGACGCAGGCCGGTGAGCCGGCCATCTTCGACCCGGCGGTATACTACGGCGACCGCGAGACCGACATCGCCATGACCGAACTGTTCGGTGGCTTCGGCGTCGGCTTCTATGCTGCCTACGAAGAGGCCTGGCCACTGGATCCCGGCTATCGCGCGCGCAAGCCGCTGTACAACCTCTACCACGTCCTCAATCACCTCAACCTGTTCGGTGGCGGTTACCTTGGCCAGGCGCAGGGCATGATCGACAGCCTGTTGGCCGAACTGAGGTGATGTCGACCCTGCAAGGACCGTCAGGGCGCGGTTCTTTGCGCAGGTGATGATTTCGGCACAAACTGCGCTTGTAAACGGAAACCCGGTTCACTACTTTAGTCACACCATGAATTCACGATACCCGGGTATATGAGTAAAAAAACCACCAGTCCGCTTGCCAATCCGAAAACCCATCTGCAGGTGCGCAATGCCAGGATGGAGGACATCCCGCAGATCGCTGCGCTGTCCTCACGCGTCTATCGAGACACCGGCATGTACGGCCATTCGGAACCGATGTTGACAGGCCAGCTCAACCACTTTCCCGCCGGCCAGTTCGTGGTGACGGCCGGCGAGCGGATCGTCGGTTACTGCGCCACCCTGCGGGTCAGCGAGCAGGTGTGCATGAAGCCGCACACCTGGGGCGCGATCACCGGCAACGGTTACGCCTCCACCCACGACCCGGCGGGCGAGTGGCTGTACGGCATGGAGGTGTGCGTCGACCCGGATTTCCGCGGCTACCGCATCGGGCAGCGCCTGTATAACGCTCGCAAGCGGCTGGCGCAGGACCTGGGCCTGAGAGGCATCGTGTTCGCCGGACGCCTGCCTACCCTGGCGCGGCGCATCAAGCGTTTCGGCACGGTGGAGGCCTACATCGATGCGATAAAGGACAAATCCCAGCGCGACCCGGTGCTGTCCTTCCAGTTGCGCAACGGGTTTGAAGTCATCGGCATCATCCCGCACTACCTGGACGTGGATACACAATCGCTCGGCTACGGCATTCACCTGGCCTGGCGCAATCCAAAAATCCGGCAGGAGGAGGCCGGGACACAGGAAAAGACCTACGGCGGACGCCTGCCTGACTGTGTGCGGATCGGCGCCGTGCAGTACAAGCAGCGGCGCGTGAAGTCATTCGAGGAATTCATCGATATCGTGCGTTACTTTGTCGATGTGGTCGCCGATTACAAGGGTGACTTCGTGGTTTTCCCCGAGCTGTTCAGTCTGCAGCTGCTATCCATGGAATCGCAGGAACTGAGCCCGGTGCAGGCCATCGACGCGCTGACCCGGTATACCCCGCAGTTCACCGAGGCCATGCGCGACCTCGCCCTGCGCTACAACATTAATATCATCGGTGGCTCGCACCCGACCCATATGCCGAACGGGCGGGTGGAAAACATCTGCTACGTGTTCCTGCGCGATGGCAGCGTTCACACGCAGGCGAAAATTCATCCTACGCCGAACGAGTCATGGTGGTGGAATATCGAAGGCGGCAGCGAACTGGACGTGATCCAGACCGATTGCGGGCCGATCGGTGTGCTGATCTGCTACGACGCGGAATTTCCGGAACTGGCGCGCCACCTGACCGACCAGGGTGCGCAGATCCTGTTCGTGCCGTTCTGCACCGACGAGCGCCAGAGCTACCTGCGGGTGCGCTACTGCTGCCAGTCGCGTGCCGTGGAAAACCAGGTGTACGTGGTCATGGCCGGTAACTGCGGCAACCTGCCGAACGTGGCCAACATGGACATCCAGTATGCCCAGAGCTGCATACTCACCCCGTGCGACCTGCCGTTCGCGCGTGATGGCATTGCTGCGGACACCACACCCAACACGGAAATGGTGGCGATCGCCGACCTGCGCCCGTCAACCCTGCTCGATGCCCGCAACAATGGCACGGTGAAGAACCTGCGCGACCGGCGACATGACCTGTACCACGTGTTCTGGAAGGGCGAATGAGATCGCAACGCCGTGCCGGGCCATCTGTCGATGATTGCGTCGGGCCGGGCGGCAAGTGAAAAGCGTTTACGAGGCCGCGACCGCGCTGGACGCGCACATGATCCTGAACCTGCTGGAGCAGGAAGGCATCACCGGCAGGGTGGATGGCGAGTATCTGCCGGGCGGTGTGGGCGAGTTGCAGGCGATCAACCTGGTGCGGGTCATGGTGAGTGAGGCGGACCATTCGCGGGCACGGCAGATTATCAGGGACTGGGAGTCGATCCAGGTCGAACAGGAATCAGCAACGGCAGCCCGCAAGCCGGCCAGTGGTATTGCAGGGTTCATCGCCGGTCTGGTGGTTGGCGGTGGTGTAATGTTCTGGGCGTATAACACCCCGGTTACCGAGGAAGGTATCGATATAAACGGCGACGGGGTGCTGGATGAGAAGTGGATTTACCGGGACAAGCGGATGAGCAGGTCGGAAGTCGACAGGAATTTCGACGCTAAAACCGATCTTGTTTATCACTACGATCGCCGTGGCCTGGTGACAACAGCCGAGCATGATGACGATTTCGACGGAGTCTATGAAACAAGCTATAGCTATGTGAACGGCCAGGCGGGTTCCCAGGCGTCGGATCTGAACCAGGACGGTGTTATTGATCTCAGGGCGTCGTTCAGGCATGGCAACCTCGACGAGGTCTTGATCATCGGTGAAGGCCGGGATCGGCGTAAAAAGCGCCAGAAATTTCATTTGGGGAAGCTGGTTTCAGCTGAATATGATTCGGACGGGGATGGCAGTTACGATGTGAAATATGCGTACGACCACTTCGAAGAAGTTAAATGACGTCCCGGGGTTGAATTCGGGTTAGAAGAAATACATTCGATAAATCAGCCTATTGAGTCTACAGTCGCTGGCCGGGATGGTGTGTCCAGGTTGTCCGCCTGCCTGTAGCCTGGCGAGGATTTGCAAGTCTCTGGCACCACGAGCTAAAGTGTTATGCGTAATATGATTCACCCGACAACACTGTTCCGTTTAAGCGCCTGACACCGGTTTGTTCCCATTCCCTGCCGCACGCACGACCGGTATTACCTGATATGGCCGGTTCCTGACTATGTCCAATAGCTACCTGCATCCCCAACTCACTCGCCGTCGACTGCTGCCGGCGCTTGTGCTGATAGTGTGTGTGTTTGCCTCGCTCCCGGTCGCGGCCGACGCCACGCCGCCCGTACCCGACCTGCAGCAGATGCGGGACTGGATCGGGCAGATGAAAAGGGCCTCGCGCGGCCCGTTCGCGCGCATCCGCTGGTTCTGTGACGACGGCAGCGTGCTGCCGCCGACCGAGGGCGCCTGCAGCGAGCGTGGTGGTGGCGTGCAGCACGGCGAGTGGAATGAACACACCCGCACCATTCGCGACCAGGGCTATCTCGTCGCAAACCTGCTGGCGGAACTCAATGTCTTCAAGTTCATCGGTGCGTATCCGCAGCTCGATGATCTGCGCCAGATACTGCTGGAGCAGTTTCTGATCCTGAACGACGACGGCTGGGTGTTCCGCCAGGCACGTTTCTATCGCGGTGCCCTGCAGGTCGAGGACGAGCGCGCCGCGGCCCGCCTGTTGCTGCTGGCCATGGTGCAGGACCCGGACTGGCTGGATCCGGCGCGCTACCTGCTGCTGCGCGAGGCCGCGCGCCTGCTGCCTGTCGGCACGGAACCGCCCACCGCCGCCACCGTGCGCCAGCTCGCGATCGAGATCGCCGATGCCGATCCGGATTTCCAGACCTTGCGCGTGAAGCTGCACGGCCTGCCGGATGCCAGCGATCCGCAGCGCGTGCGTGATTACGCCGCCAGGCAGGGCCTGTCGAAACTGGCGGGGCAGTACCGCCGCCTCGCCGCCGAACTCGATACACTGTATGCGCCGCGCACGGCCGTCCTGCAGCTGGAAGCGCTGATCTCCGAAAGCGGCAGCAAGCCGATCGCGCCGATCCTGAATGAAATCATCGCCAGCCTGCGTGACGCACCGGACCTGCAGGCGCGTCTGCGCAGCGCCGCGGAAGCTGCATTGCAGCTGCGCAGGCTGATGCCGCAGACCGATCGTTTCAGTCCGCCCAACCAGCTACGGCTGCTGCAGGCAAATCTTGCCCTGGAGCAGGAAGTCTATGCCGCTGCCAACCAGTTGCTGGAGCAGATGCCCGCTGTCGATCGTCTCACGCGCCTGCAGTGGCTGCGCAGCCTGGCGGTATCGCTGCAGGCCAGCGGGTTCCTGTCTGACCGCCAGTGGGGCTACCTGGACGAGCGGCTTGCTGCCCTCGAAGCCAGCGACATGCCTGGCACCGAGGACTACTACAGTACGCTGAGCTACCTGGCACGCGTGCCGCAATGGGCGCAGCGTGCGCTGGAATTCCAGTTCGAACCAACGATCGAGCAGTGGCTCGACCTGACGCCGTCGGCGGCGCACTACGTGCCGGACCGGCTGCGTGGCAGTCCGCTGCTTGCCTACACACGCGTGCTGGATGTGCTGATGCAGGATGCTGCCCAGCTGGTCGGTACCCGGCAATACCTGTTCGAGCGCAAGCTCGCTGGCGGACTGCGCGCACTCAATCCAGGCCTGCGGCGCGGCGTGCTGCTTACCGCGCCGCGGGAAGGCGAGGACTTCCGCAAGGACGGTATCTATCTGTTGCCGTCGACCACGCCGGAATTACCGCCGATTGCCGGCATTCTTACCCGCGGCGAGGGTAGCACGCTGTCGCACGTGCAATTGCTGGCGCGCAATCTCGGTATCCCGAATGTCGTGGTGGACGAGCGGCTGGTCGAGCAATTCCAGCCGCACATCGGCGAGCGCATCGTGCTTGCGGTCAGCCCGCGTGGCACGGTGCAGATCAGCGCCGATGGTCCACACTGGGACAAGATCTTCGGCCGCGAGGCGCTGGATGCCGAGGTGGTGATCCGGCCGGATCTGCACAAGCTCGATCTTGCGTACACCGACCCGCTGCCGCTGGAGGCCATCCGTGCCACGGATTCCGGACGCATCGTCGGTCCCAAGGCCGCCAATCTCGGTGAATTGCTGCATCATTATCCGGACGCGGTGAATCCCGGCGTGGTCATACCGTTCGGTGTGTTCCGCGCCCTGCTGGACCAGCCGATCGAGGCGGGCGGATCCTCCGCCTTCGACTGGCTGCGTGCGCAATACACGCGGTTGCGCGCGTTGCCGGACGGTGAGCAGCGCCAGGCCGAGACGCGCCAGTTCCTGGAGCGGTTGCGCCAGTGGATCAGCAGTGCCGAGCCGGGAACGGCATTACGCGAACAGCTACGCGCTGCCATGCAGCAGGCATTCGGGGATGCCGAGACGGTCGGTGTGTTCGTGCGCAGCGACACCAATGTCGAGGACCTGCCCGGTTTCACCGGTGCCGGCCTGAATCTCACCGTGCCCAACGTGGTCGGCTTCGATGCCGTCGTGCAGGCCATCCAGAAGGTATGGGCCTCGCCGTTCACGGAACGCGCCTACGCCTGGCGCCAGGCGCACATGGAGCAACCGGAGCATGTTTACCCGGCGGTGCTGCTTCTCAAGACCTTTGCCTCCGATAAATCCGGCGTGCTGGTGACGGCGGACGTGGAAAACGGCGATCGCCAGTGGCTATCGATCGCGGTCAGCGAAGGCGTTGGTGGCGCGGTCGAAGGGCAGGCGGCCGAGGAACTGCGGGTGCGCCGCGCCACCGGCGAGGTACGATTGCTGGCGCAGGCAACGGCACCGATGCGTGCCGAACCCAATTCTGCCGGTGGCATGCGCAAGGTGCCGGCCAGCGGGCGGGTGCAGGTACTGGAGCCGGACGAGATCGAGCAGCTGCGCAGGCTGTCGGATGACGTGGAGCGGCGCTTCCCGATGCCGGTCGCCCAGGGCAAGGGCGCGTTGCCGGCGCCGGCGGATATCGAGTTCGGTTTTCGCGATGGCAAACTCGCCCTGTTCCAGATCCGCCCCTTCGTTGAAAGCCAGCGTGCACGGCGCAGCCAGTACCTGATCGACATCGATAGCAGCGGCGACAGTAGACCGGATGCCGTGGTTGATCTGCGTCAGTCGCCACTGCCTCCCGATGCGGACTAGTATCAGGTTAGCTCCGGAAATTCATGAAGCCGTCATTGCAAATACAGCCAGGCACTTCCAGGTGCGAGACAGCTCTCTGTGCAACGGGACGCCAACAGTGGATTTCCTGGTCACTTCGTACCACGCTATGACGACACAGGAGAATCCCTGGTGATATGGAACGGGGTGTGAAATTCAGATGACTATTATTTCAAGGGACTTGTTCAATCGCTGGCTGGTGGCAGCTGCCGTGCTGGCTGGTGTCGCGGGTCAGACATGGGCCTACCCCATCGACGGTTACGCCGAGACGGGTATCGCCCGGCTGGAAGGTTACCGCCTTGCCAGTGAAGGCAAGGTGGCGGGCAACCGCTTGCAGCCGGGGGCGTTGCTGAATACCGGTCAGATCCAGCTGCGCCTGCAGCACGAGGCGGATTTACGGCTGCCTGAAGCCGATCCCGGCCTGACGCGCAAGATCGTCGCATTGCTCGGTGCCGAGGCGAAGTATTACAGTGTCAGCGTGCTGGATCTCAGCGATCCGGATCATCCCGTTTTTGCGGAACACAACGGTCTCACGCGGCGCAATCCCGGCAGTGTCGGAAAGTTGATGGTGGCGCTGGCGGTGTTCCAGGCGTTGGCCGACATTTATCCCGATGACATCGAGGCGCGCATACGCGTGCTCCGGGACACGCAGGTCACCGCCGATGCCTTCATCCGCACCGATCACCACGACGTACCGTTCTGGAAACCGGAGCTGAATCGCATGCCGCGCCGTGAATTGCGCGCGGGCGATACCGCTAACCTGTGGTCCTTTCTGGACTGGGCATTGTCGGCCAGTTCCAATGCGGCCGCGAGCATGGTGATCAAGCAGTTGCTGCTGTTACGCCACTTCGGTGCCGCCTACCCGGTGTCGTCCGAACAGGAGGCGGCGTTCTTTACTGACACCAAAGCCCGCGAACTCGGCGCGCTGCTGCTGGACAGTCTGCTGACGCCGTTGACACGCAATGGCCTGGACGTGGACAACCTGCGGCAGGGCAGTTTCTTTACCTCGGAGGGCAAGCGCCGTGTGCCGGGCACCAACAGTATTGCTACCACACGCGAGCTGATGCACTACCTGCTATTGCTGGAGCAGGGTAGGCTGGTCGATGCCTGGTCGAGCCTGCAGATCAAGCGATTGATGTATATCACCCAGCGTCGCATACGCTATGCCTCTTCGCCGGCACTGAATGACGCGGCGCTGTATTTCAAATCGGGATCGCTGTACCGCTGCCAGGCGGAGGAAGGCTATGTGTGCAAGAAGTATATGGGGAACCGGGATAACCTGATGAACTCGGTTGCGATTGTGGAATCACCCGCGGGCGAGCCGCGGATGTACTACATGGTTGCGCTGACTTCGAATGTGCTGAAGAAGAACTCGGCGGTCGAGCACCAGACGTTCGCTACTCGGCTGCACCGGCTGTTAACAGACTGGCGGTCCGCACCGGCTGCTGCAAAATAATGCCATCCAGCTCGCAGATCAGGTTCTTCAGCCATTCGCCGCCCTGCGGGCTTTGCGCCAGCGCAACGGCGATATAGGTGCGGCCCGCGTGCTCGACAATGGCGCTGTCGGCGTGCCAGTTACGCCAGCTGCCGGACTTGCGGTAGATCTGTGCATCGGGGAAGTTGGCTTCCAGCCCTTTCACGAATTTATGGTGGATACCCGGATTCCCCAGAATCGCCTTCATCTCCCTGGAGAGCTCCGGCGATACCAGTTGCCCGGTTTCAAGCAGGTAATAGAAGCGCGCCACCTGGGTGGCGGTGGCACCATGCGACAGGTTGTGCAGGGGATCACGCTGATAGGCCACGCCCTGCGCATATTCCTTGCCAACCCACAGGCCACCGTTGTGGGCCGGGTCGTACAGGCGATATTTCGGCGAGCGTAAAACATTGTTGATATACTCGCGTCCGACCTTCTGGATGAGGGTCGTTGCTGCACTGTTGGAAGAATAGCGGATCATGTCCGTCATCAGCTTGCGCGTTTCATCATCGAGCGGCAGTTTGCCTTCATGCACACGCTCGAAGGCCGCCAGCAGGATGGCGATCTTCGGCAGGCTCGCGGCATACACCATATTGTCGCCGTTGACCTGGGCAAGCTGTGGATGCTGGGGATCGGTGACATCGACCAGAGCCACGGCAAGGTCGCCGCTGCGTACAGCGCCGTCAAGTTTCAGACGCTTGAGCCGGTTTTCGAGCTGTGCTTGTAGAGACGGATTCTTGGCTTCACGCAGGACGGGGAAGGAGCTTTGCGCGGAAGCTGTCTGAACGGTAACGATTATTCCCAGAGAGAGTCCAATTGCCTTTAACAGTCCCGATAGCATTACGACCTCCTGAACCCAAAAAATTCTGACAACACTAACCGATTAACGTATATAAGTCAAAGCTTTATTGCTGCTCATTCATTTCTCACGCTGCTCAATTACTACTCATGTCATATCTTCGCACTGAACATATCGGCCGTTGTGTGCTCCTGTTCACAAATTTCTTTCTTATTATTACGGCGCTGTATCACCTCAAGCCGGCGAGCCGTTCCTTGTTCATCAGTTCGCTGGGCAGTGCGAACCTGCCGTATGTGTGGATCGCGACCGCCGTCGCGCTGGCCCTGATCATCAGCCTCTATAACCGACTCGTCGCGCGTCATTCACGCATCAATGTCGTGCTCGGCACCTGTGCCATCATTATCGTCTGCTTGCTTGCATTCTATCCGCAGCTCAACAACGGCGGATTCGTTGAGGCGTTCATGTTCTACATGTTTGTCGACATGCTGAGTGTGATCCTGGTTGAGCAGTTCTGGAGTCTCACCAATACCATCTTCGACACGCAGGCCGGCAAGCGCTGGTACGGGCTGATTGCAACCGGCGGGCTGCTGGGCGGTGTGGCCGGCGGCAGCCTGTCGAGCGTACTCATCACGAAATTTCAACTCGACACCACTGACCTGCTGCTGGTCGCCGCGGGCATCATCGGCGTGCTCGTGCTGCTGACCCTCCTGATGGGACGGCTCGGTCTGTATACCGAGCATGCCGGCGTACGCAATCACAACGACGCAAGCAGTGGTCACTGGCGCGACATCCTCAGGCATCGTTACCTGTTCCTGATCGCATTGATACTGCTGCTGGCGCAGATGGTCGAACCGCTGGTGGAATTCCAGTTCATGAAGGTGGTGGAAGCGACTATCAGCGATCGCGAGGCGCGCACCGCCTACCTGGGCGGTTTCTTCAGCCTGCTGAGCGGCGTCGCCATCGGCATCAACCTGCTGATCACACCGCTGGTGCACCGCTGGCTGGGTGCGCTCGGTGGCCTGTTCGCACAGCCGCTGGCCGTGCTGGCTGGCAGTTTCTGGTACATGTCGCATGCCACTCTGCAGGCCGGTGCCTTCCTCAAGATCTCCGATCGCGGCCTGTCGTATTCCATCAACCGTGCCTCCAAGGAATTGTTGTATGTGCCGATCGATCCGCTGTTGATTTTCCAGGCCAAGGCCTGGATAGACATGTTTGGCTACCGGCTGTTCAAGGTGCTGGGCTCGGTGCTGATCCTGTTGCTGACACAGTGGCTGCCGTGGAGTATCAGCGCCGGCGAGTTGAGCTGGCTGGTGCTTGCCGTATGCCTGGCGTGGCTGGTGACGCTGCTGCGCCTGGGTGATGAATACCGGCAGGTGATGGCCCGGGTCGCAGGTGTGAGTGCGGCTGCCTGAATCAGCGCAGGTTGCGCTACACATGGCCAGGAGTTTCCCGACACGTGCCGTTCTGCTGCAGATCTGCTGACCGAAGCATCCCGGCGGTGTCGCACATTAGCGCATGCACTGATGGATATACGGCTGGTGCGTAATATCTGCAGCATATTCCAGTGAATTATCATGGTGAAGGTGACCCTTGACCCTTGCCGGGTGCTGCCGGCACTGCAGTTTGTCGAGGGACCCCGTGCGTACCCGTGCCATAACGGGTTCGCGCCATCCTGCCGCATACCGTACAATGGTAACTCTCTCGTCCCGGGCAATCCCAGCCATGAGCGATAACAGCTATCTCAAGGACCTGGTCCTGCTGCGTAACGACCCCTCCAAGGTGCCAGCCATTCTGGAAGCGGCAGAGCGTGGCGAGGTGGATGCGCAGTACGCGCTGGGCCTGGTGTATGCAGAAGGGCGGGGTGTTTCCATAGACATGGCGCAGGCCCATTACTGGCTTTCACAGGCAGTTGATCAGGGTGACCGTGATGCGGAACTGCTGCGCAATGTCGTCGGCAGCCAGATGACGGACGAGGAATACGCGGCCGCGAAATGTTTGCGTTCTGGGCCCGGGCTGCATCTGGTCAAGCCGGACGAATAAGGCTGTTTCGGGAAATTTTCGATTGCTTTCGGCCTGAATCGAACTGCGAACTGCGAACTGCGGCAGGCCTGCTTGCCGTGTTTCTATTCACCGAGCGTAAACTGCCCCCCGATAAATAAATCGTCGCCGACGGTGACGACATCCTTTAGCCAGGCGGTGCTGCGGCTGCAGTCGTCCGTCCAGGGCGGTTCCTTGCATACGTCGACCTCGCCCGTGTCGCTGACCAGGTAATGCAGGCCCGGGATCGGGCGTACATGCATCCCGGCCTGCGGGGCGGTCAGTTCGATCGGCCCGGCGTTGTCGAGGTGCAGCAGTTGCAGCAGCAGGGCCGGCAGCTCATAAAGCGCCAGCGTGCCGAATTTCCGGGCACCGCGTTTGCCGTCGATGACGATCAGCGGTGCCGCGTTGTAGACGCCGAACATTTCCGCCGTGAACTTGCTGCGGTTGTCCGCCAGCACGCCGGATTCGGCATAGCCGGCAAAGTTCGGGCCGAGGTAGGGCGGATGATCGCCGAATATGACAATCAGCGCGTCCGGGTCGCGCACGGTGAGTTCCTTGAGAAATTCCATCAACTCCTTCGCCTTGTAGTACGCCGTGTTGGCGAAGCTGCCGACCTCGGGCACGCCTGATGTGTCATCGATGACGAGAGTACGCTCGCCGCGCAGCGGATAGTCCCAGTGACCAAAGTATGTGACGATGTAGTTCAGCAGCGGCTTGCCGCTGTCGAGCCAGGGTTCGATCTTGTCCAGCACCTGGCGGTAGAGCGAGGCGTCGCTCATGAAGTTGCGCACCATGTCGACTTTCTCGAAATCGTCCAGCGACCAGTAGGTGCCGAAGCCAAGCCGGCGGTAGGCGTTCACGCGGTTCCAGAACACCGGTACGTTGGGGTGCGAGACGATCGTGGTGTAACCCTGCTGTGCCAGGATGCGCGGCAGGCAGGGCGCGTCATTCTTGAGATCGCGCTCGAACTTGACGGCATCCTGCAGTACCGGGAAGCCGCATAGTGCCTCGAACTCTGCGTTGGCGGTATAGCCGCCGAACACCGGCGACAGGATGCGACTGTTGCCGGCCTGCTTCCATAACGCACGGAAGTCCTTCGGCAACGGATCACGCGAGTAGTGACCGGCTTTCAGCGGCAACGGATCCCAGAACGATTCGAGCAATATGATATGCACGTTCCGTGGCGTGAATTCCCCGACCGGCAAGCGGTTTGACGGCAGGCCTGCCCGCAGGCGCGCAAGCGACGCACGCACGGCCTCGCGGTCGGGCGGCGGTACACGGTCGGCAAAGTATCGTGCACCTTCCATCAGCGAGTAGAGCATGGCGCCGCGCTGCAGGTAGTTGGAGCGCTGGTCCCAGACCACGTTGCCGACGTAGCGATCGAGCGGCTTGATGATGTTACGCGGCTGGTATACCAGCGTGACACCAAGCAACAGCAATGCGGCAAGTGCCAGCCAGGATCCCCGGTTGCGCAGGCTGAAATTGAAGATCAGCAGGCTGGCGATGCCGACCAGCGGCAGCGCCGCGATATAGAACTGCCAGCCTTCCAGCAGCAGCAACAGCGTGCGCAGGGCATATACATCATCCGGCATGATCGGGCCGCCGAAAAAGCTGACCTTGACGGCATTGCCTATGTACAGCAATGCCATCAGCATGCCCTGCAGCAACAGGAAAACCCATGCGCGCCTGGACAGTTCGAACAGGGCGTAGGCGAGCAAGAGGTTCAGCACATAATCGCGGGGGATGGCCTTGTACGCGATAACGACATCAAATCCCAGCGCACTGATCGCGTAATACAGGGCGTAGAACAGCGCCGTGGACAGGATGGGCAGCAGGAGGCGCAGGATGCGGCGGTCGTACATATACGGGGCGGGCCGGGAAAGGGGACTGGCCTAGCATACTCCAGGCGTTTCCCGGGAATCCAGCCGTCGTTTTATGAAACGAATTGGCCGGAATGCGGGTATACTTTTCCGAACGAGACATATCCTGGTGAAGATGTGATGAGTGCTGTTCATAAAAGCATCGAAGTGCGCGAAATGGAACTGGAGGACCTGCCGGCCGTTTATGGACTGGGCGAGTCCGTATTCACTGCAGACAAGTGGCCCAGCCTGTACCGGACCTGGGATGAATACGAGGCTGTCGGACTGTTCCACTCGGATGGCGAATTCTGCCTGGTTGCCGAGTACCAGGACCGGCTGGTGGGCTTTGCGCTGGGCTCCCTCATCGACAAGCGCAACAGTGCCTGGAGCTACGGCTACCTCACCTGGCTGGCGGTCGACCCGGAAATGAAACGCAGCGGTATCGCCAGTGAGCTGATCGAGAGTATCACCGAGGCCTTTATCCGTGCCGGTGCGCGCATGATGATTGTCGACACAGATGCCGAGAACAAGCCGGCCATCAAGCTGTTTCGCAAGCATGATTTTCTGAGCGAGGACCGTCATATCTACCTCAGCAAGAACCTGACCTACCATCCCGACTACCAGCGCCTGCGCAGCCAGAAGCAGGGGTCACGCCGTCACAGGAAGCAGAATGACTAGCGAACTGAAGGATATCCTCGCCCTGATTGACGACGGGCAGCTGGTGACGCTGCTGACCGACGCCGTCGAACAGTACAGTCCGTCCTATGCCGAGGAGCCGGCCATGGAGGTATTCGCCGAGCGCCTCAGCGAGTGTGGCGTGCGCTACATGCGTCAGCCACTGCCGCCGGGCGGCGGCCCGGTAGCGGATACCCGCGCCAACCTGATTATCGAACTCGGACCACAGCCCGCTGCGCTTATGTGGGTCGGTCACGTCGATACCGTGCCACTTATCGACGAGGAGGAGCAACGCCTGCACCGCGAGGGCGACATCCTGCACGGGCTGGGCACGGCGGATATGAAATCGGGCTGCGCGGCCATCGTCGAGGCGGTAATCGCAGTGGTGAAGTCTGGCGCGGAACTCAGGCGTGGCCTGATCGTGGCACTGGTGGTAGGCGAGGAAGAGTACGGCGACGGTTCCGAGGCCCTGCTCGATTGGCGCACCGCGCCGCTCACCGTGATCGGCGAGCCGACCGGACTGGTACCGTGCGTGGATCACTACGGCTACTACGAATGCCGCATGACCGTGCAGGGCGCGCGTGCGCATGCCGCGCTGCCGGAAATGGGCGCCAGTGCCATCCATGCCATGCTGGCCTGGATGCAGCAGATCATGGAGGCGGGTGGTGAGGCCACGTACGGGCTGACCATCAACCCGCGCGAGATTCGTGGCGGTGCCGGCCTGTTCATGGTGGCGCAGCAATGCGAGGCGGCCATCGACATCCACGCGCCGCCCGGTGTGGATCACACTGTCATCGACCGGTTGATCGAGCAGGCGCGTGACAAGGCACAGGCCACTCATCCGCGCTGCGAGCTGGCGTTCGAGAACCTTTACTGGGCGACCGGCTATTCCAACGCGCCGGACGACCCGCTGCTCAACCCGGTGCGCCAGGCGTACCATGCCACGGGACTGGACTGGTCGCCGGCGGCGTTTCGTTCACACTCCGATGGCAGCCTGTTTCACCAGAAGGGTTCGGTGCCGGTAATCTGCGGGCCGGGGCGGCTGGAAGTGGCACATACCCGTCACGAGCATGTCTCGCTGCAGGAAACCTGCGACGCGGCGCGTCTGTATGCCGCGCTTATCCACGCCACCTGCGTCATCTAACCCTGCCTGTTTACACTGAAGAAGACGTACTGTCCCGCCCCCGGCACGTTGCGTGCGTCACCCGAATTAAAGCGCAGTACCAGGTCGCCGTCGTCGGACGATACGGTACTGTTGTACGCCTCGACAGCAATTCATTGTTGTCATCATGGCTATATGCAGGGTGCGCTGCCCCGTTTCATATGGTTGAACCAGAAGGCACCCCCCAGCGCGCCTGCTTGGACATCGGTGCCAGCGGGGGGCGCTTCTGCTGCTCGGTGAGAAATGCGGGCTAGCGACGGCAAAGCGCAGCTTCGCCCGCAGGCGTGAGCCGATATGACATGCGTATCACCTGCGCCGGCAGCCAGATATGCGGTGCCCGCTCGACAAGCCCGGCTGTTATAAGCCGTTCCAGAATATTCGTCGCACAGGGCGAGATAAGCTCAGTCTTCCCTTTTGCGATCTTGCGCAGGCACTCAAGTTCGTGTTCGTTCAGCTCTTTCACGGTCGCTATGCCTGCCCCCTGTTTTGGACGACGGGTCATCGTGGTCAGTGCAATTACAGTCGATCCGGTAATCGCAGCGAAAACACGCACAGCACCCAGGTTACGGGTATCTGCAGCAGGATCAAGAGAATTCCCGGTTGCTCAGACGAACGTTATCGAGACCTGGAACAGCCGTTCAACATCATTGATCTTGCGTTTGTCAGCGAGGAACAGAATGACGTGATCCTGCGGCTCGATTACGGTTTCCCGGTGCGGAAATATCAGCTTGTCTCCGCGGACAATGGCGCCTAAGGTCGTGCCCTCGGGAAGCGGCAGCTCATCAACGCGCCGACCGACGACCTGTGACGTATCGCGGTCGCCGTGCGTAACGACTTCGATGGCCTCAGCCGCACCCCGCCGCAGTGAATGCACGGCCACCACATCACCGCGCCGTATGTGGGCCAGCAGTGCGCCGATGGTAACCTGCGCGGGTGACAGGGCAATATCCACGGCTGTTCCCTGGGCAAGGTCCACGTAGCTCGTACGGTTGATGATGGACACTACCTTGCGCGCGCCAAGCCGCTTGGCGAGCATGGCGGAAAGGATGTTCGCCTCGTCGTCATTGGTCAAGGCGCAGAACAGGTCGGTATCCTCGATATCCTCCTGCTTCAGCAGGTCCTGGTCCGCTGCATCGCCGTGCAGCACGATGGTCCGGTGCAGGGATTCGGCCAGTTCCCGGCAGCGCCCGATGTCCAGCTCGACGAGCTTGACGTGATAGTCGCGCTCGATCATCTCCGCCAGGCGCTGGCCGATATTGCCGCCACCGGCGATCATGATCCGACGGTTACGTTTGTCGGAGTGGCGAAACGCCGCCACCACAGACTTGATATCACGGTGCGCAGCCAGGAAGAAGATCTCGTCGCCGGCCTCGATAACGGTGTCACCCTCGGGGATGATGGCCCGTTCGCGCCTGAAGATGGCGACCACCCGGGTTTCCACACCAGGCATCTTCTCCGGCAGGGCGCGCAGCTCCAGTCCTATGAGCGCACCGCCATGAAGGGCCTGGACGGCCACGAGCTGGGCCTTGCCGCCGGCAAAATCCAGGATCTGCAGGACGCCGGGCGATTCGATCAGATGCTGGATGAAGGTGGTAACCAGCTGCTCGGGGCTGATGATGAAATTGATCGGCACCGCATCGGGCGAAAACAGCTTTTGGTGAGCCAGGTAATTGCGGGCTCGTACACGCGCCAGTCGCAGCGGCGTATGAAACAGTGAGTGGGCAACCTGGCAGGCGATCATGTTTATCTCATCGCTGTTTGTGACGGCCAGCATCATGTCCGCATCCTCGATACCGGCCTGCTGCAGCACGTCGGGGTGCGAGGCATGGCCCGTGACGGTGCGAATGTCACTGCGTTCATGGAGCGCCGTCAGCAGATGTGCATCCTGGTCGATTACGGTGATGTCATTGGCCTCGTTCGCAAGTGCCTGAGCGACGGTGCTGCCGACCTGACCGGCCCCAAGGATAACGATTTTCATACTGACTCCGGATTTACAGGCATGCTCAGTGCCGCCAGTAGGACGGCAGGAACAGGATCAGCAGGGTGAAGACTTCCAGCCGTCCCACCAGCATGCTGAATATACTCAGCCATTTCACCACCGGACTGACGGAAGCGAAGTTGGTCGCCACCTCGCCCAGGCCGGGTCCCAGCAGATTGATGGTGGCCACCACCGCACCGAAGGCCGAATCGAGGTCCAGTCCGGCCGCCATCATCGCCACGGTAAGCAGCAGCGAGGTGACGATATACAGGACGTAGAATCCCCATACGGACAGGACCACATCTTCCGATACCGGCCGCCTGCCCAGCTTGACCAGGTACACAGCCTGTGGATGGGCCAGCTGCTCCAGCTGGCGCAGGCCGAGCTTGGCGAGCAGCATGATGCGCAGGACCTTGATCCCGCCCGCTGTCGACCCTGCACATCCCCCCGTAAACGAGAGTATCACCAGGATCAGCGGGATATGCAGCGGCCAGTCGGCAAAGGTGGCAGTACCAAAGCCGGTACTGGAGAGGATCGACGCCACCTGAAAGGCCGCGTAGCGTAGCGACTCCCAGGTGCCGGTGTAGGCGCCGGCCCAGTACAGGCTCGCCGCAACGAACAGGGTCGATAGCAGGAAGATCAGGCCATAAACGCGTACCTCCGGATCGGTACCGTACGGTGCAATCGACAATCGTCGCCAGGCCATGAAATGGATGGCGAAATTCACGCCACCGGCCAGCATGAAGACGATGGCGATAGACTCGATCAGCGGGCTGTTGTAGTAGCCGAGGCTGGCATCGTGGGTTGAAAAGCCGCCAGTTGCAACGGTTGCGAAGGCGTGTCCCACGGCATCGAAGAGTGTCATGCCGGCGATCCAGAATGCCAGAGTGCAGGCCAGGGTCAGGGTGAAATAGATAATCCATAATACACGCGCCGTTTCCGCGATGCGGGGCGTGATCTTTTCCTGCTTGGACACCCCCGAGGCCTCGGCCCGGTACAATGACATGCCGCCCACGCCGAGCAGCGGCAGGATGGCGACCGCCAGTACAATAATGCCCATGCCACCGAGCCACTGGATTTGTTGCCGGTGATAGAGGATGGAAGGCGGCAGCCTGTCGAGCCCGACGATGACCGTGGCACCGGTGGTAGTGAATCCCGAGATGGATTCGAAAATGGCATCGGTAATTCCGAGATGCAGCCCGAGGATGAAAGGCAGCGAGCCGACGATGCCCAGTATTGCCCAGAACAGGGTGACGAAGAGGAAGCCGTCGCGCACGGACAGCTCGCTGTGCTGGTTGATGTTTGGCAGCCACAGCGCCAGGCCGGCCACGGAGGTCAAGAACAGGGAGATGGCAAACAGTGACCACTGGCCGTCCTGGTACAGCAGGGCGATGCCGAGCGAGGGCAGAAAACCCAGGCTGTAGAAAATGAGCAGGATTCCGAACAGCCGTGTTATCGCGCGCCAGTGCATACGGGATGAAACTTCATTTAAGGGTGAATATC
>DATKZN010000283.1:0-13155 GCA_035527955.1 Gammaproteobacteria bacterium
AATGGGCAGCCCCTTGTTTTCACTGAAAAAGACGACCTGATTTGAGTGGCATTTACTTATGCCGGAATGCAGAATGTAGCCTGGGTTGAGCGATAGCGAAACCCGGGTTTCGCCGTGTTCAACCCGGGCTACTGGTCATCAATAGTGCTCAAGCAAGTGCCATCAGGATCTGACTCGACTGATTCAATACTTCACGCCGGTTTCATTCAGGAATATGCTACGGATCAGGCATAAGTGTCCACATGTTCAGACAAATCCATGCATATAGCCGCGGAAGAAATCGGTCTTAGCTGTCCCGAAACCGGGATATACCATCGCCTGTTGGCACTGGATGGAAAGCATATCCTGGAGCTGGGCTGTGGCAGCGCTGCAATCACCCGCGACATCGCGACCTCCGGTGCTGATCGTAAAATCACGGCGCTGGAAGTTGACGAAATCGCCCATGAAAAAAACCTGCAGATAGAGGATTTACCCAATGTGACGTTCGGCCTTGCCGGTGCGGAGGATATCCCGCTGGAAGACGAGTCGGTCGATGTGGTGTTTATGTTCAAATCGCTGCACCACGTGCCAGTGGACCTGATGGACCAGTCGATGCGGGAAATTCGGCGGGTGTTGAAGCCGGGCGGGCTGGTTTATATATCCGAGCCGGTCTTTGCCGGTGAATTCAACGAGATTTTGCGGTTGTTCCACGATGAAAAACTGGTACGCGAGGCCGCGTTCAGTGCTGTAAAAAGGGCTGTTGACGGGGGTTTGTTCAGCCTGGTTGAGGAAATATTCTTTAATTCACCGATGCAATTCGAAAGCTTCGCGGATTTTGAAAACAGAATCATCAGGGCCACGCACACCGAACACAGGCTCGATGAGAAACTCTATGGCCTGGTCAAGCAAGGCTTTGAAGCCTGCGTCGGTGATGATGGCGCTCACTTCCTGATGCCGGTACGCGTGGACCTGTTGAAGAAGTAAACGGGGGGCTGTTCCTGTTTGCCGCCAATATCAGGGATAATCGCGATCCGGCTCCTTTGTTCAATCCAATATATCAATACGTCTATGAATTGTTTCTTCTGCAACCTGGATCAGTCGCGCGTCCTGGATAGTAATGAACACTGTTTCTTGATCCGGGATGATTTCCCTGTTTCACCAGGACATGCGCTGGTGATTCCAAAACGGCATGTCGGCTCGTTTTTCGAACTCAATCCGGAGGAACAGCAGGCGCTGCTGGCATTGCTCGACTCCGCAAAAAGGTCTCTGGATACCGAATGTCAACCGGATGCCTATAACATGGGCCTGAACGACGGTCCTGCCGCCGGGCAGAGCATCCCGCACGTACATTTTCACCTCATCCCGCGTTACGAAGGGGATTGCGATGATCCCCGGGGCGGTGTGAGGTGGATAGTGCCTGGCAAGGCGAAGTACTGGGCGGATTGATGTCGCTTGCGGCTGTCTGTCAGCAAGCAGGGTCAGATCCCGGTTGGCGCTGATATCCCGAATTACCGGGATCTGACCCTGATTATTCCCGGTTGGTAGTCGACGCATCCTGGGCCCGGGTCAGTTCCCGGCGGCAGGCGGCCAGCTGTTCCTGCAGTCCATCGCGTTCGGCAACCACGGCGGTCATGTCTGCCAGCAGTCCATCGCGTTCGGTAGTTACAGTAGCGAGGGTATGTCCTGTGTTCCGCAGCAGGGTCTTCTGGTTCGCCATTTGGGCCTTGAGTTCGGTCAGCTCGTTATTGAACGCCTCGGCTTGTGCCCTGGCTGCGCTGAGAAGCGGGTCGGAGCCGGTGGTCTCGGCCTGCGCCTGCGGGGCAGTTGGTGTTTCAGCTTGCGAGGTGGTCCGATGCACATCGTGGCTGGCAGACTCGCTGGCCAGGCTGTCGTGTTTCGTAGTCCATGTTCGTCCGGCATTCTGCAGCGTGGTCTGTTGGTTTTCCAGCCGGGCTTTAAGGTCGGACAGCACGCTCTTGAGTGAATCGGCCTGTGCCATGGCTGTGCCGAGTTGCTGGCTTGACAGCGTGTTCCCGGACTCCGACTGCAGCAAAGCCTTCATGGCAGTCTGATGTTCAGCCTGTAATGTGCCAAGTTGCTTGTCCCGGCTGGCAAGGGCGTCGCGCAGCCGTTCACTTTCTGCAGTCAGTTCTGTCACATGCGCCTGCAAGGCCTGTTGCTCGCTGCTGATGTTTGCCACCTTTTCGCTGAGCGCGCGTTCTGCTTCAAGACTGTGCTGAAGCTTGAGGTGAGACTGCTCGAGCACTGCGTTTGCCGTATCCAGTTCCGCAGCCATCGCTGTCAGTCGTCCCCGGGTCTGTTCGAGTTCGGTGTTGAGGTGATTTTCCTCTGGCGTGGTCGGGACGGCCCCGTATTGCCCGTACGGCGGGTAGAAAGGCGGCAGCTGGCCATACGCCGGTGGAGGCATCGGCCACTGTGGCGGTGGATACCAGCCCGGCTGATAACCGGTTACGGGTGCAGGTGTCTGCGTGGCAGGTACGGTTGACCCGTTTGGCGTTGCCTGATCCGACCAGGCGTTTTCGACCGCAATACCGATCAGTGCGGCTGCAACAAGGGCATTGATTGACAGCGATTTGTACATAATATGCTCCGGGCAATATGGGGTCAGACCCCGATTATTCCTGACTTAAACGGTTATCGGGATCTGGCCCCGGTTTTTTCCTGTTCGATGCGGGTCGCAGGCTCACCGCATCCTGCAGGGCTATTCTATCGGTTCGTGGACGGTGTCTGCGCCTGCCGATGAAGGCGTGTGGGTGGGGGTATTACGACTGTTGCCTGTAGCGCGACAGGCAGGTCCCGATGCGTTGTTCAAGTGCGCCGGCGGCGTTGGCAGGGACGGCGCCGGTGCTCAGTAACGCCAGCAGCAGGTCCTCGGGGGTGTCCTGTGCGTTCAACACCTTTTTCATCGACGCGTTGAGGCGTTCGACCTGGTAGGCCATGCGTTCCGCCTGGCATTCCGCGGGAGACTCCAGTTCCAGCAGGACTTCAAGCTTGATGCAGGCGGCCTGCTTTGCAGCCAGATTCCTTGCCAGTGCGGTGTCGTCCGGCCGGGTGAGTGCCTGGCCGAAGCGTTGTTCCATGGCCGCGGCCCGGGCGCCGGCGAGCGCGGGCAGGGCGTCCCATTCGGCCTTGACGCCATCCGCAGCGATTGCACTGCCGGCCAGGGTGGCCTGCTCCCACTGGCTGCACAGCGCGGCGCGCCGGGCGAGGTTGTCGAGTTCGGAGGACTGGGCCCGGGTTTCCGCGGCCTTGAGCGCCCTGGAGAATTGCTTCTGTGCATCGCGCCACTTGCGATTGAGGCTGTCTTCCTGGTTGCGGGGTATCCAGCCGATGGCATCCCAGCGGTCCCTGATCCGGGCGAGTGTTGAGGCACTGGCGAGCAGTTCCTCGTCACCGGCGGCAGCGGTGTGGGCCAGTTCTTCGATCAGTATCTGCTTCTGCTTCAGGTTTTCATTGCGCTCGGCAGACTGTTCGTTGCGTTCGGCATCGCGGCGCTGGTAGGTGATATCGCAGGCAGCCTGGAAGCGTTTCCACAGCCTGTTTTCGTGCTCGCGCTTTTCAACGACCGTGATCTGCCACTGTTTTTTCAGTGCCTCCAGCCGGTCAAAGGCATCGCGCAGGTTGCTCACTTCACCCAGTGCCTCGATGTCGGCAACGAGTTTTTCGCGAGTTTTGAAGGAGCGCGTGCGTTCGCGGGACAGGTGGTCATCGTATTTTTCAAGCGCCTCACCCAGTGCCCTGGCAAGCGGCTTGCGGTGCTTGTGATCGACATTGCCGATTTTCTGGAAATCGCGGCGGGACTGGCTGATGAATTTATCGATGTCCCGCCAGTCCGGCTGTTTCCAGTCAGTTGACTCGAAGCGTGCGTTCAGGCCGTCGATAATGGCCTGGCGTTGCTTGAGGTTTTCCGTGCGTTGTTGCTTGAGCTTTTTGAAATGTACGACACAGGGCTTGTAGGCCGTTTCGCAGGCCTGGTCGAAGGTTTTCCAGAGTGCCTTGCCGGCGTTGTCGCCGGACTTGTCCCAGGCATGCCATTGGTCGCGTGCCTGCTGTATACGTTTGGCGAGTTGTTCCGGCGACAGGCCCGCGTCTGTCAGCTGCGTGACCTGGTTGATGAGTTCCTGTCTTGCCTGGGTGGTGCCCCAGTGGCGCCAGGATTCGAGCTCATGCAGCTGCGGGTGTACCTGCTGCAGCCGCGACTCGATATCGGCCCAGCGCTGTTCGGAAAGGCCCCGGATATTGCCCTTGATCGACAACAATCTGTTCTGTGCGCGTTCCGCCTTCTGCAGTTCCTTGTCCCTGACCGCGGCTTCCAGTTCGTCCATCAGCCTGAGCGCTTTTTCATAGTCGCGGTTGCGGCGCTCCACCTGTTTATGAATGCGTGCGCGCAGCGTTTCCAGTCCGGCATCGATTTCCGCATCCAGCACGCTGTCTGCCGCCTGTTCGTCCTCGCCGGTGTCAGGCGCGCCGTCGGTGTTGCGCAGGGTGTCGAGCGCCTTGCGTACTTTTTTGGCGCGCGCTTCGTCAATGCCGCCGGATGTTTCGCGCAGGGCGTTGATTTCGCCGAGAATTGCCTGACGATTCACGAGCTTGTCGGGTTTGGATGGTTTACTCATGGTGGAGGCGGTCACAATCGGGTGCAGGTTGTCAGTGGGGGTGGTTACATTAAGCAATGGATTGGAAGACAGTATACTAAGGAAGTCCTGTATATGTCCTCATTGTGTGCAGCGAGGGGATCGGTATGATTTCCAGTCTGAGTTGGAGATTGCCGAGTCACTGCGTTCCTCGGTAACTGCTCCATGCGTCGCCTGAGGCGCCTACTGTCCTGTAGTCGTCGCAATGGCGACACATCCCTGCGACGACGGCATAGCGGGGATTAATCTGGAATAATCAGGATCTGGCCCCGGTTGCCGGGGTCGCCAGGTACCGAGAGGTAAAGGAAAGTCCGATGGCGAATTCGTTTGGAGACCAGTTTCTCAAGGCCGGCCTGGTGAACAAGACCCAGCTCGACAAGGCGCAGAAGTCGAAGAGCAAGCGGCAGAAACTGAAGCAGAAGCAGAAGGTCGAGGTTGTCGATGAGGCGGCGCTGGCTGCCCGGCAAGCCGCGGCAGAGAAGGCGGCGCGCGATCGCGAACTCAATCGTCGGCACAAGGAAGAGGCCGAGCGCAAGGCGGTGCATGCACAGGTGCGTCAGCTGGTCGATCTGAACCGCTTGCCGCGGGATGACGGCGAGGTCGGTTATAACTTCCAGGATGGCGCCGCGATCAAAAAGATCTTCGTTACAGCGGATGTCCACGACAGGCTGGCGCGCGGCCTGCTTGCCATCGCCAGGCTCGATGACCGCTACGAGGTGATCCCGTCGGTCGTGGCGGAGAAAATCATGCAGCGGGAAGCGTCCTGCATTGTCAGCCATGCGGAGACGCAGCATGAAGGCGGGGAGGACGATGCCTACGCCGACTACAAGGTGCCCGATGATTTGATGTGGTAGGTAATGACAGGGGAGAGGGCATTGTTCATTTGCCGGGCTCGATCTCCTGAGGCGTCGGCATCAACTGGCTGTCGAGTCCCTTGATGCCCTGGATTATTTATACGCGCATTCTGCGTGCTAGTCGTCTTCGTTCTCGTCATCTGTCATGACATCGATGGCGGCGCCCGTCACCTTGAATGGCACCTTGGCGGTTTCGACGGCAAGTGTCGTTACGGCGCCCACCGCGGTTCCGACAACCATGGTCGTGCAGCCCTGTAACATCAGTATCGCAAGCAGGAGTGATATGTTTTTCACCTGTCGGCTCCTTTGGCAGTGAATTGTCGGAATTGCCCCGTGACGACTGCGCAGCTCCCTGCCTTACTCTAGATAAATACACATCAAGTCGTTGTGACCGATCACTCAAGTTAGCGGGCGGTACGGGCTATTCCTGAATATTTCCAGCCGTCCGGTGCTGGCTGGGGTCGTGGCGGTCCCGCTCTCGCCGGCATCATCGTCATCGCCAGATACATGGTATGGCTGAGGTCAATGCGGCAGGCGTGGTATTGTCGCGGCGCCGGACAGGTCTGACGGTGATGCGGGAGGAGTCAGAACAGGTGCCGGTAAACCTGGTAATAATCGAGTGACGTCATGCCCTATAAAAATCTTTCAGCGCTTCCCGACAGTGTCAGGGATCATCTGCCCAGGCATGCCCAGGAGATTTACCTGGCGGCCTTCAATAATGCGTGGGAAGCGTATCGCGACCCCGGGGACAGGCACGGCAAGGTGTCCCGGGAGGTGGTTGCACACAAGGTCGCCTGGGCGGCGGTCAAGCAGTTGTACGAGAAGCAGGGCGATAAGTGGTGCCCCAAGGGGTAGGTGTTCAACAATAAGATACACCTGCGGGAACGTACCGTGTCCGGGGTGCGGTTAACTACGCATCGCGCATGGGATGCGTTCCTACGACAATGGGGGCTGCCGGGGGGTTGGCCAATCCTGGGCAAAGCGCTCTTCAAGGTATTTGATGATCGCGTCTGACTCGTAAAGCCATTTCGCCCTGCCATCCGACTTGGTAATGCGCAGGCAGGGAACCATGACCTTGCCGCCGCATTTCAGCAGTTGCTTGCGGCTGGGTTCGTGGTTGAGGGCGTCGCGGGTCTCGATGTTGAGCGACAGGCGCTTGATGGCGCGCCGGGTCTTGATGCAGAACGGGCAGGTGAGGAACTGGTACATGACGAGGCCTTTCGTCTGCTCGTCGATGCGTTGCTGTTCGGCGGGCTCGCGCTCGATGCCGCGTGGCGTGGTCAACCAGTCAGCCAGCAGCAGGATCGGTCCGACGATGGTGTGCACGAGTCTGAAAAAGTAGCGAATGACGAGTTTCATAGTGTAGTTCCGTTAATCAAGGCCCGATGGCTGAACGGGGCCGGGTCGCAATCCCCTTATTCTGCAACATCCGGCGGGTTCCGGCACGGCGTCACCGTGAGTGGAACGAAGCAAGCAATTGAATTCTTGTTCAATCAGCGGGCGATTGCTGCGTTGCCGTGTTGCCAGGTAACGGCACCAGGCGCCGCCTGTAGTCGCTGCTCCCGGCTCCGGCATGGCCGGGCCAGTCTCTCGATCGCAGGGTAATCCCGCCTGCTCCTGCTTCCTTCTGCTCCCGGAACCCTGTTGCTGTCCCGGAGAGGGAAGGAGTATAGCAGAAAGGGTGTCGACGCCTTTGCCGCCGTCTTACTTCATCTCGATGGCGAATTGCTTGCGAAAGGTGCTGTACAGCTCGAGACGCGCGTCGGGCGTGGCGCTGGTGTACAGCAGGTGGCCGATATCCTGTCCGGCGCTTTCCCGCCTGCCGATGCTGTCCCCGGGCTGGATCCTGAGGCGGAATTCACGCGTGGCGGGGTGCTGCCTGAGCAGGTCTTCACCGCGGATCACCGCGACCTGCCCGGCGCCGGGATGAAAAATTTCCGCGCAGCTGTAGGCAGTGGCGCCATCGGGGAAGTCGAAGTTCTCGCCCAGTTCCATGGCGAGCAGCGCGTCCCAGGGATTGAACGCGTAGGCGTATTGCATGGCGTTCATGATGTAGCCGCCCGGCGGGCGCAGGGCGATTTCGCCGAACAGGGGTCCGTGATCGGTAAGGTAGACCTCGAGATGGGTGATGCCCCAGTTGATTTTCAACGCCTCGATGACGCGGCGGTTGAGTGCCTGCAGCGATTCCAGCAGGGCCGCGTCGAATGCCGCGGGGACGAAATTCACATGACCTTTTTCAAGGTAGCGCGTGGTGTTGACGAAATGGACCTGGCTGTCATTGACGAAGGATTCGATGCTCGCCTCGGGTGCGGACACGTAGCGCTCCAGGATGTTACGCCCGTCCTGCCGCAGGACCAGGTCCTGTTCCCGATGAATCAGCTCCAGGCCGCGCCCGCCGGAGGATTTTCTGCGCTTGCGGACCAGCGGGGTACCGAGGCGTGCGAAGGCCTCTGCCGCTGACCGGGCGGAGGTTTCGGCCATGAAATCGGTCATCGGGATGTCGAAGCCGGACAGGTATTCTTTCATCGCCAGCTTGTCGCGGCAGCGCAGCGCGGTAGTGGTGGCCGAGCGTCGTGCGCCGAGTACCCGGCGTGCCACGGCGGCCGGGTAGACGGCCGCCTCGACGCCGGCGATCACGTGTGTGTAGGGCGTGGCACCGAATGATGCGCCGATGATTTGCCTGAGCTTGGCGGTCGTATTCCACAGCGGTGCCGTGACAAGCTGCCCGGCGTCCGTAATGGGAAAGGTGGCTTTCTCCCGCCACACCGCGAACGGGATGCCCCGGCTGCGCAATGCCTCGATGATTCCGCGGCGCGGACCAATGACCAGTACGCGGTAGTGACTCAACGCCAGGCTCCCTGTTTACAAGCCGGATCACGTTTAAAGAGCGCAGTATCCATGTTCCCGTGCAGTCATGATGATACGGCGCGGCAGCAGCAATAGTGGTGCCGGCTTATTTTATTGATTTTGTCCGGGTGATGTACAGGGGATGCGCTGCCGTGGCAATAGATACCACTGGTGAATGGTTGTCACTCGGCGCGTGCAACACGGGTTACGCGGTCCCGTTGCAGTTGCAGCTCGGCCAGTACGCCGCGGTGGTCGGACACGGTGTCCGGCAGTACCTGGTAAGAGCGGAACGCAATCCCCGGCGATACCAGTATCCAGTCGAGCCGCTCGCCGAGGGCGGGGAAGGTTTCGAGGTCCGTGGCGTCCGGGCGGTAGGCGGTCAGCGCAAGTGCCTGGCAGATGTGCGCGACGGTGGAGTTCTCCTGCCAGCCGTTGTTGAAGTCGCCCATGACGATCAGCGGGCGTTGCCTGTCGCGCAGGGTTTCGATCAGCGCCTGTGCCTGTTGCCTGCGGGCCACTTCGCTGACGAAGTCGAGGTGCAGCGAGACAATGTCGACCTCGACATCGGGATGCCCCGGCCAGCTTGCCGTCGATACCACGAAGCCCTTGGGCACCGGCGACATTGCCGGATCGAAGGTGATGGCCCGCGGGTCCGTGAGGTCGAGATTCGCCACCAGGGCCGTGCCGTAGGCAAGGCCCAGCCCGTCCGCATGCATGCCGTGTACCGAGTGGCTGAATGCGCCGTTGTGCGCGAGATAGTCGATGTGGTTGAAATTTCCGCTCCAGAACGAGGGGCCGTCCGCTTCCTGCAGGGCGACCACCTGGGCGCCGCTGTTCCTGAGCAGGGTGGCGATGCTGTCGAGGTTGGCCAGGGTGGTGGCCGAGCCCTGCAGCAGCTGGTGGAAGCTGTCACCGCGTCCGTGCGCGATGTTGAGCGTCATGATCCGGAGCGTGTCGTCATTCCGGCTGGTGACCGGGGCGAGCGCGCCGGGCACGGCCAGGTAGGACTGGACCGGGGGCGTGGCATCGAGCCGGGCGGTGGCGCAGCCTGCCAGGACCAGGCAGGCAAACGGCAGGGCACGGGCCAGCGAGCGTGCACGTTCCGGCAGGTGCATCACGGGCGGCGTTCCCGGTAGGCGGCGAGTTCGACCCGGAGCCAGTCGCCGGTAGGGACCGCGTGACCCTGGCCGTCGATCACCAGGTAGGGTTTGCCGCTTAACAGGCTTTTGGTCGCGCACAGCGCGATGAAGTCCTCGGGTGTCGCGATGTCGTCCCGGAAATGGCGGTATTTTTTCAGCATGTGTTCGGCGGCCTGCTTCGGTGTGTACTCGCTGGCGTTGCGCACGAAGGTCAGGTCGGAGCCCGAGACATAGCCGATCAGGTGCTGGACCGTCTGTTCGACCTGCGTGCCCGGTGCGCTCCCGGCCGGGCCGGTCACCAGCAGCAGGCACAGCGCCAGTGCGATCAGGGCGGCGTATGCCGGGTGTGGGGGGTGTGCTTGCATCGCTTGGTTTCCGTGTCTCTTGTCAGGGGATTGTCATTCGGGCGGCATGCCTGCCTTCCTGCATCAATCCAGGTATGGCCGGGTTTGAACCGCATGAAACCCGGTTTTGCGGAGTTCGTCCGTGGCCGCCGACGATTTTTCGCTAATGTTCAACCCGGGCTACATCCTGAAGTCATTCATGTATCACGACACGGTGCGCAACGAAGTGCGGAAGCTATCTCTATGAATGCATGATCAATCAGCCGGAGATCGCTGCGCTTGCAATGACGGTAGACCGGGCAATGGCGGCCTTTCAGGGTATGACAGCATAACAGGGTTTTCCCCTGAAGCAGATTCTAGCGATCGGTGGAGAGCGAAGAAAGGGGCCCGGCCGCATTTTCAGCCTGGCGGGGTGGAATTTACTGTGCTGTCACTGCGGGGTCGTGTCGCCGACCAGGGTGTAGCCGCTGACCTCGGTGATGACCGGTCTGCCGTTTTCCAGGGTGTAGATAGTGTATTCGCGGAACCGGCTGGTCATTTCCGCGCCGTCCAGGACAACGTGCTCGATGACGGTCGAGTAGGATTCACCGCTCAGGCCGTCCGGCATGATATGAATCTCGGTGTCGGAGCGCTGATAGTCGTACGCCCCGATGTTCACCCAGCCCGTGTCGATCAGCTCCAGGTATTGGTCCTTGTCGATCCTGACCTTCGCCATCCATTTCTTGTACTGAAACTCGATGACCTTTTTGAACGTGTCACTCAGGTACAGCCCGATGCCCGCGGTATCGCAGTTCATCGCGGCCGCGTCGGTGGCATCGATCACCTGCTGGATCTGTTCCTCGGTTATCCGGTCAGCCGCCTGTGCCGGGAGTGACAGCAATGCGGCCAGCACGGTGCCTGTTACATGTTGGTTCATATTATTGTTCTCCCGTGCCGGCCTGGAGCACAGGGGGATAACATGTGCAGCGCAGGTCATTACATTCAGGATCAATTAGATCACCCGGAGCCATCCGATGATATTGGACAAAGGTGTGTGGTGAGGCAGGGTGCTGCGTACAAAAATACCATAACATCAGTTAGATAGATTGGCCTGGTCGCGTTTCATCCTGTATCGGGAGATGCTGTTTGCCGCGGTTGCATCACCAGGGTGCTGACCCTTGTTACGCGTCACTGGAATCCCGTGCCAAACGGGCTATGCATGTTGCCATGCACGTCCATGCATGCCGCGTAATGCTAGCTGGCGAATCTGGAGGGGCATGTCAATGGCCTCGATCTCGCTGGGCAAAAACAGGCTTGGGGATATTACCGGCCAGGTGGTCCACGCCGGAAAAATACCCGCTTTCTGTACGACTTCCGACCTCGCTTGCAGTCAACGCCGTAACCCGGCCGGCGTCAGGTCGGAGACAGACCGGTCCGGGTTCAGTGGCTACCGGCCGGCCAGGATCTCGCGGGAGATGCAGGTGTGCCGCGTCGTATCCCGGCTCTATCGCTCAAGACTACTCGCAGTACCATGCAGTGAGCCTGATTAAGGAGAAGACCATGAACACATCCCTGTGCAGATTATTGGTGGTACCCCTGGTGACGGTCATGCTCGGCGCCTGCTCGTCCGGCCCGTCCGGTGACTACGGCGGTGCCGATTGCGGCCTGTATGACAAGCTGTCCTTTCGCGATAATGGCAAGGTCTACATCAGCATGAAGCTGTTCGGCGTGCAGATGGCGGAAACCGCGGGTGATTACATCGTGGACGAGGACAGGGTTGTCGTGACCGCGAACAACCAGAGCACGGTGTTTACGCTCAACGACGACGGTGACCTGGAAAGCACGATGCTGGGCGAGAAGATCGTGTGCCGCAAGGGCGGCGGTGACGGGGACAGTGCCAGCAGCAAGCTGCCCGACTCCCTGTCGGCCTCCTATGGCGGCATGGCATGCATGCTCGACCGGATGACCTTCAGCAAGGATGGCAATGTACTGCTGGTCGTGGACGACGAGAGTCAAACCGGCACCTACCGCATGTCGGGGGACCAGGTGAAGGTGACCGTGAAGGGCAATTCCATCAAGTTCACGCTCAACGGCAATGACCTGGTTACGACCATTGAAGGGCAGCGGACCATCTGCTCGAAACTCTGAAGGTGACGGCAGGGGAGCGGCATTGTTCGCGCATGCCGGCACTCCTGCACCCGAATAGCCGCACCTGTAGGAGCGGATCTCATCCGCGATCTATTCGAAAAAAACCTCGCGCTTGGGAAGCGCTCCTACAATGATACTCGATCACGAACGCATGCGTAGGAGCGGATTTAATCCGCGATCTTTTCGAAAAAAACCTCGCGCTTGAGAAGCGCTCCTACAATGAGGTTCGATCACGAACGCATGCGTAGGAGCGGATCTCATCCGCGATCTTTTATAAATCCCGTCGCGCTTGAGAAGCGCTCCTACAATGATGCTCGATCACGAACGCATGCGTAGGAATGGATCTCATCCGCGATCTTTATAAATCCCGTCGCGTTTGCGAAGCGTGCCTACAACCCGGATGCCAGGCGGTGGGCGTGGCGTGTGGTTTCGGGCAGGCGGTAGCGGGTGGTGCAGCGCAGGGTGTAGTCGATCGCCGTCGCCAGGTTCACGCGATGGCCGATCGATACATACACCGGGCTGACACGGGTGCGTGTGCGCAGTACGGCGCCGATTGTTTCGCCCCTGTCTACCAGCGGCACCCATCGGCCCTTGTCGGGCGGCACCGCGTCATGGCTGCCGATCAGGCGCGACTTGGCCACCCCGATGCAGGGAATATCCGTCAGCACGCCCAGGTGGCAGGCCAGGCCGAAGCGGCGCGGGTGGGCCAGGCCCTGGCCATCGCAAAGGATGAGGTCGGGCAGTGCAACGAGCCGGTCCAGTGCTTCCAGCACCGCGGGCAACTCGCGAAACGACAGGTAGCCGGGGACGTAGGGAAAGCGGGTCGGGCAGCGGCTGATGGCCTGTGCAATCGGTTCCAGCCCGGGAAAGGCGAGCACGACGACTGCGGCACGGGTGGTCTTGCCCTGGTCCTCGAAGCCGACGTCGACACCGGCCACGGTGTGGACCGGCCCGAGCCGGTCCTCGCGCATGACCTGCGCGCGCAAGGCCTCCTGGATGGCGCGGGCCGCGGCGACGTCGCGCGGCCATTCGATTTCACGGCTTGCTCCACGGTGCATGGCGCGATTGTACGCGGGAACGCCGCTACGGGCGCGAAACGTGATCCTTGAATCCCTGTTTCGCATGCAGCCGTGCAGGCTCGCGAGAATCCGGTCTCGCGCAAAGACACCAGGGCGCAAAGCGAACATTGTCACAGGGGGGGGGCGGGGAT
>DATKZN010000284.1:0-5706 GCA_035527955.1 Gammaproteobacteria bacterium
GCCACCTTATCCGGCACCGCCTGCGCTACCGCCCATGGGCAATCCCTATCTATCTCAGGGTTCAGTGCAGGGCCCGTACCGCGCGCAATAATTACATTTTCTGGCTATCCCGGCTGGCCGTAGTACGGTCGGCCGGGTGGAACAGCTGTCGGGTACAGCTACCTCTTGCACTTACACGTGGCCAGGCGACCAGCAAGGGCTGCACACGCCGTTAACGTCCGGCGTTATATCCCCCTGCCATACGGCAGTGTACTCAGCAGGGTGCAGAACGCTTGGTGACCTCCTGCTCTGCTTCACGCGTGGTGATGGTCGCCAGCAATGACAGTTCCTGACTGAGCATCATAAGCAGGTCATCCAGGGCGATAATACCAGCCAGTTCCCCGTTGTTGCTGATAACGGGAACACGCCTGACACCACGGCAGCGCATGCGCTGGGCGACGTCGAAAATATTTTCGTCCTCGACTACCTTCAGTAACGTGAAGGTCATGACATCACCCACAGTAACTCCGGTGGATGGGACATCCTTCGCGATCACCTCGATAACGATATCACGATCGGTCAGGATACCCGTCGGCCTGGTATGTCCGGAGACTTCCTCGACAACAATCAGGCAGCCGACATGATGTTCACGCATCAGGAGGGCAGCTTCCTGGATGGACATGTCTCGCGTTGCCGTGACCACGTCACGGTTACAGAGTTCTCCGGCTTTCATGCTGATTTCCTCGCTGGTGCAGGGCGATGTGTGTGATCGTGAGCGGAAAAAGTATATTGTCTGTCCCTGCGTTATGATCTTGATCCATATCAACTGCCGTCCCGGTGTGTGCGAGCGCCACGTTATTTGCGAGGTCGCGCTGGAATCGTAACCGTCGTGCGGACATTGCGATGCGCGGCGAGACAGGGTGTTTGATGGCATGTGCGCGGGCCGGTATGCAGGGCGTGCTTCAAGCATTCGCTGTGTGGTTCAGCGTTGCCTCCGTGCCGCAACGTGCGTCCGTGGGGTGCCGCAGGCATGTGGCGATTGGCCCGGCCTGTGCCACGGCCGGCGCGTGTATCGCTATTTACAGGCATTTCCATTATAAATATGGCCTTGCAGGCCGATATGCTGTTAATAACAGGGGATTAATCTGTCCACGGCATGTACTGGCTTTCCTTCAAAAAGAAGCAGGAAAAACAGGTCACTGGCTTAATACTGCCGGGTGGAGGAGCACGTAATGCCTACCAGGCGGGGGTGCTGAAGGCCATAGCCGACATGCTGCCCGAGGATGTCGAGAATCCGTTTCCGGTCATTTGCGGTACCTCATCCGGCGCACTCAATGCCGTGCTGCTGGCGAGCAGCGCGACCCGGTTCAGGGAAGGCGTGGATCGCCTCTGGGGTATCTGGTCCAATTTCCATGTTGGCAAGGTTTTCAAGGTGGATGGCTGGACGGCCTTCGTCAGTGCATGGCGCTGGGCGACAAGCTTTCTGCTCGGGGGTCTGGTGAAGAACCAGCCGGAGTCCGTTCTCGACAACAGCCCGCTACGCGAATTGCTGGAACGGCATATCCGGTTTGCCCGGATTCAGCAGGCGATCGACAGCGGCGCGTTGCGCGCGATTTCCGTTACGGCATCGGGGTACACCAGTGGCCTGTCGGTCAGCTTTTTCCAGGGACAGGCCGGGCTGTTACCATGGAGGCGCACGCGCCGCAGTGGTCAGCCCACTGAGCTGACGCTCAATCACCTGATGGCTTCATCGGCGATCCCGGTACTCTTTCCGTCCGTCAAACTGCGCAATGAATTTTTCGGTGACGGCTCCATGCGCCAGACGGCGCCGTTGAGCCCGGCATTGCACCTGGGCGCCAATCGCCTCCTGATCATCGGGGTCAGGAACACCAAGCAGGACCTGCCGCCGGAAGATGAGCGTGATGTCCGCTATCCCTCATTTGGTCAGATCTCCGGCTATATCTTCGACAGCCTGTTCATGGACAGCCTGGACGCGGATATCGAGCGCCTGCGCCGTATCAACCACACCATCACGGAGACGAAGGAAAAGCGTGTCGTTTACGGCGAGACCGAGTTGCGCCAGATCGATTACCTGGTTATCTCGCCGAGTCAGGATGTGCGCGACATTGTAGAGAAATACACCGCCAACTTTCCGCGCTCCGTGCGTATGCTGCTGAAAGGAATCGGTGCGTTGACGCGCGAGGGCCGGCCATTGATGAGCTACCTGATGTTCGATGCGCCGTTTTGCAAGGAGCTGCTCGACCTTGGCTACCAGGATGCCATGGCGGCCAGGGAACAGATCCTGCACCTTATCGGCTACGATGATCTGATCGATAACAAGGAAGCCGCAGTCTAGCTGACACCTCGCCAGCAGCAGGTATCGCGATCCTCGCGCGTACTTCTAGCCCGCATTTCTCGCCGGGCGACTGTTGATGGACATAATGAATTGAAATCATGAAAGTGATGCCAATTCAGTAACAAACAGTGTGTCATCGGGCGGTGCCTATCCCGGCCCTGCTGATTCTCGTGCACCCGTACTTGCGGTGTACAGGGAGAAGGTGAGACCGGATGCCGGTCGAGAAGCTGGCCTGGGCCACATTCAAGTGGTCGCTCTCGCACATCCCTGTGCTTCGCGACACTTGGACTCCTGTCCATCGTCGCGGGAGGCAGGAGAAGGCGAGATCGTTTTTACGGGCATAGCCCGGATCCAGAGGCTGGCCTGGGCCATGCCGGGAGCGACCAGCATTCGGGATTTCTGTGAGAAATGCGCGCTAGCGGTGCATCCGGTCCTGGCGGCGCCAGCGGTCCACGATGTCATCTACATCCAGATCGTCGGGACCCGTGCACCAGTGCCGGAAGAAATCCACGCTGGAACTGTTGGGCGGCGGATCGGGCTTGAACAGCTGCACGCGAGTTGGTAATGGCACGGCCAGGCCCATGATCATCGCCTCGCCCTGGCCGAGCGAGGACAGAATGTCGATCAGATCGCGTTCTGCCTCGGGCACCAGGTCACGCACGTACTCCTGGTCATCGGGGTTGGTCAGGCGCAGGCACACGAAGGTGCTGCATTGGGCCAGCACAGTCTCCGAGAGATCATGTGGGCGCTGTGTCACCACCGCCATGCCCACGCCGTATTTGCGGCCTTCCTTCGCGATACGCTGCATGGTGCGCAGCGTGCCGCGGTACTGGATGTTGCCCTCACGCGGAATGTAGGAGTGTGCCTCCTCGCAGACCAGCAGCAACGGGAATTCCTTGTAGCGCGGATTCCAGTAATTGAACTCGAAGGCCAGGCGCCCGATCTGGGCTGTCACGACCGGCCGCACGTCGAACGGTACCGAGCTCATGTCGATGATAGTGAGCTGGGCCTTGGGATCGCCCAGGCCAACGAAGTCACGCAGCAGCCCGCTCAGCGTGTCCGAGGAAACGCGGTGTCTCGGGTTCAGCAGGAAGGCATAGCGCATGTCGTTCATGCGGCTTTGCAGTCGCATCAGGAACTGGTCGAACAGCCCGGCCAGCGGCCCCTTGTCCTTGCCAAAATTCGAAGTGGTCTTGTTGGCGGTTTCGAAGTAGCCGTAAAGTTCCTTGAGGGAGAAGTACACCGGCGAGTCGATCGAGATATGCCCGATCCCCAGGTCCTTGTTGGACTTGTTGCGCAGATCCTGCACGCAGTCACGCAGAAAGGCGATCTGTGAGGAGGCGGAGTCATCCTGACGGTCGACCAGCAGGTCCACGAGTTCAGAGAATGTCATCAGCCAGTAGGGGATTTCGAGGTCACGGGCATCGATATAGCGTGTAGTCTTCTCGTCGAACGAGCACTGGCGCACGCCGTCATCGTCCTCCCAGCTGTATTCGCCATGCAGATCGAGCAGGATGATATGTGCCTTGGGCATGCGCTTGACCGCTCGCTGCAGCAGGCTGGCGACCGTCCAGGACTTGCCGGCACCGGACTGGCCGAGAATGGCCATGTGCCTGCCGAACAGCGCGGCCGGATCCAGGCAGACATCGATGGTGTCATCGGCAGAAGAGCGGCCGACGGCGTAGCCCTGGGCGCGGAACTTGACGAAAATGGATTCCATTTCGTCACGGGTGATGTCGTGTACCTCGGCGCCTGTGACGGGATAGTTCTTGATACCGTTCTGGAAAACACCGCTGGTGGTGATCTCGCCCAGCGGGATCAGATTGATGGCCCTGCCGGTTCCTGAATTGCCGGAGGCGGGGATTTCGCTGATCGAGGTGACCACGGCCAGCAGCTTTATATCGCCCTGGACGATCGAGACATAGGAGCCGGGTTGTCCGCTCATGTCCTGTTCGCCCTTGACTGAGAGGCGTGGCAGGCGCCCTTCGTTGGCATCCAGTAATCTTGCGCCAAGCGAGCCGGCCTCTACCTTGGTGAGATGGCCAATCAAAGTCTTCGTGTACGGTGTCATTGCCGGTTACCTTTCTGACGTGTCGGAAATGGGCAGCGTCCTGGTGTCCGCTCTGCCAATCAATAACCCGCTGACCCCGGCCTGCGTTTGCCGTGCTGGCATCGGAACCTGCGGATAACTCTAGCATATAGCGGCACGGCCCCACCCGATATTGAATCAGCAGGCGTGCCCGTGAGAATGAGTCTGGGGCGGGGTGGCATGCCGGTTTATACGGCCCGCCGGGATTTTCGCTATGGCTGTTCAGGCGTGGATAAACGACCGGGGAAAGTACGATCAGGTTTCAGAAAATAGCTTTCAGGACGGCTGGTTGGAGTTGCGTGACAGATCCTTGCCCTGAATGGGTCCGCGGCGGCCGGTATTCTGACAGTCATTGACGACAGGGTTGCCCTGCGCCGTCCACTGGCAGTAACTGCCGGCAATTGCGATACGCGTTGCTCCGGACCGGTCTGGAGCAGGTGTCTTATCTGTATGGTTACCCGCCCGCCGGAAGCGGCGGACGGATATACCGATCTGGCTAGTAGTTGACTGCGATTTCAGGCTGCATCAGGTGACGGAACTGCTTGCGGTAGTAAACCACTGCGCTGTTGCCTTCGGCCTTCACATCGAAGATCTTCCACTGATCGTTGGTTTTGTAAAAGCGAAACTCCAGCTTGGTCGGGATGCCGGTGGGCTGCATGATCCAGGCATTGACACGCACGTCGTTGCCATCCTGGCCGCGCGGCGTGAAATATCGGATCGGCTGGTCGGTATACGTCACCAGCTTGGATGCCAGCGTGTTCATGAACGACTTCTTCAGCTCATCCTGCATGTAGGCGCGCTGCTGGGGTGACATGCGGTTCCAGGCCGGACCTGCAGCCCAGCGTGTCATGTACTCGAAATCGAAGTAGGGTTCGACTTCAGTCGTCATAAATGCGATTGCCTGGTCGCGGTCGGCGGCTTGCCCGCTCTTGATGAAGTTAGTCAGCTTGTTGACGCCTGCCTTGACGATGGTGTCAGGATTGGCAGAGGTTTTCTTGTCGATGATGTGTCGGGGATAGCTGCCGTTATAGCCGGGGGGGTAAGGTGCTGCGGAGATGACTGCCGATACGGAAAACAGGACGAGAAACAAAGCCAGTCGATGTACTTTCATTTAGACCTCTGCATGTGCGCCGGATGGTGGAAAGAAAACAGGCCTGGAAACCAGGCCTGTTTATACCTCAGACACACTTGTGTTTCCACCAGACATGCACATCCTTGTGCACGTCTGTGGCAGTGTGACTTACTTGGCTTCTGCGGCAGGTGCAGCCGGAGCCGGTGCTAC
>DATKZN010000285.1:0-3187 GCA_035527955.1 Gammaproteobacteria bacterium
CCTTGAGCGCCTTGCTGAATTCCGCGGCATTGTGGACGTCCTGGCGGTTCACACGCAGGATCACGCTGCCGGGCTCGATGCCGGCCCGGGCCGCCAGGGAGCCGGCCTGCACCGCCGTCACCACTACGCCTTCACCCGGCGTGGCACCGTACTGCTCGGCCAGCGGTGGCGTCAGGGTCTGCACGGTCAGGCCGAGTTCATCCGCACCCTGTGCCGGACTCCGGGCGACCTTGGCGTCCTCGGCAAGCGTGCCGATGGTCACCGACAGCGTTTCCTGCCTGCCATTGCGCAGCACGGTCAGCTGCCCGCGGCTGCCCGGCGGGGTCAGCGCCACCTGGTTGCGGAAACTGCCCATCTCGGTCACCGGCCTGTCGTCGTAGGCCACGATCACGTCACCCTGGCGCAGGCCAGCCTGGTCCGCCGGCGAGCCTTTGGTGACCTCGGCCACCAGCACGCCCTTGCCCTTTTCGATGGCAAACGACTCGGCCAGGTCGGGCGTCAGTTGCTGGATCGAGATACCCAGGTAACCGCGCGTCACCTCGCCGGACTCGATCAGCTGGTTGGCGATGGCGCTGGCCAGGTTGACCGGAATGGCGAAACCCACGCCCATGTAACCGCCGCTACGGCTGAAGATGGCGGTATTCATGCCTACCACCGCGCCGTCGAGATTGACCAGCGGCCCGCCGGAGTTGCCCGGGTTGATGGCGGCATCGGTCTGGATGAAATCCTCGTAATCATTGATGCCGACACTGGTGCGGCCCGTGGCACTGACCACGCCGACGGTCAGGGTGTTGCTCAGGCCGAAGGGATTGCCGATGGCCACCACCCACTCGCCGACCTCCAGCGTGGACGAATCGGCCAGCCGCAGTGCGGGCAGCCCGCCGGCCTTGATCTCGATGACGGCCACGTCGGACTGCGGATCGCGGCCCTTGACCGTGGCATCGAATTCGCGCCCGTCCTGGAACTTCACGCGGATGCTGTCGGCACCCTCGACCACGTGGTTGTTGGTCATGATGTAGGTCGTATCGGAGAGCAGGCCATTGCGGGCGGCGAACACGAAACCGGAGCCCTGGCCGACAGTCCGCTGTTCGCCATGCGGTTCTCCGGAGCGGGGAATACCACCGGGAAACTGGTCGCCGAAAAAGCGCTTGAACAGGTCATCGCCAAACGGCCAGTCCTCACCGCCGAACGGCACGGCGAGTTCGCCCGTCGCCACATCGGATTTCTTCTCGACCTGGATGAAAACCACCGACGGCGAAACCTCGCGGGCAACCGAGGCAAATGCCTTGCCGGTCTCGCGCAGGCTCTCTATCGCGCCATCGAGGGCGTAGGCCTGGCCGGCAGACAGCACGAACAATAACAGCAACGAACGCAACACCAGCCTGTGCATGACAAGACTCTCCTTCATTTCAAGATCAATGCACAAGATCAATGGGGTCAGACTCGATTGATTCAACCATCATCCCCTCGATATTGCCGGTTGATGCAAATCAATCGAGTCTGACCCCCTGGCGCATTGATCAGTTCAGTCCCGTAGGTAGATAGACAACACCGCCGTGCCACGCCGGATATTCAGTTGCAGACTGCCCGGTGCACGCTGCAGGGCCCCCGGCACATCCGCCATGGCAGACAATGCCTGGCGATTGATGGCGACGATGATGTCGCCCGGCCGCAGGCCGGTTTGCCAGGCCGGGCTGCCACGCTCCACATCGATGACCCGTACGCCCCGGCCCTCCGGTCCGGCCGGCAGGTCGCCGAGCATCGCCCCGGCGAGTCGGCCGCTCAACCGGCCGACATCGGCACCGTCCTCACCGGCACTGGCGATGGTCGCGCGCAGCCGCAGCGGCCGGCCGTTGCGGATGACGTCGAGCGCCAGGGTTTCGCCGACCGGCAGCAGCCCGATCGCATTGCGCAGGGCATCGCCGCTGCGGATCGGGCGGTCGTTGACCGCGACCACGATATCGCCGGCAGCCAGCCCGGCCTGGTCGGCGGCGGATCCTGTAATCACCTGCGACAGCAGCGCGCCGCCGCTATTCTGCAGGCCGAACGCGGCGGCCAGCTCCGGCGTCAGATCCTGGATCGTCACGCCGAGTTCCCCGCGCCGCACTTCGCCATGCTCGGCGAGCTGCCGCACGATAGCCTGCACCATGTTGCTGGGGATGGCAAAACCGATGCCGATATTCGCCCCCGACGGGCCGAGGATGGCGGTATTGATCCCGACCAGCTGGCCCTGCGTGGTCACCAGCGCACCGCCCGAGTTGCCCGGGTTGATGGAGGCGTCGGTCTGGATGAAGTTCTCGAAACCCTCGATGCCCAGGCCGCTGCGCCCGAGGGCGCTGACGATGCCATAGGTCACGGTCTGGCCCAGTCCGAACGGGTTGCCGATGGCGACCACGAAGTCACCGACGCGCAGCGCATCGGAATCGGCGATCGGCAGGGCCGTCAGGTCGCCGGCCTCGATTCTCAGCAGCGCAATGTCCACCTCGGGGTCCTGTCCCACCAGCCGCGCCGTGAAACTGCGCCCGTCACGCAGCGTGACCGTGATCTCCTCGGCATCGTCGATGACATGATGATTGGTCAGTACATAGCCCTGCCGGGCGTCGACGATCACCCCGGAGCCGCGACTCTGGAATTGCGGCTCGCGCGGCCGGACCTCCGGCAAGTCGAAGAAGCGCTGGAAAAACGGGTCGTCCAGCAAGGGGTTACGCCGCATCTGCGGCGCGGCGCGGGTGGAGATATTCACCACCGCCGGCAGCACCGTCTCCAGCATGGGCGCCAGGCTCGCGCCGGGCGGTGGCGGCGCGGCCCGCGCCCCCTGCGGCAGTTGCACCATGCCGAACAGGGCAATCGCCAGCAGGCATGCGGCGTGCACTGACAGGCGTGGTCTGGCTGTCCTCATATCGAAATCCTCACGTAACCCGCCTGCAAACCGGGGACAGACCACGTTTTCAAGCGGCATACAACATTCAGTCGAAACAACGGTACCGGACAACGTGGTCTGCCCCCGTTTTACGTTTCACGTATTACGTTTCACGTTTCACGTTTCACGTGACCGCACGCTAATCGGCTGTCAGATAATGAACACTGAACAGGCCGGCCTGATCACTCCACACCCGGACCGGAGCAAAACCGGCCCGTTCCGCCAGACCATGAAACTCCGCGATCGAATACTTGTAGGAATTCTCGG
>DATKZN010000286.1:0-9579 GCA_035527955.1 Gammaproteobacteria bacterium
TCTCTGATTCATGATTGCCCTGCTCCCGGGAAAGATGGTCTTGAATGGTCAATTGAAAGACGGGGTGAATACTGTGCGCTGTCGCCGGTTTCATCCTGTCCTGGCGGCAGAATTGTCGTCGGCCTGAGTCGCGTTGGTAAAACCCGGCACGGTATCCGGCAGCTGTCATAGGCACGCTGACCGTACCATCCGGCTGTGGCGGGATGCTGTAAGAAGGCGATCAGGCAAGGTGCTCGATGCGTCAAATCTCGTACCCCAGTACCGGCGACAGCCAGCGTTCCACCTCGCTAAGGCTCATGCCCTTGCGCTTCGCGTAGTCCTCGACCTGGTCGCGGCCGATCTTGCCGACACCGAAGTAGCGCGCCTCGGGATGCGCGAAGTACAGGCCGGACACGGATGCCGTCGGCAGCATGGCAAAGCTCTCGGTGAGCCTCATGCCGGCATTGCTGACAGGATCGATCAGTTCCCAGAGGGTGGCCTTCTCGGTGTGGTCCGGGCACGCCGGATAGCCGGGCGCGGGGCGGATGCCGCGGTATTCCTCGCGGACCAGTTCCTCGTTTGACAGGTTCTCCGCCGCTGCATAGCTCCAGAATTCCTGGCGCACGCGTTCATGCATGCGCTCGGCGAAGGCCTCGGCCAGCCGGTCGGCCAGCGCCTTGAGCAGAATACTGTTGTAGTCGTCGTGGTCGGCCTCGAAGGCGGCGACCCGTTCCTCGATGCCGATGCCGGCGGTGACGGCGAAGGCGCCGATGTAATCCTCGACGCCCGAGTCCTGCGGCGCGATGAAATCGGCCAGCGCGTAGTCCGGCGCGTCGCCGCGGTGTGCAATCTGCTGGCGCAGGGTGTGGAACACGGTGCGCACGCTGCTGCGCGACTCATCGGTGTACAGTTCGATGTCGTCATCGTTGACGGTACTGGCCGGAAACAGACCGATCACCGCCCGCGCCCGCAGCCATTTTTCATTGACGATCTGCTTCAGCATGGCGTTGGCGTCCTCGTACAGGCGCGTGGCCTCGCTGCCGACGGTCGCGTCATCGAGGATCTGCGGGAACCTGCCGGAGAGTTCCCAGGCCTTGAAGAACGGGCTCCAGTCGATGTACCGGACCAGTTCGGCCAGCGGATAGTCGTCGAATACCCTGAGCCCGGTGAACGCGGGCTTCGTCACCTTGTAGTGACTCCAGTCGGTGACGAACTTGTTGGCGCGCGCCTGCGCCAGGCTCAGCAGTTTGCGCTCTTTTTGCTGGGCGGCGCGCTGTTCGCGCAGCGCCTGGTAGGTGTCCTTGATGTCCTGGATGTAGGCCGTGCGCCGGTCCTCGCTCAGCAGGCTGCTGGCGACACCCACGGCGCGCGAGGCATCCGGTACATACACCACTGCACCTGCGTAGTTCGGGTCGATCTTCACTGCCGTGTGGATGCGCGAGGTGGTCGCGCCACCGATCAGCAGCGGCAGCGTGAATCCCCGGCGCTGCATCTCGCGCCCGATGTGCACCATCTCGTCCAGCGAAGGCGTGATCAGCCCGGACAGGCCGATAATATCGACCTGTTTCTCCTTTGCCGTTGTCAGGATGGTCTCGGCCGACACCATGACGCCGAGGTCGATGACCTCGTAATTGTTGCACTGCAGCACCACGCCGACGATATTTTTGCCGATATCGTGCACGTCACCCTTCACCGTTGCCATCAAAATGGTGCCATTGGTTTGCCTGACGTTGCCCTTCTCCGCTTCCATGTAAGGCATCAGGTAGGCGACGGCCTTTTTCATGACGCGCGCGGACTTTACCACCTGTGGCAGGAACATCTTGCCGGCGCCGAACAGGTCGCCGACCACGTTCATACCGTCCATCAGCGGCCCCTCGATGACATCCAGTGGCCGGCCGGCCTGCAGGCGTGCCTCCTCGGTGTCCTGCTCGATGAAATCCATGATGCCCTTGACCAGCGCATGCGACAGGCGCTTGTTAACCTCCCACTCGCGCCATTCCTGGGTCTCGGCCTGCTGCACGCCCTTGCCGTCGCCGCGGAACAGCTCGGCGATCTCCAGCAGCCGCTCCGTGGCATCGGGACGGCGGTTCAGCACCACGTCCTCGACGCGCTCCCGCAGTTCACCGGGGATCTCGTCGTAGATGGCCAGCTGACCGGCGTTGACGATGCCCATGTCCATGCCGGCCTTGATCGCGTGATAGAGGAACACGGCGTGGATCGCCTCGCGCACCGGGTTGTTGCCGCGGAACGAGAACGAAACGTTGGACACACCGCCGGACACCAGCGCATGCGGCAGCTTTGTCTTGATGTCGTGCGTGGCCTCGATGAAATCGCGGCCGTAGTTGTTGTGCTCCTCGATGCCGGTGGCGACTGCGAAGATGTTCGGGTCGAAGATGATGTCTTCCGCCGGGAAGCCGACCTGTTCGGTCAGGATCCGGTAGGCGCGCTGGCAGATCCCGAACTTGCGCGCGCGGGTGTCGGCCTGGCCCTGCTCGTCGAAGGCCATGACAATGGCAGCGGCGCCATAACGCCGGACCAGTTGCGCATGCCGGATGAATTCCGCCTCGCCCTCTTTCAGGCTGATGGAGTTCACCACGCCCTTGCCCTGGATGCATTTCAGGCCGGCCTCGATGATCTCCCACTTGGAAGAGTCGATCATGATCGGCACGCGCGAAATGTCCGGTTCGGCGGAGATCAGGCTCAGGAAGCGCACCATGGCCGCCTGTGAGTCCAGCATGCCCTCGTCCATGTTGACGTCGATGATCTGGGCGCCGTTTTCCACCTGCTGGCGCGCCACGTCCAGCGCGGTCTCGTAGTCGCCTTCCATGACCAGGCGCTTGAACAGGGCCGAGCCGGTGACGTTGGTGCGTTCGCCGACATTGACGAACAGCGATTCCGGACCGATGTTGCACGGCTCCAGACCGGACAGGCGGCACTGGGCCCCGATGTCGGGCAGTTTGCGCGGCGGGTGCCGGCCGACCGCCTCCACGATGGCCTTGATGTGTGCCGGTGTGGTGCCGCAGCAACCACCGATAATGTTGACGAAACCGTTCGCCGCCCAGTCGGCCAGTTCCTTGGCCATGATTTCCGGCGTCTCTTCGTATTCGCCGAATTCGTTCGGCAGGCCGGCATTGGGGTGCGCGGAGACAAAGGTTTCCGAGATGTTTGACAACTCTTCCACGTACTGGCGCAGCTGGTCGGCGCCCAGTGCGCAGTTAAGACCGATCGACAGCGGCCGCGCATGACGCAGCGAGTTGTAGAAGGCCTCGGTCACCTGGCCGGTCAGCGTGCGCCCGGACTGGTCGGTGATGGTGCCCGAGATCATTACCGGCAGGCGGGTGCCGGTTTCCTCGAAGAATTGTTCCACGGCGAACACGGCCGCCTTGGCATTCAGCGTGTCGAAGATGGTCTCGATCAGCAGCAGGTCGACGCCGCCCTCGACCAGTCCGTGCGTCGATTCGACGTAGGCCGCTACCAGGTCGTCGAAGCTGATATTGCGGAAACCGGGGTCGTTAACGTCCGGCGAAATCGACGCGGTGCGGTTGGTCGGCCCGAGCACGCCGGCGACGAAGCGTGGCTTGTCCGGCGTCTGCTGCGTGAATTCGTCTGCGACACCGCGCGCCAGACGCGCGGCGGCGACATTGATTTCATGGCTCAACTCCTCCATGCCGTAGTCGGCCATCGCCACGCGTGTGGCGTTGAAGGTGTTGGTCTCGAGGATGTCCGCGCCGGCCTCGAGGTACTGGCGATGGATGTCGGCAATGATCTGCGGTCGGGACAGCACCAGCAGGTCATTGTTGCCCTTCAGGTCACTCGGCCAGTTGCTGAAACGCTCGCCGCGGTAGTCCGCTTCGCCAAGCTTGTGACGCTGGATCATGGTGCCCATGGCACCGTCCAGGAACAGGATGCGTTGCTCGAGTAATTTTGTGATTTTTGTCATTGCTAACAGCGGGCTGGCTTCAAACGTGCAAGTCTAACATGAACGTTGCCGTTAATTGCATGATCCTTAAATGAAAACCGGAGCTGCTCCTGGTGTGCGGCAAGACCGTGATCCAGCCGGCCTGACACCCTGCAAGCACAAAATATAGGGGCCATTTTTATATCAAAACACAACATCTGGTACTATAATCGGGCAGCGACAATATCGGCAAATATTTCCTAAAATCAAGGGTAAAGCGTTAATCAGCGAACATCACGCGATGAATAACAGAGGTGCCATGCTCGTTCTGGTCTGTGTCCTTGCCGGGCCCGGGGAGGTGCGTGCCTCATCGGACGACATGTTCGGCATGATGTTCCGCATGATGCTGACCATGATGAATGTCATGTCCGATGCCATGCTGGGTAATAACGTCGGTGTGGGCAACAACAACTGGACCGACAATCTTGGTGGCGGGCTGAACTCGTTCAACGTCGGCATGAACGCCTTTCCAATGATGTCGGGCTTCGCTTCGCCGTTCGATACCTTTGGCATGTCGCCCTGGTCGGGCATGTCGGGCATGTCGGGCATGTCTGGCATGTCACCGTGGTCCGGGATGTCGGGCATGTCGCCCTGGTCCGGGATGTCGCCCGGGTCGATGCCGGGGGGCAACAATGCCTGGGGCAGCCCGTTTGGCGGCGGCTATCCAGGCATGTTTCCGGGTAGTACCACCCGTCCGTTCGGTAACACCACCTATGGCAACCCGTCGAACCAGGGCGCCTACGGTCCGGGCGCCTGGAACCGTAGCGGCAGTCCCTACCAGGGCGCATCGATTCTCGACGGGCGCTGGTACGGCAGCGCCGGAGAAGTCCTCCAGATCCGCGGTAACCGCTTTCGCCTGCAGCAGGGCAAGATCGGGATAAATGGCAACATCACAGTGCAGAACGACATTGTAAGCATGTACAGCCCGCAGACCAATTCCGTGACACGCTACACCTTCATGCGCAACCAGTCGGGACTGGTGCTGCAGGATGCCTCCGGTACGTTGCTGCGCTTCACCAACAAGCCGGTCAACGGCATTGTGCATATTTTCTGATTGCGTTCATCCTGGCCAGCACGAAAAAATTACCTCGCGCAGAGTCGCAAAGGCGCAGAGAAAATAATAAATACAACGGGGATCAATGCGAGGTCGTTCCCGCGAATGCCCTTGTACAAAGTGAACGAGTACTTTTGCGAAGATCCAGGAATTCCTGCGTGCTCTGCGTCTCTGCGCGAGGTTCGTTCGTTTATGAATTTGCGCATCACGCGCCGATGACAGTGACGTCTCCCATGTAGGGTTGCAATGCCGGCGGTACGCGAATCGAGCCATCCCCCTGCTGGCAGTTCTCCATGACCGCGACCAGCGTGCGGCCGACGGCCAGCCCGGAGCCGTTCAGCGTGTGCAGCAGTTCCGGCTTGCCGGTCTCCGGGTTGCGCCAGCGCGCCTGCATGCGGCGCGCCTGGAAGGCCTCGAAATTGCTGCACGAGGAAATCTCGCGGTACTTCTGCTGGCCAGGCAGCCACACCTCCAGGTCGTAGGTCTTGGCGGCAGAAAAGCCGATATCGCCGGTGCACAGCGCGACCACGCGATACGGCAGTTCGAGCTGTTGCAGGATGGCCTCGGCGTGACCGGTGAGTTCTTCCAGTGCTGTCCAGGAATCCTGCGGCCGCACCAGCTGCACCATCTCCACCTTCTCGAACTGGTGCTGGCGGATCATGCCGCGCGTATCCTTGCCGTAGGAGCCGGCCTCGGAGCGGAAACACGGTGTGTGGGCAGTAAAGCGCAGCGGCAGGTCGTCGGCATCGACGATGGTGTCGCGGGCCAGGTTGGTGACCGGCACCTCGGCAGTCGGGATGAGGTAATACGCGTGCTCGCCGGCAGTCCGGAACAGGTCTTCCTCGAATTTCGGCAACTGCCCGGTACCACGCAGGCTGTCGGCGTTGACCAGATACGGCACATACACTTCCTGGTAGCCGTGCGCTCGGGTATGTGTGTCGAGCATGAACTGGATCAGTGCCCGGTGCAGGCGCGCCAGCGGACCCTGGATGACGCTGAAGCGGGAACCGGTGAGCTTGGCCGCCATTTCGAAGTCGAGCAGGCCGAGGGCCTCGCCGAGATCGACGTGGTCTTTGGGCTCGAAATCGAATGATGGCGGCTCACCCCAGCGCCGGATTTCGGGGTTGTCGTCCTCGCCCTTGCCCTCCGGCACGCTCTCGTGCGGGAGGTTGGGAATGTCCAGCAGGACGGCATTGAGCTCATCCTGCAGCGCGGCAAGCTGTTCCTCGGCGGCCTTGAGCTGGTCGCCCAGGCCCTCGACCTCTGTCAGCAGTGGCGCGATATCCTCGCCCGCGGCCTTGGCCTTGCCGATACCTTTCGAGCGCGCGTTGCGTTCGGCCTGCAGTTCCTGGGTCTGCACCTGGATGGCCTTGCGCCGCTCCTCGAGCGCCCGCAGCGCGGCGGTATCAAGTATGTAGCCGCGCCGGGCCAGTTGTGTTGCGACGGCATCGAGTTCGGTGCGCAGGAGTCGGGGATCGAGCATGGCAGTCCTTGTGGGAGATGTCGGGTTAACGATTCAGGGGCAGGATTGTAATGCAGGAGCCGGCGGGCTGGCGAATACCCCCTGCCTGCGGCAGTCGCGGCCGGCCGCGTGCGCGTGGTCTAGGCCTGCAGCGTCGCTGGCCAGCTCACGATGTGACCCGGCTCGAAATCCCTGCCGATGTGCGCCAGGATATTTTTGACCCGCTGCGGTTCGTCAAAGAATTCAACCACCAAAGGCAGATCCAGTGACATGTCCAGCAGGCTGGATGAATGCAGCCGGCCTGATTTGCCGAAGCCGCTGATGCCGCGGAACACGGTCACCCCTCTGACCTTTTCCTCGTCGTGCAGGCGTTTGAGCAGGCCTGCCAGGCGGCCCTCGCCTTCGGTCAGGTAAATACGCACAAAGATGACGTCGAGCTGGTTCATAACTGCCTCGCAGCGAATACGCCGAGTCCGGCGGCGGAGATACACACGAACACACTGACCAGGACATTGGCCAGCGCCCTGCTCACCTGGCCGGATTCCAGCAGGTTCAGCGTTTCCATGGAGAAGGTCGAGAAGGTGGTGAACGCGCCGAGCACACCGATCAACAGGAAGGCGCGCAGCGCCGGACCGGCGGCCAAGCGCTCGATGAGCCAGATATACAAAAAGCCCATCAGCAGGCTGCCGATGACGTTGACCGTCAGCGTGCCATAAGGGAAGGCCGCACCGAGCCGGCCGTGCACGGCCACCGAGGTCCAGTAGCGCAGCAGCGCACCGATGGCACCGCCGGTGGCAATGGCAATGAGCTGGTTCATTTCTGCGCGAGTGTGATCATGCCGGTATGTTACATCCGATATGCCATACAGGCACGTATGATTTCCCCGCAGGCAGACCTGTCAGGCACACTTGAAGATGATCGCGGATGCGCTCTGCTTACAAACAACACCACGGGAAAATTTAAAATTCTCTGTGTCCCGGTGATCTCTGTGGCGATGCGCATTGCGTCTTTACGCGGGATTTTATAGAAAGATCGCAGTCGCGGTCTGCTCCCGGAATCATTATTTTGAATGTTTGCGGTCCAGCTCGCGCAAATAGGCCAGTTTCTCGGCAATCTTTATCTCCAGGCCGCGCGGCACCGGCCGGTAGTAGTGCGGCATCCCCATGCCATCGGGGAAATAGGTCTCGCCGGCCGCGTAGGCCTCGGGTTCATCGTGTGCATAGCGGTACTCACGGCCGTAGCCGAGTTCTTTCATGAGCCGGGTCGGTGCATTGCGCAGGTGCACCGGCACCTCCAGCGAACCGGTCTTGCCGATCTCACTGCGTGCCGTGTTATACGCCATGTACACGGCGTTGCTCTTGGCCGCGCAGGCCAGGTAGAGCACGGCCTGCGCCAGTGCGAGCTCGCCTTCCGGGCTGCCAAGTCGTTCCTGGACATCCCAGGCATTCAGGCACAGTTGCAAGGCACGCGGGTCGGCGTTGCCGATGTCCTCCGAGGCCATGCGCACGATGCGCCGCGCGAGATAGAGTGGATCACAACCGCCATCCAGCATGCGTACCAGCCAGTACAGCGCGGCATCGGGACAGGAGCCGCGCACCGACTTGTGCAGCGCCGAAATCTGGTCGTAGAAATCGTCGCCGCCCTTGTCGAAGCGCCGGGTGCCGCCGCTGATAACCTCACTGAACACGGTCTCGGGTATGACGGCCTTGCCGTCCGCTTCCTCGGCGAGATCGGCGGCTATTTCCAGCAGGTTCAACGCGCGGCGTGCGTCGCCGTCCGCGGCCACGACCAGCCGGTCGAGCCAGTCATCGGCAATGACCAGCCGGCGAGTACCCAGCCCGTGGTCGGGATCGGCCAGTGCGGCATCGATGATGGCACGCAGTGCCTCGGGCTCCAGCCGTTTCAGTACGTAGGTGCGCACGCGTGACAGCAGGGCGCTGTTCAGTTCGAATGACGGGTTCTCGGTGGTGGCACCGATGAAGATGAGCGTGCCGTCTTCCACGTAGGGCAGGAAGGCGTCCTGTTGCGACTTGTTGAAGCGGTGCGCCTCGTCGACGAACAGGATGGTTGGACGCCCTTCCAGGTCGCGTACCTGCTGCGCGGTGGCGACCGCGGCGCGGATTTCCCTGACCCCGGCCAGTACTGCCGACAGGGTGAGGAATTCCGCGTTGGTCTGTTCGGCCAGCAGCCGTGCCAGCGTGGTCTTGCCGGTACCCGGCGGGCCCCAAAGCACCATGGAATGCAGGTTGCCCTCCTCGATGGCGCGGCGCAGCGGCTTGCCTTCACCGAGGATATGCGGTTGCCCGGTATAGGCAGCCAGGGTGTGCGGACGCATGCGGTCGGCCAGCGGCCGGTAGGGTTCGGCGTGGCGCGTCATGAAGTCACGCGTCAGTCAACGTCTCCGATGACATCGGCCCCTGGCGGCGGCACGAAGCGGAAGATGTCCTGCCCTATAGGCGGATTGCGCACCACGTTGGAAAAGCTGAAGGTCGTGGTGTTGCCGAAGGTGTCATGCGCCTCGATCCGGGTCAGCAGCCCGTCGGCAAAGGCGAGTGTGAGCGAGGTGATATTGCTGTCATCGGTGCGCGGGGTCAGCTGTACCTGGTTGGCCGCCAGTTCCTCGAAGGTGAATACCTGTTCCAGCGGCTTCGTGCCACTGAGCAACATCGCCGGGGTTGCAGTCAATACCTCGCTGGCGGCCTGCACGGTGACCTGTTCCAGGTCTTCGTCGTAGGACCACACCCGCGTGCCGTCTGCGACCAGTTGTTGCTTGTAGGGCGTCAGGTAATCCCAGCGGAAGCGTCCGGGGCGCATGATCCACATGTGTCCCTGCGAGGATTGCACGGATTGCCGGTTGGCATCGACGACCTGCTGGTCGAAGTCCGCCTGCAGCGTGGCCAGATCGTTGAAGAAATGATCGAGGTAGGCCGGCGCGGGCCCGGACAGAACGGGGGTTACAACGATAAACAGGCCGGTGCACAGGGCCCTGAGCAAGTGGATGTACATATCATCACTCGGGTGCTGGCGGTGCCAGCACCTCGCGGCTGCCATTGGTTTCCATGGGGCCTACGACACCGGTATCTTCCATATGTTCAATCATGCGCGCGGCCCGGTTGTAGCCGATCT
>DATKZN010000287.1:0-11924 GCA_035527955.1 Gammaproteobacteria bacterium
CTCGGCTCTGGCATGGCCCAGGCCAGCCGCCCGACCGGTACCCGGTCAAAGCTGTTTCACAGCTTCGCTTCCTGCTGGTCGAAGCGGAACAGGTCCACATCGGAAGATGCGGACCTGTTGCTGTATATGGCGCGCCCGACAGGAATCGAACCTGTGACCTTCGGTTTCGGAAACCGACACTCTATCCAACTGAGCTACGGGCGCTTTTTGCTTCCTCACCCCGGCGATTGATGCTAACCCGGCAGGGATTGCCACGGAGAGGCAGGCAAGGATACCGCCTGCCAACAGGCGGGTCTACGGCGGAGTTGGCCGGTAATTTCATGAGCCCGGCCTTTTCAGTATAATCCGCCCCACCTGGCAGCCGGGGCACAATCCATCCGTCGCCATAACGCAGCACTGCAAATCATTCAGGAGATTACCTTGAGTCAGGATAAACAGTTCTACACCACATTCTTCACCATCATGGGTGCCCTCGCGGTCCTCGCGATCATTCTGGTCATGATCGCCAGCAACCTGACCAGCGAAGTGGCTGAATACAAGCCGGATGAGGCCGTGATACAGAACATTACGCCGGTGGGACAGGTTAACGTGGGGGGTGAATCGGCTCCGGCCCCGGCCGTGACTGCTGCCGCGCCCGCTGGCACTGAAATGGCCAGCGCCGCGCCGGTTGCCGCGGAACCGAAATCAGGCGAGCAGGTATACAACGGCAGCTGCATGGCATGCCACGCTACCGGTGCGGCCGGGGCCCCGAAACTGGGTGATGCCGCCGCCTGGGCGCCTCGTATCGGCAAAGGGATGGCAGCTCTGATGACCAGTGCGATCAAGGGCCTGAACGCGATGCCACCGAAGGGGCTCTGCATGGCCTGTTCCGATGACGAAATCCAGGCTGCCGTCGAGTATATGGTCAGCAACAGCCAGTAAGAGAATCACAGTCCCCTGAGACTCAACGGGCTGCCTTGTGCAGCCCTTTTTTTTTGCCTGCAGGGACGGTCTCCGGGCTTCCTCGGCAACTGCTCCTGCGTCGCCTAAGGCGCCTGCTTTTGGTGCTCTCGGCTCTGGCATGGTCCCCAGGCCAGCCTCTCGACCCGGGCTATGCCCGTAAAATGGTCTCACCTTCTCCCCTCAGGCATGTCCGTAATTGCGGTCACGAGGGGGACGGGGCGTTGCGCCCTGACAACCGGCCACCGGCCACTGGATACCGGCGCCGGCTAACAATGGCCCGCAGGCGCGGTCTAAAGTAAATCTTCAGGACAACGATATCGTTTATATAAGTATTGGTCCCCTATACTCGCTGCTAATGCTACCCAGTACAGCCGGAGTCATTGAACAATGAGCAACTCACGCATGCTTACGCTGCAACAGTCCTCGCTGCTCGATGGCACCAACGGTTCCTGGCTCGAGTCACTCTACGAGAGCTGGCAGCGGGATCCGGACTCGGTCGATGAGCGCTGGCATGCCTGGTTTCAGCAGCTGCCGCAGGTCAATGGCAAGGCCGTCGATGATGTCCTTCATTCCGAGCTGCGCGACGAATTCTCGAAACTGACCGGCCACCTGCGCGGCCACCGCATCGCACGCGTCACCGAGACGCGCCTCGAGTTCGAGCGCAAGCAGGTGCGCGTACTGCAGCTGATCAATGCCTATCGCTTTCGCGGCCATCAATACGCGCGTACCGACCCGTTGCAGCAGAACGGTGCGGCGCCTGTGAGCGAGCTTGACCTGCGCTATCATGAACTTTCCGATGAGGATCTCAATACCGTGTTCCGCACCGGTTCGCTGGTCGGGCCTGAGAAGGCGACGCTTGAAAATATCCTTCTTGCACTCAACCGTACCTACTGCGAGACCATCGGTGCGGAATACATGCACATGTCCGCGACGGAGGAAAAACGCTGGATCCAGCAGCGTCTTGAAAGTGTACAGTCGCACCCGGGGATCGCGGCCGACAAGCAGGTATGGTTGCTGCAGCGTCTGACCGCAGCAGAAGGCATCGAGCGTTACCTGCACTCGAAATACGTCGGACAAAAACGTTTTTCGCTGGAAGGCGGCGAGAGCCTGATACCCCTGATGGGTGAATTGATCGACCGTGCCGGCGGGCAGGGCGTCAAGGAAATCGTCATGGGTATGTCGCACCGTGGACGCCTCAACGTGCTGGTGAATATTCTTGGCAAGCTGCCCTCGATGCTGTTCTCTGAATTCGAGGACCAGCACAGCAAGGAGCTGACTTCCGGCGACGTCAAATACCACCAGGGATTTTCCTCGAACATAACCACCACCGGCGGCCAGGTACACCTGGCGCTGGCATTCAACCCTTCGCACCTGGAGATTGTTTCGCCGGTCGTGCAGGGTTCGGTTCGGGCACGCCAGCAGCGCTACGGGGACGATGAGGGCGAGCGCATCCTGCCGGTGGTCATTCACGGCGACTCGGCCTTCGCCGGGCAGGGCGTGGTGATGGAGACGTTCAACATGTCCGGGCTGCGCGGCTTTACGACACATGGCACCGTACATATCGTGGTGAATAACCAGATCGGTTTTACCACCAGTCAGGTCAAGGATGCGCGCTCGACCCTGTACTGCACCGATGTTGCCAAGATGGTCAATGCGCCGATCTTCCACGTCAACGGCGATGACCCGGAGGCGGTGCTGTTCATCACCCAGGTCGCGCTCGACTATCGCATGGCCTTCAAAAAGGATGTCGTGATCGACCTGGTCTGTTACCGCCGCCATGGCCATAACGAGGCCGATGAACCGGCGGCCACCCAGCCGATCATGTACCGCGATATTCGTAATCTGCAGAGCACGCGCACGCTGTACGCAGAGAAACTTGCGACAAGCCGGGGGACAAGTGCGGAGGCCGTCGATGCAATGGCGTTGCAGTATCGTACGCTGCTCGATGCCGGCCAGAGTGTGACGCCGGCCGTCATGCTTGGCCAGCCGGTCGACCCGGCAGTGGCGGTGAAATGGAAATCCTATCTCGGCCACACCTGGGACCAGCCCTGCGATACCCGGTGCAGCAAGCAGGTACTGGTCGAACTGGCTGAACGCCTGCAACAGCTGCCGGTCGGCTTCGAGTTGCACCCGCGTGTTGCCAGGATCATGGAAGACCGGCGCAAGATGGCAGCCGGTGCCTTGCCGGCCGACTGGGGTTTTGCCGAATCGCTGGCCTTCGCGAGCCTGTTGCGCGACGGTTACCCGATACGCATATCCGGGCAGGACAGCGAGCGAGGTACTTTCTTCCATCGCCATGCGGTATTGCACAACCAGAAGCAAAACGACATCTGGGTGCCGTTGAAAAACATCGCCGACGGGCAGCCGCACTTCCTGGTCTTCGACTCGATGCTGTCCGAGGAGGCGGTGCTTGCATTCGAGTACGGTTACGCGACCACCGAGCCGGAAACGCTGACCATCTGGGAGGCGCAGTATGGCGACTTTGCCAATGTTGCGCAGGTGGTGATCGACCAGTTTATCGCCTCCGGGGAGGCTAAATGGGGCAGGCTGTGCGGCCTGACCCTGCTGCTGCCGCATGGCTACGAAGGTCAGGGTCCGGAACATTCATCCGCGCGGCTGGAACGTTTCCTGCAGCTGTGTGTCGACCATAATATCCAGGTGTGCAACCCGACTACGCCGGCGCAGATGTTCCACATGCTGCGCCGGCAGATGATTCGTCCGTTGCGTCGTCCGCTCGTGGTCATGGCGCCAAAGAGCCTGCTGCGCCACAAGCTTGCTACCTCCACGCTGGACGAACTCGCCGCGGGCAGGTTCCAACCGGTGATCGGTGAAACAGGCACCACCGACAAGTCGGTCATCACGCGCCTCGTCATGTGCAGCGGGCGTGTCTATTACGACCTGCTGGAGCGCAAGCGCGCCGCGCAGCTCGATCACGTGGGCTTAATGCGCGTCGAACAGCTGTACCCGTTTCCCTGGCGCCTGCTGCGTGAGGAGCTGGCCAGTTGCCCGAATGTGCGCGAATACGTGTGGTGCCAGGAAGAACCGCAGAACCAGGGCGCCTGGTACGCAGCGCGCCACAAGTTCGAGAAAGTGATTGGCGCTGAAAACAAACTTATCTATACTGGCCGCGCCGCATTATCGGCGCCGGCAGTGGGTTATACCAGCGTGCATGTGCAGCAACAGGAGCAGCTGGTCGTGCAGGCTCTGGGCCTGGATGCTTGAATACCGTGCCGGTTTGCCTCGAGCGATGACCCGCAACCACCAACAACGGGGACCAATCCGACATGGCGACTGAAGTCAGGGTGCCCGCCCTCCCGGAATCAGTCAGTGACGGCGTTATCGCCTGCTGGCACAAGCAGCCTGGCGATACCATCCGGCGTGACGAGGCGCTGGTCGATATCGAAACCGACAAGGTTGTACTCGAAGTGCCGGCGCCCGAGGACGGTGTGCTGGAAAGCATCCTCATCGAGGACGGCGCCACGGTCGTGGCCGACCAGGTTCTCGCCGTCATCAGGCCAAATGGTGCCGGCCAGTCCACGGCTGCTGCCAGTGCAGTTGCGACCCCCGCACCTGGTCAGGAAGGTGCCGTCGCGGCACAGGCCAGTAATTCCGTGCCGGCGCAGGACGATGCCGCGCTCAGCCCGGCGGTACGCAAGCTGGTCGCCGATCATGATCTGGATCCCCGGCATATCTACGGTTCGGGCAAGGGCGGCCGCATCACCAAGGGCGATGTGCTGGTGCACGTCGAAAAGCAGGCGCCGGCCAACGCGCCGGTTGTCAGGGAGCAACCCGTTACCAGGGAGCAACCCGGAACCCCTGACCTGCCACTGATCGAGGAAGACCGCCCGCAAAAACGCGTGCCGATGTCACGCCTGCGTGCGCGCATTGCCGAGCGCCTGCTGCAGGCCACGCAGACCACGGCCATGCTGACGACCTTCAACGAGGTCAACATGGAACCGGTCAGGACCCTGCGCGACCGGCATCGCGATGCCTTCGAAAAGGCGCATGGTGTACGTCTGGGATACATGTCGTTCTTCGTGCGCGCCGCGGCCGAGGCGCTCAAGCGTCACCCGGACATCAATGCGTCCATCGACGGCGACGATATCGTCTACCATGGCTTTTGCGACATCGGAGTGGCGATCAGCACCGATCGCGGACTGGTGGTCCCGATCCTGCGCAACGCCGAGTACATGAGCCTTGCGGAAATCGAGACCGAGATCCTGGCCTTTTCCACGCGCGCGCGCGAGGGCAAGCTGGCGATCGAGGATATCACCGGCGGTACTTTCACGATCACCAATGGCGGCGTATTCGGCTCCATGTTGTCCACGCCGATCCTGAATCCGCCGCAGAGCGCGATCCTGGGCATGCACAGAATCCAGGACCGGCCGGTGGCGGTGAACGGCGAGGTGGTGGTGCGACCGGTCATGTACCTGGCACTGACCTACGATCACCGCCTGGTCGATGGCAAGAGTGCCGTCACCTTCCTCAAGACCATTGTCGAGTTGCTGGAAGACCCGGCTGCCATGCTGCTGGATATCTAGCGGCCTGTAGCGGTGTTCTATACTCGGCAAAGAATCGCCACAGAGGCAGGCATGCCTTGTAAACGGTGGTATGACATGAACGGCAGCCTGATATGAGTGATAGTTACGATGTCATTGTGATCGGTGCCGGACCCGCCGGCTACGTCGCCGCGTTACGCTGTGCCCAGCTCGGCCTGCGTACCGCCTGTGTCGACGACTGGCTGGGCGCGGACGGCAAGCCCGCGCTGGGGGGTACCTGCCTGAATGCCGGCTGTATCCCGTCCAAGGCCCTTCTGGAAAGTTCCGAGCTGTATGACAGCATGCAGCACCATGCCTCCCGGCACGGCATCGGCGTGAACGGACTGACACTCGACGTGCCGGCCATGATCGCCAAGAAGAACACGATCGTGCGGGACCTTACCGGTGGCATCGCCGCATTGTTCAAGGCCAGCCAGATCACCTGGATTCCCGGCCGTGGCCAGCTATTGCCCGGGCGTCAGGTCAGCATCGCTTTGCACACCGGTGAGCAGCAGACCGTGAGCGGCCAGCACGTGATCCTGGCCACCGGCTCGCGACCGACGGCGCTGGATGCGGCGCCACTGCAGGGCGAGACCATCGTCGATTCCGCGGGCTCGCTGGACTGGGACAACGTACCGCGGCGACTCGGCATTATCGGTGCCGGCGTCATCGGCCTGGAACTCGGCAGCGTCTGGCGCCGCCTCGGTGCCGAAGTGACGCTGCTCGAGGCGCAGGACCTGTTCCTCGCCATGGCCGACCGGCAGATCGCGTCTGCCGCGCTGAAACTCTATGGCAGGCAGGGCCTGGATATCCGCCTGGGGGCGGTGGTCAAGGCGACGCAGGTGACCGGTAACGGCATCGAGATTCAGTACCAGGACGGCACGGGTGCGCACCTGCTTGCTGTCGATCGCCTGATCGTGGCGGTGGGACGGCGTCCGTGTACCGAGGGGCTGGCGACGCCTGCGGCCGACCTGTTGCTTGACGAGCGCGGTTTCATCCATGTGGATGACAACTGTGAGACCAATCTGCCCGAGGTGTACGCGGTCGGTGATGCCGTACGCGGACCCATGCTGGCGCACAAGGGTTCGGCAGAAGGGATTGCCGTGGCGGAACGTATCGCCGGCCAGAACAGCGAGGTGAATTACGCCACGATTCCTTCGGTGATCTATACCCACCCGGAAATCGCCTGGGTGGGCCAGAGCGAGGAAGCGCTCCGGCATGCCGGCGTTGCATTTCGCAGTGGTATCTTTCCTTTTGCCGCGAGCGGGCGTGCGCGTGCCATACAGTCAACCGATGGCATGGTGAAGGTGCTGAGCGATGCGGCCAGCGATCGCGTGCTGGGTGTGCATATCCTGGGTGCGCAGGCCTCCGAGCTGATCGGCCAGGCCGTGATCGCCATGGAGTTCGGTGCCAGCAGCGAGGATATCGCGCGCACGGTGTTCGCACACCCGACCCTGTCCGAAGCACTGCATGAGGCGGCGCTTGCCGTCGACAACCGCGCCATCCACATCGGCAAGGCCAGGAGTCGAACCACGGACGGCTAGCGTGGCAGTATGATCCTGATCTGCACACTGTCAGTGCGCCCGCCCCCGATGTGTGCAAAAAATTCCCCAGGGTTCCAGGAAAATCCCTGTAAAATCAGTTGCGGCATGACTGGCTCAATTCTTGCAAATAACCCAGTGGTTACCTGCAGCAGGGAGGGGCGCATGCTGAAACGCTGGTTACAGATTAGAGGCGATCCGTCGATTCGGCAGTTCCTGTTCAGCCAGTCCCGGGTCAACAACGAATTCGACGATCAGCTCGATGCCGTCATCGATACCGTGGAAGTGCTGTTGCGCGAACGCGGTATCTTCCACGCCAAGATTCACTTCTCCAGCGGCCAGGTGACACTGTGGTCGATGACCGATCCGTATAATTACCAGGTGTATCTCAAGGAGGAATTTCTCGCGCCGGGTTTTCACAAGGGCTTTCTGCATACCCTGTACCCGCTTAACGCCAGCGTGCCGCCGGACAAGATACGTGTGGTGCTGGACATCATCCGCGCCCTGCGTCACAAGGACGATGCCATTTACCTGCGCTCGGGTTCGCTGAATATCATCAATGGCATGGTCGGGCTGGTATTTTCCTGCGACGGCAGCCACTACATCGACTATCTCGATTTCATCAATCATCGCGACGACGTGTACGGTTGACGTCGACGGATCCACTGCATAAGCAGCGCTTGCCGGGTGTACGCACCTGCCCGGCGGCAGGCGTATAATGCCGTGATGCGGCACTATGATCCCGGGTTCCCGGTCGAAGCTGATTCTGCGTGCGTGGCGTGGTAGCCAGGCCCGGTTACACGCTGCGCGGGCTGTTGTGGATCAGCCTGTATCTGCTGCTGGTCCTGTTGCCGCCGGTTGTGCTGCTGGTCGGCAAGCTGCCGCCAGGCACGACATTCAACTGGGATTTCGCGGTTGCGCTCGGTTTCTCGGCGCTGGCAATCATGTTCACCATGTTTCTGCTGACCGCGCGTTTAAAATGGATAACGCACGCCTTCGGCATCGATATCATTTACTACTTTCATCGCTGGATCGCGCTGGTCGCCTTTGTGTTGCTGCTGGCCCATCCACTCATCCTGGTCGGCGTGGAGCCGCTGCTGGTCGAATATCTCAAGCCCGATGCGCCCTGGCACATGCTGGCCGGCAACGTGGCGCTGATCGCGATGATATTACTGATGGTGACCTCGCTGTGGCGCAAGGCGCTGCATCTGCACTATGACCTGTGGCGCTTCCTGCATGCTGTGCTCGCCGTACTTGCCGTCGGCCTGGCCACGGTCCACGTTGCCGGCGTCAACTACTACGTCGAGGCGCCCTTCAAGCGCGAATTGTGGCTGGTCATGTCAGTCGGTGTTTTTCTCCTGCTGCTGTATGTGCGTCTGGTCAGGCCGCTGCTCATCATGCGCCACCGATACCGCGTGGTGGACGTCAAGGCGGAGCGCGGCGATGCCTGGACACTGACGGTGGCGCCGGAAGGGCATTCCGGACTGACGTTCATGCCGGGCCAGTTCGTCTGGCTGAATCTCTGGCATTTGCCGCTGGCAATGCGCGAGCATCCATTTTCCGTCGCCTCCAGTGCGCAGCAAGCGCAGCGACTGAAATTCATCATCAAGCGGCTGGGTGATTTCACATCGCGTATCGACACGGCCGTGCCGGGCGAGTGTGTCTACCTGGACGGCCCGTTCGGTGCATTCTCATGCGACCGCCATCCGCACGCGCCGGGTTACGCGTTCGTGGCGGGCGGGGTTGGCATCGCGCCGATCCTGAGCATGTTACGGACGCTGGCGGACCGCGGCGACCGACGGCCGGTATGGCTGTTCTATGCCTACCGGAGCCTGGAGCGGTTGACGGCCCGGGAGGAATTGCAGGCGCTGCAGGAACGCCTGCAAATGAACCTGGTTATCACGCTCAGGGAACCGCCGCCGGACTGGACCGGAGAGCGTGGCTACCTCACCCGTGACATGCTGCAGCGCCACCTGCCCGACAATTGTCGCGAACTGGAGTATTTCCTGTGCGGGCCGAAACCGATGACCGACAGCGTCGAACGCAGTCTTGCTGTCATGGACGTGCCTCTGCGGCACATCCACACCGAACTTTTCGACATGGCGTAATAACAGTATGCGTATCTGGCTGGCACGAATCCTGGCACTTGCGATCGGAATGCTGTTGACAGTCCTGTCGCTGCTGTTCGCATGGTTTCAGAATTCATGAATGCGCGGATATTGCTGCTGGCCTGTCTGGTGAGCTGCGCGGCCGGAGTGCCGGCAGTGCCGCCCGATACGGTGGTGATCGAGTCCGCGCCGGGTAACGTACAGTTTTCGCATCACAGGCATGAGGACATCGAGTGCGTAACGTGTCACCACACATCGCCCGGCATTCGCATCAAGCGCGCCTGTCGTTCCTGCCATATGGCGGGTTCACGCATGCCGCGCAACAGCCCTGATGCATTTCATGACCATTGCCTCGGTTGTCATCTGGATCTGAAAAAGGCAGGCAGGCCGGGCGGTCCCGCGAAACGCTGCAGTCGTTGCCACCAGGCAAACCAGCAATAGCCTCCCGGCATCATGCCCGGGTGTCGCGCACGCGATGCGCTGTCAGCTGTCAGCCATTTCGTTTTGCGTGGCGGCGTTCTGCGTCGGGTTGATCCACTCGGTCAGCAAGGCGTAGGCCACGGCGAGTATCACCGGGCCCAGGAATACGCCGATGAATCCGAACGCGAGTAACCCTCCGAGCACGCCCATGAATACCAGCAGCAGCGGCAGCGAACCGCCGCGGCTGATGAGGAACGGCTTGACGAAATTGTCTATGCTGCTGATCAGCAGCAGGCCCCAGGTGCCGAGGAAGATGGCCATGCCGACGTCTCCCTGAAAGTACAGCCACGCCGTGGCGGGAATCCACACCAGCGGCGGCCCCATCGGCAGAATGGACAGGAAGAAGGTAAGCAGGCCGAGCAGCATGGCGCCGGGTACGCCGGCGATCCAGAACCCGATCAGTGCGAGCACCGATTGTGCCAGCGCGGTGCCCAGTATGCCGTTGACCACCCGCGACACGGTACCGGCGGTAACCTCGATCAGGTTGCGCGCACGGTGCCCGGTCAGGCGTTCCATGACCGCCTGCATGCGCGTGGTGATGGCGGGACCGTCACGGTAGAAAAAGAAACAGATCAGTACACTGAAGCTGATCAGTACCACGCCATTCACCAGCGCGGTGCCGGCATCGATGGCCCAGCTGCGCAATGGCAATTGCTGCAGTTGCTCGCGGAACTGAAGCAGGAGCGTGCCTTCCTCATGCTGCATCATCGCCAGCCACTTGCCGTGAAGGTAGCCGCCGGCCAGCGGCAGATTCTGCAGCCAGTCCGGGGGCGCCGGCAGCGGCCGGTTCAGCGACTCGCGCAGCAGGCGCAGCAATTCCACCGTATTGTCCGCCAGGCTCACGCCCATCACTGCGAACGGGGTGACCAGCGTCAGCAGCAACAGCACGGTCATGACCAGTGCCGCCGCGCCGGGACGGTTGCGCAGCCGGGCCAGCAGCCATTCGTAGACCGGCCACGAGGCGTAGGCCAGTACCGCGGCCAGGATCAGCGAAATGATGAACGGTCTCAGAACCAGCACGGTACCGATGACCAGCAGAGACAGCAGGGTGATGGCTGCCATCATTTCGAGGCGTTGGATCGGGTACACGGCTATGTCTCCACTGTTAGCCAGGCCAGGCGAGTAATCTACACCAGAATCGATGCCGGGATGGCAGGCTGTTAGTACAGCGCCGTTACAAGGTGCGCTGATCGGCGGCTCGCAGCCGCCGCTGCCGGGCCAGCATGTCCCTGATCTTCAAGCCGAGTATGGATGTCGACAGCGCCAGGGTGACGCCGTTGGCGGCAATGACCGGCAGTGCATGCAACATGATTCCGTAGACCAGCCACAGCAGCACGCCGCAGGTGAAAAACAGGTATGTGAGCAGGGAAATATCCTGCGCCGAGCCGGTTTTCCAGGTCCTGACGACCTGTGGCACGAAGGCAACGGTCGTCAGCATACCGGCCAGCGACCCGATCAGATTGACGATCTCCATGGTGTTGAAACTCCTGTGGGCGTCACGGTTTGCTGGTCTATATTGACGTATTTTAATAGCGCTGTCGGCAATTTGTGATACACGAAATTAATCGGCCGCTCCCACTGCGTGAATGACAGCAATGGAATATACTGCCCGGCAGCGAATTCCGGTGCGACCGATGGGCAGTCGGGGTGGGTTCGCAGTATCAGCCAGCCTGTGCGGCAGCATGTGCCCGGTCCTGGCTCAGGTTCAAGAATAAGGAGGAATCAATGGCACACCTGGTAGTGTTGGGGGCAGGAACCGGCGGCATGCCGGCGGCCTATGAATTACGCGCGGAACTGGGCAGTGAACACAAGGTTACCGTCATCAACGAATCGGACCATTTCCAGTTCGTACCGTCAAATCCCTGGGTCGGCGTCGGCTGGCGCAAGCGCAAGGACATCACCTTCCCGATGGGTCCGGCGCTGAACAGGAAAAACGTCGATTTTATCGCCGGCAAGGTTACCCGTATTGATCCGCAGGCCAACCGCCTCGAACTGGCAGACGGCCAGGGCATTGACTACGACTACCTGATCATTGCCACCGGGCCGCGGCTTGCCTTCGAAGAGGTGCCGGGTTCAGGGCCGGACGGTCACACGGTATCCATCTGCACCATCGACCATGCCGAGAAGGCGCATACCGCCTACGAACAGCTGCTGGAGAACCCGGGCCCCGTGATTGTCGGCGCGATGCCGTTTGCCAGCTGTTTCGGACCCGCCTATGAATATGCCTTCATCATGGATACCGACCTGCGCAAGCGTCGCATGCGCAAAAAGATACCGATGACCCTGGTGACCAGCGAACCCTACATCGGCCACCT